>NZ_JARWLA010000121.1:0-515 GCF_047445805.1 Rhizobium sp. BR 314 | reverse complement strand
ATGCAGTTTGCGCCAGCTTCGCCGCGACCTGACGCCATGCTTTTCCTCCTGCCACTGGCCGGCGCCGTAGACTTCAAGCCCAGTGCTATCGATGAGAACGTGCACGGGCCGTTCTCCGGGAATCCCGCGACCTTGCCGTGTGGCAGGCGATCGCCGTGTGCTTGCGCGCCGGCTGAGCGTGGTATGATCGGGCACGCTGAGAGCCAACCCCATCAGTTGCAGCACCGATATCAGCAATCCCTCTGCCTGACGGAGACGCAGGCCGAACACCAGTCCCAGCGTCAGTGCGGTCTCGATCGCTAGATCAGAGTAACGCGGCTGACCGCCGCGGGTCGTGCGCTTCGGCGCTTGCCACTGCGACAAAGCTTCAGCGGTCATCCACAGCGTCAAGCTGCCGCGTCGGCGAAGGCCTGCCTCATACTCCGACCAATTGGTCACTTTGAACTTCATCTTACCGATGCGATGGCGGCGGCCGGCATTGTGTTTGAAGGGCATGACGCTGACAGACCCAATAG
>NZ_JARWLA010000120.1:0-559 GCF_047445805.1 Rhizobium sp. BR 314 | reverse complement strand
TCCAGGTGATAGGTCCAGTTGCCGCTCTGATCGACGCTCAGCGTGCCGTAAGCACCAGTCACAGAGCCGCCTACGTTGCTGGTCTGGCCATTRCCGGCAATCAGAGACCAGGTGAGCGTCGGGCTGTCGACATCAGCGCCGGTCAGATGGCCGGTTGCCGTGTTGTGAGCGCTGTCGTCGGCTACGCCAATACCAGCCTCGGTCACGCTGCCGGTGGCGCTGTCGCCGCCGACAAGCTTAATCGTCGGGGCATCGTTCGTGCCGTTGACCGTGACCACGACCGTCTGCGTCGTGATGCCGCCCTGGCTGTCGCTCAGCTGAACCGTGAAGCTTTCCTGCGGATGATCCGAGACATTCAGCGGATTGGCCTTCGACTGATCCAGGTGATAGGTCCAGTTGCCGCTCTGATCGACGCTCAGCGTGCCGTAAGCACCAGTCACAGAGCCGCCTACGTTGCTGGTCTGGCCATTRCCGGCAATCAGAGACCAGGTGAGCGTCGGGCTGTCGACATCAGCGCCGGTCAGATGGCCGGTTGCCGTGTTGTGAGCGCTGTCGTCGG
>NZ_JARWLA010000119.1:0-569 GCF_047445805.1 Rhizobium sp. BR 314 | reverse complement strand
GTGATGCACTACACGGCGTCTGACTGGGCCAAGGCCCAGATGGCCGGGCAAAAGAAGGCCCTGGAAGAGCTCGGCGTCGAAATCGTTGCGACGACTGATGCTGGATATCGCGCGGAGCAGCAAGTTTCAGACATCGAAAGCGTCATGGCGCTCAAACCTGACGTCATGATCACCGTTCCCGCCGAGCAGTCAGCCACGGCCGCAGCATACAAGAAAGCTGCTGCCGCTGGCATTAAGATCATCTTCCTTGACCAGACCGGCGCCGGGATGAAGGCTGGCAAAGACTATGTGAGCCTCGTCTCTTCCGACAACCGCGGGATGGGAAAGGTCGCCGCACTGCTCATGGCCAAGGCGCTCGACGGCAAGGGCGAAATCGGTCTCATCCCGCATGCGTCCGACCTTTTTGCCACCAAAGAACGCGTGGTCGGCTTCAAGGAAGCGATCAAGGATTATCCGGATATCAAGATCGTCCAGGAGACCGGTGTCGGAGGCCCTGATTTCTCAAGCGAATCCGAGCGCGTCGCCTCCGCAATGCTGACGGCCCACCCCAACCTCAATGGCATCTGGGC
>NZ_JARWLA010000118.1:0-575 GCF_047445805.1 Rhizobium sp. BR 314 | reverse complement strand
CAATAAGGATGAGCATTGGCAATGAGAACGATTAAGTGTCGTAAGGGTATTTAGTGGATGCCTAGGCATGCACAGGCGATGAAGGACGTGATACGCTGCGAAAAGCCGTGGGGAGCTGCGAATAAGCTTTGATCCATGGATCTCCGAATGGGGCAACCCACCTTAAATGCTTAGAAAATCATTTTGGTTGGCAATTGGCTCGAAGCCTTAAGGCTTCGCAAGGCCAGAGGCCGTCGCCGGTTATCCGGCGTAAAGAACCAAAGTGGTTTCTAAGCATTGTGATGAGGTATCTTCACCTGAATAAAATAGGGTGTAAGAAGCGAACGCAGGGAACTGAAACATCTAAGTACCTGCAGGAAAGGACATCAACCGAGACTCCGCAAGTAGTGGCGAGCGAACGCGGACCAGGCCAGTGGCAATGAAGTATAAAGTGGAATAACCTGGAAAGGTTAGCCGTAGAGGGTGACAGCCCCGTACGCGTAGACGACTTTATTGTCCTAGAGTAGGGCGGGACACGTGAAATCCTGTCTGAACATGGGGAGACCACTCTCCAAGCCTAAGTACTCGTGCATGAC
>NZ_JARWLA010000117.1:0-641 GCF_047445805.1 Rhizobium sp. BR 314 | reverse complement strand
CTCGGTGACGAATGCCGGTACGATCACGATTAACCGCGGCGGCTATATGGCGCTGATCGGCGGCACGGTCGCCAATTCTGGTGTCATCACCGTGCCGATGGGCAAGGTGGCCTTGGGATCCGGCGAGCAGGCAACGCTCGATCTGTCCGGMGACGGCTTCCTGCAGGTGGCGGTGCCGACCAAGGCTAAAGGCGATGGGGCACTGGTCGACAATAGCGGCAGGATCTCGGCCAGAGGCGGGACGGTGCAACTGTCTGCGGCAGCGGCGAGAGACATGGCGCGGCAGGCGGTCAACATGTCGGGGACGATCGAGGCGAGGGGTGTCTCGGGCAGAAGCGGCGATATTGTGCTGTCGGGTGGCGATGGCGAAGTTGCCGTCACCGGCAAGGTCGATGCCAGCAGCAGGCGCGGCACCGGCGGCAAGGTTGAGGTGACGGGCCGCAAGATCACGCTGGCGAATGCGAAGATCAATGCCTCTGGCAAGACCGGCGGCGGCACCGTCAATATCGGCGGCAATCGCCAGGGCAAGGGGCCGCTGCAGCATGCCGAGACGCTGACGGTCGATGCCAATACGGTCATCAATGCCGATGCGGTCACGACGGGCAATGGCGGCAATGTCGTTCTGTGGTCCGACGATCTGA
>NZ_JARWLA010000116.1:0-656 GCF_047445805.1 Rhizobium sp. BR 314 | reverse complement strand
TATCTACCCGAGATCTGGGCCGACGATGCCGAGCGGCGGCGCAAGGCGAAGATCCCTGACAGCGTCGCATTCCAGACCAAACCGGCCATCGCGCTGGAGCAGATCCGAGCCGCCCAGGCAGCCGGAGTGGCGCCCGGTGTGGTGTTGGCCGATGCCGGCTATGGCGTGGACGGCGCATTCCGCGCCGGCCTGTCGGCACTCGGCCTCGACTATGTCGTGGGCGTGCAGCCGACACTCAGCGTCTGGCGACCCGGCGAGGGACCATTGCCACCCGAGCCCTGGCGCGGAAAGGGGCGGCCAACCTCGCTGATGCGCCGCAGCCCCGAGCACAGCCCGATATCGGCCAAGGCGTTGGCGCAGGAACTGCCGCAAGATGCCTGGCAGATCATCGGCTGGCGGGAAGGAACCAACACTGACCTCAACTCTCGCTTCGCCGCCGTGCGCGTCAGGCCCGCGTCCAGGGATTACAAATTGACCGAGCCCCGCGCCGAGGAATGGCTGCTGATCGAATGGCCCGAGGGTGATGCCGAACCACTCAAATACTGGCTCTCCACTCTCCCGGCCGCCGCTTCGCTCGCAAAGCTCGTCAGCACCGCCAAGCTGCGCTGGCGCATCGAGCGCGACTATCAGGAACTCAAACAGGAACTCGGGCTCGG
>NZ_JARWLA010000115.1:0-704 GCF_047445805.1 Rhizobium sp. BR 314 | reverse complement strand
GTTTCGGAGGTGGTGAAGGTGCCGATGGTTGCCATTGTCGTATTCCTTTGCTGTTTCGGGCCGCGCCCATCGCGGCCTCGATGGCTGTCGCAAGGATCGGGGACGATCGGACCGCACCTGAAAGGCCGGAATGAAATGGAGGGCGGCCAGGAGAAGCTTTGTTGCTTCGCGAGGAATGAGCGCATCGCGCTCAGGGGAAGAAAGTTTCGCAAGGCCGTTGCGGGAAGACGATCGAGGTGAAGCCGGTCTTCGATCAGACATGCCTCATCGAGCCCGCGAAGGTCGTGGCCTGGTGCAGTAGTCGAAGGGATATGGCAATGGCTGCCAATCCACGAATGCCCGTCCGACCGTTACAACCATCGCTCCGCTGTCCTGTCCACATGCCAGACCCAAGCCTCGCTGAACCCCCGAGCGTAGGGCGTTGCATTGCCCATCCTCCGCGCTATCGTCGCGCCTTGCGATTCGTCGCCGGGAGGATTTATGCGTCAGCAGACAAAACCGTTTATCGTTGAAATCAAGCCGTCCCGGAAGCTCAAGCCGATTGACCGGAAAACCTCGATCTGGGGCAAACTGGACCTTGCAACTGATCGTGACGCGCCCACCGCGGCTGACGACCGAGAGTTGCCGGTCGCTGGCGAGACCAACGACCGGCGCTGACAAGTCGTTACGCAGCAAGGCGCTCGTTTACGCAGCAAGGCGCTCGT
>NZ_JARWLA010000114.1:0-765 GCF_047445805.1 Rhizobium sp. BR 314 | reverse complement strand
CGTCGCCGGTGCCGGCAACGGGCTTGTCGTCGGCGACGGTGACCGAGAAGCTGTTCGAAGACGTATCGCCGTCCGAATCCGTCGCCGTATAGCCGAAGGTCAGCTTGATGGCATTGGAATCCTTGGCATCGTCGAGAGACTGTACCAGCGTGAAGTTATAGTGGCCGTTGTCGGTGTCCGACAGCGTCGCGTAGAACACGACGTTCGATTTGACCGAGCCCTCGCCATCCAGGACAGTCGTCGGAGCGACTTCACCGGTGTAGCCAACCAGCGTGCCATCGGCCAGCAGAACCGTATGAACGACCTGACCATGTGAGCTCAGGCCCTCGCCGTCCTGACCTTCAGCCGTGACGTTGGCATTGGTGAAGGCAACCGAGCGGTCGCCGGCGCCGCCCTGGTTGGTGTTGCCRTTGTCGGCACCCCAGGAGATGTTCAGCGAACCGGTGGCAATCGCATCGGTCGCGACATGCGGGTTCTCATTGCCGCCCGGCAGAGCACCTTCGGTGACCGAGCCTGCGTCGCCGGTGCCGGCAACGGGCTTGTCGTCGGCGACGGTGACCGAGAAGCTGTTCGAAGACGTATCGCCGTCCGAATCCGTCGCCGTATAGCCGAAGGTCAGCTTGATGGCATTGGAATCCTTGGCATCGTCGAGAGACTGTACCAGCGTGAAGTTATAGTGGCCGTTGTCGGTGTCCGACAGCGTCGCGTAGAACACGACGTTCGATTTGACCGAGCCCTCGCCATCCAGGACAGTCGTCGGAGCGA
>NZ_JARWLA010000113.1:0-866 GCF_047445805.1 Rhizobium sp. BR 314 | reverse complement strand
TCGCCAGACGCTGAGTGTCGGCTGCACGCCCACGACATAGTCGAGGCCGAGTGCCGACAGGCCGGCGCGGAATGCGCCGTCCACGCCATAGCCGGCATCGGCCAACACCACACCGGGCGCCACTCCGGCTGCCTGGGCGGCTCGGATCTGCTCCAGCGCGATGGCCGGTTTGGTCTGGAATGCGACGCTGTCAGGGATCTTCGCCTTGCGCCGCCGCTCGGCATCGTCGGCCCAGATCTCGGGTAGATACAGCCGGTAGGCAATCGGCARGCTCGCTGCGACGTTGGCGATCGACAAGCTGACCGCGACTTGGCAGTTGTCCTGCTTGCCGAGTTGGCCACAATATTGCCGCGCCACCCCGACCGAATGCCTGCCCTWCTTGGGAAAGCCGGTGTCATCTACAATCCACGCCTCGATCGGCCCATGTCGCTCGATCAGCGGCAGCACCAAATCGCCAATCCGCCGCAGAAGCGCCTCGTCCGACCACGGCGCCTGACCGACGAAATGCAGTAACGACTGATGCTTGGACGAAACCCTCGCCGGTGCCGTTACCGCTGCCAGAGGCTCGACACTCTTGCGCTCCACCGGCAGCATGAGGCCAAGGCAGTAATCCTTCAGCGGCTCTGCCCGATCGGCATGGCCGATCACATCGACAAGCCTCTCGACATAATCCGCAAAGTCTGATTCACTTCTTCCGCTCAGGCCATTCATCTCAGCTTGCTCCTGCTGACCACGAATCGCCACGCTAGCACATCATCGCAAACCGCGAATCTCCCGTTTTTTGTGACCAGCTTGCTCCTGCTGACCACGAATCGCCACGCTAGCACATCATCGCAAACCGCGAATCTCCCGTTTTTTGTGACTCA
>NZ_JARWLA010000112.1:0-825 GCF_047445805.1 Rhizobium sp. BR 314 | reverse complement strand
GTCATCTACAGCCTCATGCTGACATGCCGCGCCTGCGGCATCGAACCCTTGGCTTATCTGCGTCACGTCCTTACCGAATTACCGCAGCGTGTCATCGAAGCCGACATCACCGACCTGCTGCCCTTCAACTTCGCTGAAACGCTGAAACCGCCGCTGCATGATCCAATGGCAGCCGTCTGACGGCGACCCCGGTCAAACGGGCCGCGTCAACGCGCATGGAAATGAGCGCTTACGAATAGCGTCAGCAGAACGGCGCTGTTCATTTCTCGACCGGTGGCTGGGGTTTGATGAGACCGCCAAACCCATCCCGAACGACGTTGATCAGGGTCTTGGACGCCCCAAGGACAGCGACGATAGCGGCGGTATAGGTCGGGCTGATCCACGACTGAGAGCATTCGAGAAGCCCCGTTGTCAACTGAGTGCAGCCGGTGGCGATCAGGAATGCCGTGACGGCCGCGAGAACGGCGATCAGGATATTCGGAAGATTGTGAATTGCGTTCGTATTGAACATGATGGCTTTCCTTTGCTGAGCGGCCTTGGCCTGCTGGAGAGCGCTGGAGACGACCGCCTAGTACCGTTCCGCAGAGATTCTGACGGGTTGAGCTATCGCAAGATTGGCAGCGCTTCGGGTTGTACGAGCAATTGAATGCTTCGCGCTTCTCCAGGCTGGCGTTGAATGAGACCGGCCTTTTCCAGGGTTATCACCATCTGGTGTACAGACGGTGCGGTCACCTCAAAGTGGCGACGCATGTCCGCTTCTGCCGGGGAGCGTTTGAAGATCCTGGTGTAGGCATAAATGAAGGCCAGGTATTGAAGGCCAGGTAT
>NZ_JARWLA010000111.1:0-845 GCF_047445805.1 Rhizobium sp. BR 314 | reverse complement strand
ACGCGCTCCGAGCGACTGCGGCTGGCGATAAACGACGAGCAGATAGACTTCGCTTTTGAGGAGGTCGAGACTGGCCTTGCGGCGATTGACAGCGAGCTCGGCCAAGTGGGCAAAGAGCGGCCAAAAAGGGAGGCGCGGCCACGCAAAGGTTTTGCCGCCCATCTCGAACGCATCGAGGAAGTGATCGAGCCGGAGATCCCCGACGACTGCCAAGGCTTGGAAAAGGTTCTGATCGGCGAGGACCGATCCGAGCGGCTTGATGTCATACCGCCGAAGTTCAGGGTCATCGTCACACGCCGCCCGAAATATGCCTTCCGCGAACGTGACGGCGTGCTGCAGGCTTTGGCGCCCGCGCATATCATCGAAGGTGGGCTGCCGAGCGAACGGTTGCTGGCCTATATCGCCGTGTCGAAATACGCCGATGGTCTTCCGCTCTACCGGCAGGAGGCGATCTATCTGCGCGACAGCGTGGTTCTCAGCCGCTCTTTGATGGCCCAATGGATGGGGCATCTGGGCTTCGAGCTGCGGATCTTGGCGGATTACATCTTGGAACGCATTAAAGCCGGAGAGAGGGTTTTTGCAGACGAGACCACCTTACCGACGCTGGTCCCCGGCTCTGGTAGAACGATGAAGGCGTGGTTATGGGCCTACGCTTGCGATGACCGACCGTTTGGCGGGTCTGGCCCGCCGATGGTTGCCTATCGCTTCGAAGACAGCAGGGGTGGCAAGTGTGTCGCGCGTCATCTCGCCGGGTTCAGCGGCATCCTGCAAGTGGATGGGTACTCGGCTTATACCAGCATGCTCAAGGAGCGCGCCAAGTCCGGCAGCAATGAAACGATCAAGCT
>NZ_JARWLA010000110.1:0-1021 GCF_047445805.1 Rhizobium sp. BR 314 | reverse complement strand
CAGCGTATCGACGCCACCGCTGCTGCTGATCGCATAGGTCACCGCGACACCATGCGAGGTCAGTGCCGGCAGACCAGAAGTCGAGCCGGACAGGCTATAGGTCGCAGGTGTATCCGCTCCCGTATTGAATAGGTTGGAGACATTGCCGGTGGCGGTGCCGCCAAAGCCGGTCTCGCCGGTGGCTTCACCGACCAGCGCGTCTTCGTCGACCGTCGCCGTCTGGGTATTGGCGGTCACCGTCGGCTGATCATCGATGATGGTCAGCTTCAGCGCATTGGCSGCAGCCGCCGTCGTRCTGCCGTCATCATCGGTGACATGCAGCAGGTTGCTGACATCGAAGGAGAAGGTCCCCTCCGGCGAGCCATTCTGCGGCGTCTCATTGTCGATCGCGGCCGACAACGTAAAGCTGTAGGCTCCGGTACTTTCCGTCAGTGCCAGCGTGAATACCGTGGTCGCTCCAGCGGACGCCGTCAGCGTATCGACGCCACCGCTGCTGCTGATCGCATAGGTCACCGCGACACCATGCGAGGTCAGTGCCGGCAGRCCAGARGTCGAGCCGGACAGGCTATAGGTCGCAGGTGTRTCYGCTCCCGTATTGAATAGGTTGGAGACATTGCCGGTGGCGGTGCCACCAAAGCCGGTCTCGCCGGTGGCTTCACCGACCAGCGCGTCTTCGTCGACCGTCGCCGTCTGGGTGTTGGCCGTCACCGTCGGTTGGTCGTCGATGATGGTCAGCTTCAGCGCATTGGCGGCAGCCGCCGTCGTACTGCCGTCATCATCGGTGACATGCAGCAGGTTGCTGACATCGAAGGAGAAGGTCCCCTCCGGCGAGCCATTCTGCGGCGTCTCATTGTCGATCGCGGCCGACAACGTAAAGCTGTAGGCTCCGGTACTTTCCGTCAGTGCCAGCGTGAATACCGTGGTCGCTCCAGCGGACGCCGTCAGCGTATCGACGCCACCGCTGCTGCTGATCGCATAGGTCACCGCGACACCATGCGAGGTCAGTGCCGGCTGCCGGCAG
>NZ_JARWLA010000109.1:0-1124 GCF_047445805.1 Rhizobium sp. BR 314 | reverse complement strand
GGTGGCCATGGTTACTGCATGTCTTCGCCGATGGTGGCTATGCGGGCGATAAGTTGAAGCGGCGACTGAAAAAGATCGGGCGCTGGACGATCGAGATCATCAAGCGCTCAGACAAGGCGAAAGGCTTCGAGGTTCTGCCGCGTCGATGGGTGGTCGAACGGACCTTCGCCTGGCTTGGCAGATGCCGCAGATTGGCCAAAGACGTCGAACGCTCGATCGCATCAGCCGAAGCGTGGATCATGATCGCCCACATTCGTCTCATCACCAGACGGCTAGCAAGGTATGGATATCGTTGAACGCTTTTCGAATCCGACTCTCAGAGCCTACGCCGACCGTAAAGATCGTAAAAAAATATCAGTGCAGCCAGACGGCTGCGCTCGGTTCAGACGGGAATGCGTGCACAATATGCAAAGCGTCAGCGCAAGCGACGGCAACCCCGATCCGGTGTATTTTGCTCGGGGCGTGCTGCCAAGGTATTGCAAACAAGCGCTGTTCAAAGCAGGGAAATTCTTTGGACCTTTGCGCCGAAATTGTACCATGGTCTATATTGGTTTCAGTATTTTGAGAGCACCCATGGACAATCAGGCGCAACAGCCAAACCGCGAACATCACTTTTGCGTCTCAACTGCCAAGTTTCTGTTCCACCACCCTCAGCATGGCATTGTGGCTGCGCGTGATCCCATTAAGCTCGCGGACGCTAAGCAATATGGACTGAGTCCGATTTTGCTTTATGGCGTTGCTGTCGCCCGCCTGCCAATCCGCTGGCTGACATTCTCTACCGTTACCCATCGCAGAACATTTCGCGAAGTGTTGCTGACGGCATGGGGAAGCGCGCAGGGATCGCGTGGCTTGCCAGACATTCTCCGTGTGAACCGCTTCTGTAACGGGCTGTCCCGAGTCAATCCCTTTTGAGCTTAATCCCTCGCCGAGTGCTTGCTTCTGTCCGCAGTCGACGCCGGGGTCGCTGCTTTATGGGGTCTGCTGAGGACCGGCTGGCCAATCTAAGGACGCGCAGTCACCTCAGTGCTGCTTGCGGTTCATCGGCCTATCCGCTCCATCGTCCCGGCGAAGGGACCTTGCTCCGGTGGGCTGATGGTGGTGCCCGCCCGAAACCTTGTCTTGTT
>NZ_JARWLA010000108.1:0-1179 GCF_047445805.1 Rhizobium sp. BR 314 | reverse complement strand
ATTACTCGACGATGGATGCAACGATGCCAGCGCCGACGGTACGGCCGCCTTCGCGGATAGCGAAGCGAAGCTTTTCTTCCATCGCGATCGGAACGATCAGCTCAACGGCAACCGTGACGTTGTCGCCTGGCATAACCATTTCCGTGCCTTCCGGAAGCGTCACGATGCCCGTCACGTCCGTCGTGCGGAAGTAGAACTGCGGACGGTAGTTCGTGAAGAACGGCGTATGACGGCCGCCTTCTTCCTTCGTCAGGATGTAGGCTTCGGCCATGAACTTCTTGTGCGGCTTGACAGAGCCCGGCTTGCACAGGATCTGACCACGCTCAACGCCGTCACGGTTAACACCGCGAACCAGTGCGCCGATGTTGTCGCCTGCCTGGCCCTGATCGAGCAGCTTGCGGAACATTTCAACGCCGGTAACCGTCGTCTTCGACGTCGGGCGAATGCCAACGATTTCGACTTCTTCACCAACCTTGACGATACCGCGCTCAACACGACCCGTCACAACCGTACCACGGCCCGAGATCGAGAACACGTCTTCGATCGGCATCAGGAACGGCTGGTCGATCGGACGCTCCGGCGTCGGGATGTAGGCGTCAACCTGAGCCATCAGCTCGCGGATCGCGTCTTCGCCGATCTTCTTGTCGCTGTCTTCAAGAGCAGCAAGCGCCGAACCCTTGACAACCGGGATGTCGTCGCCCGGGAAGTCGTAGGACGACAGAAGTTCGCGAACTTCCAGTTCAACCAGCTCGAGAAGCTCGGCGTCGTCAACCTGGTCGACCTTGTTCAGGAACACGACGATTGCCGGAACGCCAACCTGACGAGCAAGCAGGATGTGCTCGCGCGTCTGCGGCATCGGGCCGTCGGCAGCCGAGCAAACCAGGATCGCGCCGTCCATCTGTGCAGCACCCGTGATCATGTTCTTGACATAGTCAGCGTGGCCGGGGCAATCGACGTGAGCGTAGTGACGGTTCGGCGTCTCATACTCAACGTGCGCCGTCGAGATCGTGATACCACGAGCCTTCTCTTCCGGAGCAGCGTCGATCTGGTCGTACGCCTTGAACTCGCCGAAGTACTTCGTGATCGCTGCCGTCAATGACGTCTTGCCGTGGTCAACGTGCCCAATCGTACCAATGTTGACGTGCGGCTTATTGCGCTCAAACTTACTCTTTGCCATTT
>NZ_JARWLA010000107.1:0-1270 GCF_047445805.1 Rhizobium sp. BR 314 | reverse complement strand
GCTTCACATTGTCTGCCGCGATCGACAATGAGACGCCGCAGAATGGCTCGCCGGAGGGGACGTTCTCCTTCGATGTCAGCAACCTGCTGCATGTCACCGATGATGACGGCAGCACGACGGCGGCTGCGGCCAATGCGCTGAAGCTGACCATCATCGAYGAYCARCCGACGGTGACCGCCAATACCCAGACGGCGACGGTCGACGAAGACGCGCTGGTCGGTGAAGCCACCGGCGAGACYGGCTTTGGTGGCACCGCCACCGGTAATATCTCCAACCTGTTCAATACGGGRGCGGATACACCTGCGACCTATAGCCTGTCCGGCTCGACTTCWGGCCTGCCGGCACTGACCTCGCATGGTGTYGCCGTGACCTATGCGATCACCAGCAGCGGTGGCGTCGATACGCTGACCGCTTCGGCCGGGGCAACGACTGTCTTTACCCTGGCATTGACCGAAGCGAGCGGCGCATACAGCTTCACATTGTCTGCCGCGATCGACAATGAGACGCCGCAGAATGGCTCGCCGGAGGGGACSTTCTCCTTCGATGTCAGCAACCTGCTGCATGTCACCGATGATGACGGCAGCACGACGGCGGCTGCGGCCAATGCGCTGAAGCTGACCATCATCGATGATCAGCCGACGGTGACCGCCAATACCCAGACGGCGACGGTCGACGAAGACGCGCTGGTCGGTGAAGCCACCGGCGAGACYGGCTTTGGYGGCACCGCCACCGGYAATRTCTCCAACCTGTTCAATACGGGGGCGGATACACCTGCGACCTACTCTCTGTCCGGCTCGACCTCTGGCCTGCCGGCACTGACCTCGCATGGTGTCGCGGTGACCTATGCGATCAGCAGCAGCGGTGGCGTCGATACGCTGACGGCTAAGGCCGGTGCGACGACGGTGTTCACGCTGGCGCTGACCGAAAGTACCGGAGCCTACAGCTTTACGTTGTCGGCCGCGATCGACAATGAGACGCCGCAGAATGGCTCGCCGGAGGGGACCTTCTCCTTCGATGTCAGCAACCTGCTGCATGTCACCGATGATGACGGCAGCACGACGGCGGCTGCCGCCAATGCGCTGAAGCTGACCATCATCGACGATCAGCCGACGGTGACGGCCAACACCCAGACGGCGACGGTCGATGAAGACGCGCTGGTCGGTGAAGCCACCGGCGAGACCGGCTTTGGTGGCACTGCCACCGGTAATGTCTCCAATCTGTTCAATACGGGGGCGGATACACCTGCGACCTATAGCCTGTCCGGCTCGAC
>NZ_JARWLA010000106.1:0-1274 GCF_047445805.1 Rhizobium sp. BR 314 | reverse complement strand
ATCAGAGACCAGGTGAGCGTCGGGCTGTCGACATCAGCGCCGGTCAGATGGCCGGTTGCCGTGTTGTGAGCGCTGTCGTCGGCTACGCCAATACCAGCCTCGGTCACGCTGCCGGTGGCGCTGTCGCCGCCGACAAGCTTAATCGTCGGAGCGTCGTTCGTGCCGTTGACCGTGACCACGACCGTCTGCGTCGTGATGCCGCCCTGGCCGTCGTTCAACTGAACCGTGAAGCTCTCCTGCGGATGATCCGAGACATTCAGCGGATTGGCCTTCGACTGGTCCAGGTGATAGGTCCAGTTGCCGCTCTGATCGACGCTCAGCGTGCCGTAAGCACCAGTCACAGAGCCGCCTACGTTGCTGGTCTGGCCATTGCCGGCAATCAGAGACCAGGTGAGCGTCGGGCTGTCGACATCAGCGCCGGTCAGATGGCCAGTCGCCGTATTATGAGCCGCGTCGTCAAGAACATTGACGCCAGCCTCGGTCACGCTGCCGGTGGCGCTGTCGCCGCCGACAAGCTTAATCGTCGGAGCGTCGTTCGTGCCGTTGACCGTGACCACGACCGTCTGCGTCGTGATGCCGCCCTGGCYGTCGYTCARCTGAACCGTGAAGCTTTCCTGCGGATGATCCGAGACATTCAGCGGATTGGCCTTCGACTGGTCCAGGTGATAGGTCCAGTTGCCGCTCTGATCGACGCTCAGCGTGCCGTAAGCACCAGTCACAGAGCCGCCTACGTTGCTGGTCTGGCCATTACCGGCAATCAGAGACCAGGTGAGCGTCGGGCTGTCGACATCAGCGCCGGTCAGATGGCCGGTTGCCGTGTTGTGAGCGCTGTCGTCGGCTACGCCAATACCAGCCTCGGTGACGCTGCCGGTGGCGCTGTCGCCGCCGACAAGCTTAATCGTCGGGGCATCGTTCGTGCCGTTGACCGTGACCACGACCGTCTGCGTCGTGATGCCGCCCTGGCCGTCGTTCAACTGAACCGTGAAGCTTTCCTGCGGATGATCCGAGACATTCAGCGGATTGGCCTTCGACTGATCCAGGTGATAGGTCCAGTTGCCGCTCTGATCGACGCTCAGCGTGCCGTAAGCACCAGTCACAGAGCCGCCTACGTTGCTGGTCTGGCCATTGCCGGCAATCAGAGACCAGGTGAGCGTCGGGCTGTCGACATCAGCGCCGGTCAGATGGCCAGTCGCCGTATTATGAGCCGCGTCGTCAAGAACATTGACGCCAGCCTCGGTCACGCTGCCGGTGGCGCGGCGCTGTCGCCGCCGACA
>NZ_JARWLA010000105.1:0-1513 GCF_047445805.1 Rhizobium sp. BR 314 | reverse complement strand
TTCAGGTTCTATTTCACTCCCCTTGTCGGGGTGCTTTTCACCTTTCCCTCACGGTACTGGTTCGCTATCGGTCATGCACGAGTACTTAGGCTTGGAGAGTGGTCTCCCCATGTTCAGACAGGATTTCACGTGTCCCGCCCTACTCTAGGACAATAAAGCTATCTACGCGTACGGGGCTGTCACCCTCTACGGCAAACCTTTCCAGGTTCTTCCACTTTAAACTTCATTGCCACTGGCCTGGTCCGCGTTCGCTCGCCACTACTTGCGGAGTCTCGGTTGATGTCCTTTCCTGCAGGTACTTAGATGTTTCAGTTCCCTGCGTTCGCTTCTTACACCCTATTTTATTCAGGTGAAGATACCTTATTGATAATGCTTGGAAACCATTCGGGTTTCTCACTCACGCTTGTTCCGCCCTTCGGGCGGCGCTGCGTGGGCGCGTCGGACGACCGACGACAGGCCTCTGGCCTGTGCTGCTGCCACACTCGAACCCGAGCAGGGCACCAACAAAGCGCAGAGCGCGTCGGCGATCGTTCGCCGTAACGTCGGACCAAAGGTCCGACAACCAGAATGATTTCCCAAGCATTTAAGGTGGGTTGCCCCATTCGGAGATCCATGGATCAAAGCTTATTCGCAGCTCCCCACGGCTTTTCGCAGCGTATCACGTCCTTCATCGCCTGTGCATGCCTAGGCATCCACTAAATACCCTTACGACACTTGATCGTTCTCATTGCCAATGCTCATCCTTATTGGATTTGGCAAACCTTTCCTCCTCGCTTGCGCTCGAAGGGGTGCCAAATCTGACCATACGGTCAGTCCAAAGCGCGATTACCTTTTACAATCGCGCCAATCAGATGCCATCGACGTGTTCGATAGATCCGCTTTTACGCAAAAGCCATAAGGCTTTCGCGAGATATTGGAGCTACGCCGAGCAGCTCACTTGCGGTCTATCTTAAGACCAGCTTCTCGAGATTGGATCCGATACCGCGCGGTCAGGCAACGGTAATCCGATTGTCCATCAGAAGTCCTCMAAGAGGACCAACAATGACAATCCAGAGCGACAAGCTTCCTTCCTACCTCCGTCCCCTCCTTCGTTTCCAGCCGGCTAGGCCATCCACGATATCACAAGGTCCGGGCTCGGACGCTTCGGGCCTAAACCCAAAACACCTGGAAGCCTCCAGATCAATCTTCTCTTCACAATGTATGCAGAACACGCATTCAGCCCCTAAGGCCGATGCAAAACCTTTATTTCTTCAGAAGACACTTGCCGTCAGTCTCGACACCAATCGATTTGGTGGAGCTGAGCGGGATCGAACCGCTGACCCCCTGCTTGCAAAGCAGGTGCTCTCCCAGCTGAGCTACAGCCCCATCAGCTCGATCGCCCCAATCTTCATTGAGGTTCGGCAACTTCCGCGTCACCGTCTATTCCCAACCCACATTCGCAATCTGCAAATGGTGGGCCCGGGAAGACTTGAACTTCCGACCCCACGCTTATCAAGCGTGTGCTCTAACCAAC
>NZ_JARWLA010000104.1:0-1706 GCF_047445805.1 Rhizobium sp. BR 314 | reverse complement strand
TCCCGAAACCGCCGATTACATCTCGCGCCGTTGCGGCATGACGACGGTCGAGATCGACCAGGTCAGCCGCAGTTCTCAGGCGAGGGGATCGTCTCGCACACGATCGAAGCAACTGGCCGCCAGACCTCTGATCCAGCCTCATGAGGTCCTGCGCATGCGTGCCGACGAGCAGATCGTCTTCACGGCGGGGAACGCACCGCTGAGATGCGGCCGTGCCATCTGGTTCCGGCGAGAGGATATGAAGAGGTGCGTCGGGACGAACAAGTTTCACCAGCTCAAAGGCAGGCCCGACGCGCATCCGATCGAGCCGGCGCGCAGTGCAACGAGCAAGGCCGATCGAGCATAATGAAGAGTATCGGAGAAATCAGCATAGCGGCCGCCCAACGGGCGGGATTTCGGGAATTCTCGTCGTGCGAGGGGCGGGAAACAGCGCAGCCGCAGGAGCCTCAACTTGAGTAACCCGAAGGGGAGGCGGGACCGACTGCGCCCCGCCTGCGCACACCATCCTGCCGGCCCGACTTCAGGTCGGGCCGTAAACGCAGATGAAACCAGGTCCGAGATAGCTTGAGGCAAACAGAAGAGGACGGGCAAGTGGCGAAATCGAATGTGGTTCCGTTAAGAAGGCCGCGGAAGTCCGGCAGTAGGAATGATCGATATCGCCTGCGGGGAAAGTCACCCCAGTCCGGACAGAAAGGTCCGCGCACATCGCTGATGGCGTTGATCTCAGCCATCATTGTTGCTGCTGGAGGCTGGTTTGCCTTCGGCGGCGGCGATCTCTCTGGCGTACTCGCTTTGGCCAGAACGCCGGCGGCAGATAGATTGGCGGCCGCGTTTGCGTTTTGCGCGAGAGCGCGCGCATGAACTGCGTCGTCGACGGCGATACCTTCTGGTTCGAGGGCCAGAAAATCCGCATCGCGGATATCGACACGCCGGAACTCAGCCCGCCGCGCTGCGAAGCGGAACGCATCAAGGGCGAGGCGGCGAAGGCACGCCTGCTGGCGCTGCTGAATGCCGGCAACTTCTCGCTTTCCGCTGGCTTGCGCGATGAAGACAAGTATGGTCGCAAGCTCCGGACCGTAACACGATCCGGGCACTCGATCGGGGACAGACTTGTCGATGAGGGCCTCGCCAGGCGCTGGGACGGTGCCAGACATGGATGGTGCGGCTGAGGACCCGCGAGAGGATCGTTGCCGGATGGCCGAAACCGCCCGGCGGGTTCGGGGAGCGTGAGCGAGTAGAGCCGTGCGCCGAAGGCGTCTCGCACCAAGCCTGTCTCGTCCCCTCGCTTATCATCACCGTCGTGAATCGATCAGCGCCGACCGATTCATAAGTGTCGTTGGACGCGTTTCCCGGGGTCGGCGATTCTACCCTCATGATCGCGCAACCCTACCATCTTTATGTCGAACGCACCGATGTAGCGAAGAACATGGCGCGCTATTATGCCATGTCAATCGAGCCGAACCTGTTCGGGGACGTCTGTCTCCTGCGCAAATGGGGCCGCATCGGAAGCAAGGGACAGATGATGATCCATCATTTCGGTCGGGAAGAGGAAGCTGTAGACCTGTTCCTCGATCTGCTCCGACGAAAGCGCAAGCGCGGCTATCGTCCGCGCGCCTCAGTGGCACAATGAGAACGGCCCGCCGAAGCGGGCCGTAAGGCGCCTCATCGGCGCAGGTTCCAATCGGTCTCGAACGACACTTCGATGT
>NZ_JARWLA010000103.1:0-1881 GCF_047445805.1 Rhizobium sp. BR 314 | reverse complement strand
GCTCTTGATGGGATCCGAACTGGCGACCCATTGACCCAGACACGAGTTGGAAGCCTAGCTGGTTGGAATAGTGTCTGGCCATTCCTGCGCGCCATGAAGTATGCGGAGAATACGAACCGCCGATTGCGTTTCAGCATAAGCTGCGACGTATGGGGTACCGTTGATCACCAGTTCGCGCGTCCCTGCAATTCTGCCAACACGACCACTCGCGGGAAAATCCATTAAGCGACGAGCGGCCGCGACGATCCGTTCGTCGACCATGACCGCAGCTAAGGGATTATCCGCCTCGATAAAGGTGAAGATGGCGTCTCGATCTGATAACGCAAACGCTGATCAGGTGAGCTTCAGGACTTGTGGGCCGCTGCTTTAAGGCGCGCTGCCGCTCGCCGTTTCTCGAAATGAGCCTCGACTTCATCATCAGGAACGTCCGGTCGCGTGTCGTTCAGCGCTTCAAGGACCTTACTGCGAAACCAAGCATCGTGAGCTTCGTTGCCTGACACAAGCTCGAGCGGTAATGCTCCCTCGTTTGCCGTCCGGGTGAGTAGGATACGAACTGCGTCCGACACCGTAAGACCCATGCTTTCAAGCACCGCAGAGGCGCGATCTCGAACCTCAGCATCAATGCGAGTTTGAACGAGTGCGTTCGAAGCCATAGTTATCTCCAGCTGAAAAACCGGCTGTAATGCATACGAATTACAACGTCTATAGAAGATTTCCGTGCCCACCACGCCGCTGCATTCTTAATTTCTTGATGGGTGGCGTCGCCTTAACGGTGTGAAGAACGCATGAATCTATGCGGCCTGGTGCTCAAGCGCCGATCGAGCCAGCGATTTCACGCCAGATCGAGATGGCGTGAGTGCGAAGCTGGCGATGATCTGCGGCGGACAAGCATTTCCGGTGAAGAAGGAAGAGATTGGCGATCTGACCGTGAGTTGAGACAAAACGCTGACATTGTCGCGCGGACTTGAAGTGTATCATGCGTCACTCGCGTCGTCGCACGGCAAGATGGGAATTCTCAGCTCGGTTGTTCAATCCTTTGTGCGAGCGATATTCGACGCCTGGCATCAGCTGGGCCTTTGCGGCCGAATAGGAACGCGGCTTGTCGGTCACCATCACGCGTGGGGCGGTACCCTGGTCCTTGAGCAGCTTGCGCATTAGACGCTGGCGGCTGCCTTGTTCCTTCGGCTTTGTAGCAGGGCGTCGAGCACGTAACCATTTGCATCGACAGCACGCCACAGCCAATATTTCTTTCCCTTGATCGTCACCACCATCTCATCGAGCTGCCACTTGTCGGCAAAGTGGCCGCGTGAGCGGCGCCGGAGCTGACGAGCAAACTTCAGGCCAAATTTCGTCGCCCATCCCGAGACCGTCTGGAATGAGACGTCGATGCCGCGCTCAGCAAGCATATCTTCGATGTCACGAAAGCTGAGCTGGAACCGATAGTAGAGCCATACGGCATGGGCAATGATCTCAGCGGGAAAGCGGTGGCGTCTGAAGTGGGCAAGTGGAGTTTCGGTCATGAAAACTCGATATCAAGTCAATTCAAACCAGGCGGTTAAGATGGAGTGGTTGCCGCCCTCCCCAGACGGCATCGTGATGTGCCAAGGATGTGGTCGTATAGGCCACTGAGCGGAGAGAGCGGCAGATGAAGGATATAATGATCGGGGTAGACCTGGCAAAGAACGTTTTCGTGCTTCATGGCGCGTCGATGGCGGGAGAGGTGCAGTTCCGCAAGAAGCTGCCACGCGGCCAGTTTCTGCGATTCATGGGAAATCAGCCGCCTGCACTGGTGGCCATGGAAGCTTGCGGCAGCGCGCACCACTGGGCTCGAGAGCTGATGAAACTCGGCCATGAGGTCAAGCTGATCGCGCCGCAGTATGT
>NZ_JARWLA010000102.1:0-2075 GCF_047445805.1 Rhizobium sp. BR 314 | reverse complement strand
ATGCAGGGGTTGGCTCTCATCGTGCAAGAGGGGCTTAGCCGCAATCCGTTCCAGGGCGACGTTTTTGTTTTCCGCGGGAGAAATGGTCGATTGATCAAGGCCCTATGGCATGACGGTGTCGGACTATCGCTTTATGCCAAAAAGTTAGACCGCGGGCGGTTCGTCTGGCCGTCTGCGGAAGGCGGCGCGATAGCGATATCGCCTGCGCAGCTTTCTTATTTGTTGTCCGGAATTGATTGGCGCCATCCGCAGGAAACCTCTCGTCCGACGAAGGTCGGATAGCATTATTATATTGAAAATGTTGAGTGAATCTGATCAGATGGCTCATGGTATCGAAGCCCTCCGATCTTCCTGCGGACCTTACAAGCGCCTATCGGGCGCTGCTTTCCGAGCGTGCGATCCTTCAGGCCGAACGCGATGTCGTTGCCGCCGAGCGGGACATCGCGGTGGCCCAAGCTGCCAATGCACAGGCCATGCTGTCGGACAGCGAGGCGCTGATCGTCAGTCTGGAACTGGCGATCGAAAAGCTCCGGCGCGAACTGCGCGGTCAGAGGTCCGAGCGCACGGCGCGTCTGAATTACAGCTCGAAGAGCTCGGTGCGACGTGAAGTCGCTTGAATAATTGTTCGAAAGGGAAAGGAGAAAAACCACGCAGAGAACCTGACGTTCCGTCGTCTGTAGCCTACCGGCACATGCGGGATTGGCAACAATCCGGTGTGAAGCTGCCGGGACAATGTAGCCGGGCCCTCGGGCCGTGCGGAAGCCGTGAGGTGGAGGCATCATCTGCGAGCATCGACGCGGATCGGGCGCTAGGCTGGGCGGTATGACCAACTCAAGTGAACTGCTGTACTCGTCGTCATCGAGAACAAGCCAAAGATGCTGACAGGCTTGAACCAAAAGGTGCACGGTCGGATGCTTCCCGCTAGTTTGGAAGCACACGGACAACATGACCGCCGGCGAAAAGGCAGGGTCTAACCCGCTCCTGTTATTCAAGTGAAACACGGTAAGCCCGTATCCCCGCCCGGCAACGGGCAGGCCGACCGCAAGGAACGCTGTCGGAGGTGCGGGTAAAGGATGTTGGAGAAAGCGAAGGCCGTGCTGCAATGGCGCGGATAGGGGTTATGGGCAACCAACATCACCCCGCCCGAAAGGGAGCAGACTTCCGACTGGTCTCTCATCGCGAGAGAACAGGCAGAACCCTTACAGGAGGAAAAGCAAATGGCGGTCATGAAAATGACTGGTGCAGCCTCCCGCGGAACGGCGGACTGGAACCAGATTGACTGGAGCAAGGTTCGACAATCCGTGCGGCGGCTGCAAGTGCGTATCGCGAAAGCAGTTCGGGAACGCCGCTGGGGCAAGGTAAAAGCCTTACAACGGCTGCTGACCCACTCGTTCAGCGGCAAGGCATTGGCCGTGAAGCGAGTAACGGAAAATAGAGGAAAGAGAACACCCGGGGTGGACCGGACCATCTGGGACACACCCGGGAAATGCATCGGAGGATTATCGTCACTCAAACGGCGAGGGTACGGGCTGACGCCAATCCATTCGATCCGGCGTGGGATGGTTACTTCGCCCTACGGCGACACCAACCCTCGCCACGAGCGGATAAGCTCGATCCACGATCCCACTCCCTTTTATTATCACCGGAACCGGTGGCTCTCGTCGCTGAGGGCTTAGCAGAGGCTTGAGCTGCATGCCGGGAAACTGGCACGTGCAGTTCTAAGCTCAGAGGCTGCCTCAAAAAGAGGTGGGTGATTTCAACAGGTTATGATTCCTTCGGATTTGCGAGATTCGATGGAGAACACGATGGCCTGGACCAAAATCACCCGTCGGCAATATGCCCGGCGAACGGCACGCTACGTAAGCGATATGACGGATCGGGAATGGGGTCTGGTTCAGCCTTTCCTGCCAATGCCGCGCCGCTTGGGCCGCCCGCGGACCACGGATTTGCGAGAGGTGGTGAATGCCCTGCTTTACATCGCCACAACTGGTTGCCAATGGCGGATGCTGCCGAAGGATTTTCCACCCTGCTCGACCGTCCAGCGCTATTTCTATGAATGGAGAGCGTTGGGACTT
>NZ_JARWLA010000101.1:0-2084 GCF_047445805.1 Rhizobium sp. BR 314 | reverse complement strand
GGTTCCAATCGGTCTCGAACGACACTTCGATGTCAACGAAGAACGGGATCTTGATCGCAAGCTTCAATGCGAGCTTGCCCTTGCGGAAGAAGTGGCTGATCACCTTGCCGAGGGCGCGGAGTTGGCGGCCGGTGGCGGCGAGGAATTGAGCGAGCTGTTGCATGATGGATCTCCTTGTCGATTGCGTCATTGCGGGGATCGACAGCAGACCGGGAAGCAGGGTTGCACCTTGCAAGGCCGAAACGGATGTGGAGGATCTGGCGGCGCCTGAATTTTGACGCGCGAGGAGCCGCAGAATGCGGCGGGGAAAATTCCGGCGGCGCCAGGTTGCGGCCGGACGGACGGGCTGCAATATCCCCGATGAGAGATGACAGCTTGTCGACAAGGAGACGTTGAACTGGTCGCGCTCGCTGCGATCGAAAGCTTGCCAATGCCCTCACGCAGCCGCTCTCGCCGTCCGCGGAAATCGCAAAAGCCGCCTCAGGAGCTTTCGTACGTTGTGTAGACGACACGGGCCGCATGAATGACGATGCCTGTTTCCTGGCGGATATCCCTGACGATCGCTGCCAAGGAACCCAGTTCGGTCTCGCACATCGCGACCAGCCTTGGATAATCGATATCGACGCCGTCGCAATCCGCCGACAAAGCATTGGTCCAACCGCCACCGTTGATGCGGTATTCGTGCGTGTCGAAATCGATCTCGAGCTCATCCTGCAAGTTGATGGTGAAACGCTCGAACATCTCGTTCTCGCCTGCGAGCCGATAGGCGGCATAGTCGTCGTCGCCGGCAAGAACGCTCCGTTCCAATGCCATGATGGTGCGGAGGCGAGCGTGAGCCGCATCGAGCCCTTCGATCAGGCGGTCATGAAGCGCTCGTGAAAACGTGGTATCGCAGCCGAAGCGGTTTGCAAGCACGACGAGCCGGAAACCGGAAAGCTTCGTGTGGAGCATAAGGTTCTGATCCGTGGTCATGATGTGATCTCCTTCATCTTGATGACGGAGATCGGCCACTCCGTGGCAAAGAGGGGTCAAGGAGCGCGGAACGCGACTTGCAAGCGGGGGAGCCGATTTTTCGGGTAGCGCAGCGACGGAAAAATTGGGGGAGACCGCGCCGTTCTTGACGCCGGATTTGCTGGAGTAAAATGGGACGTCAGAGAGAGAAGAGACCCGCGGGCCAGAAGGGGCCGCGACCGTATCCGGCGGGAGCCGGCGGGAGTGTCGAGGGGTGAAACCCCCGACAGCCGATAAGCCGGTCAATCCGGCGAACCGGCTCGACGTGCCGCAGAAAAGCCGCCTCAGAAAGGCGGCTCGGCTTCGATGATGCCGTCCTGTTCGGCAAGCGCCACGGCCAGATCAGCCTGGGCGAGCTGAAGCTCCGCTTCGACCTGGCGCCGCTCGACGGCATCGCAGGCGTTCCTCAACTCGGCCCGCAGTTCCTCGATGTGCTGTTCGATCGTCATCGTCTAATCTCCTTGAGTTCGTGAAAGACGAGACCGCGGGGCGGGAGGAGATGACGGGGTCAAGGAGCGCGGCAGCGACCGGCGGAGCCGGCGCGTGGGGGAGCCGATTTTGTTGGAGCGCAGGTACGAAGCGGAGGCAAAATTGGGGGGAACCGCGCGTCCTTCGACGCCGACATTTTCTCCCGACACGATACCCCGATCTGAGCAGACAATTGTCCCTCTCCGTATCGCACCGAAAAAGCCGGCGGCAGGCTCGATGCCTGCCGCAGGCTTGTCTCTGTCACCGGTTTTGACCCCGCCTTTCGGCGGGGCCTTGTCCGGGTCTCAGTCCCGGTTGGGGCGGGACCAGATCAGCTGGTAGCCGTCCTCGCCTTCGACCTCGGTGAGCGTTGCGTAGATCGGGGCGGGGAAGCTCGGATCGTCGAGCTTGACCGAGAGGTAGTCGCGGTCCTGCTCCGAGCGCTTCTGCCAGGCCGCGCCCAGCTCGACATTGCCTGCGTAGATGCGGAAGTGCGGGCCCTTGTCGGAGGGGTTTTCGATGCGGGCGATGCGGGCCTTGACGTTGAGGGCGAGCGTGCGGATCGAGCCGTTGAAGCCGGTTTCGGAGGTGGTGAAGGTGCCGAT
>NZ_JARWLA010000100.1:0-2165 GCF_047445805.1 Rhizobium sp. BR 314 | reverse complement strand
GGCTCGACACTCTTGCGCTCCACCGGCAGCATGAGGCCAAGGCAGTAATCCTTCAGCGGCTCTGCCCGATCGGCATGGCCGATCACATCGACAAGCCTCTCGACATAATCCGCAAAGTCTGATTCACTTCTTCCGCTCAGGCCATTCATCTCAGCTTGCTCCTGCTGACCACGAATCGCCACGCTAGCACATCATCGCAAACCGCGAATCTCCCGTTTTTTGTGACTCATACGGCTTCTCATTGATCAGAACGCATTGGCCCATTCTCTGCGTCCGATGGACATGATGCGCCAGGGCTGACTTTCGAGTTTTCGCCATGCGTCGCAACAGTGATTGACGATATCGTCGTAGGATTTGAAGACTCGGTTCGAGAGCCAATTCTCGCGCATGAAGAGCCAGAGGTTTTCGACCGGGTTCAACTCTGGCGATTTCGGCGGGAGCGGCAGGATCGTTATGTTTTCGGGCACGACGAGATTGTTGGACATGTGCCATCCCGCCTGATCCATGATGAGGATGGCATGGGCGTCATCGGCGACATGACGGGCGATTTCGGCCAGATGCTGCGTCATCGCGTAGGTGTCGCACCACGGCATGACCAGCGCTGCCGCTTTGCCGAGCTTCGGGCAGATTGCGCCAAAGATGTAGGCCGATCTGGTGCGTTGATCATGCGGCGCTGAAGGTCGCGTTCCGCGCTTGGCCCACCGGCGCGTGATCTTGTTCTTCTGACCGATGCGAGCTTCGTCCTCGAACCAGATTTCTATTTGCTTGCCTCGTGCCGCTCCAGCGGCAATTTCTGCCACCGCGGCGGGGAACTTTTTTTAAATTCCTCAATGGCTTGGGGGTCTTGCGCGTGATGTTTGGGCCGTGCGGCCAGCTTGCGATAGCCCATGGCTCGCACCTCACGGCTCAGCGTTTGCTCGCTCACCGAGATGCGAAACCCTTCCCAAAGCCATTGAACCAGATCGCACAGACGCCAACGCACAATGCCGTCAAGATAGGGCGTCGGTCCGCGCTCGATGGCCTGTGCCAAGGCCGCACGCTGCTGATCGTTTAATCGCGACTGCGGACCGGGAGCCTTGCCGTTGATCAGGCCTTGGGGACCACGCTCGTTGAAGCGCATGACCCAGTCCCGAACGATCTGGAGCGTGACATTGCCGAGACGGGCGGCATCGGAACGCGAGCCTCCGTCATAGATCGACGCGAGCGCCAACAAACGTCGTGCCTGGGCGGCGTCCTTCGTCTGCCGCGCCAGCCGCCGCAGACCTTCTCCCTCAAAATCCTCACGCAATGAAATCCCTGATCGCATCGCAGACCTCCGGTTTGCTCCAGAGATTCAGATTCACCGCGTTTTGGGAAGGCCAAAGAGTCAAGTTAAACGGGACGCGGTATCAGTAAGAATAGGTATGCCTGCTGCGTCAGCATACTTGGCATAAAACGGATCCAGGCCGAGTGAAATCGGTGGGCTGCGAACCATGAAAGTATCGAAATTGGATATATCAGCCATCGACAATGGCGACGCAGATAAACCATCCTCAGCGCCGCCAAGTCCCCTGCGGATGCAGCAAGAAGGTATCCACCGACAAGGACCATCGCCATCGAGCATCCATGAATCATCATGACCTTTCCTTAGTGCACTGTCTTCCTGAGACGACGCAACAACCATGCCAATCACCAAGCAAAGAACCGACGGTTATATTTGTCGGCCCTGTCGCGCTAAGAGTCGGATTCGAAAAGCGTTCAACGATATCCATACCTTGCTAGCCGTCTGGTGATGAGACGAATGTGGGCGATCATGATCCACGCTTCGGCTGATGCGATGGAGCGTTCGACGTCTTTGGCCAATCTGCGGCATCTGCCAAGCCAGGCGAAGGTCCGTTCGACCACCCATCGACGCGGCAGAACCTCGAAGCCTTTCGCCTTGTCCGAGCGCTTGATGATCTCGATCGTCCAGCGCCCGATCTTTTTCAGTCGCCGCTTCAACTTATCGCCCGCATAGCCACCATCGGCGAAGACATGCAGCAACCATGGCCACCTGTGGCGGATGGATTTCAGGAGATCGGGAGCACCGTCGCGATCCTGGATGTCGGCGCTGTGCACCATGAGTCGGCGCTGTGCACCATGAGAGCGACCATCAGGCCGAGCGTATCGACGATGATATGGCGCTT
>NZ_JARWLA010000099.1:0-2278 GCF_047445805.1 Rhizobium sp. BR 314 | reverse complement strand
GATCTCGGCATCCTTGGCGGATTGACGAGCGATCTTTTCCGTCTGAGCGGCGTTATCGGCATTCTGCTTGATATTGGCGGCCATCTCTTCCATCGAGGCGGAGGCCTCTTCGGCTGAGGAGGCCTGTTCGGTGGCGCCCTGCGAGAGCTGCTCGGAGCCGGCCGACAGTTGCTGGCTACCGGAGGAGACATTGTCCGACGCCGACAATGCATCCGCAACAACGCCGCGAAGCCGCTCGATCATCGACAGTAGCGAAACGCCGAGCGTGTCCTTGTCTGACATCGGCTTTGGCTTCACCGTCAGGTCGCCATTGGCGATTTGGTCGGCGATGGTTGCGGTGTTGCGCAGATTGGCGGTCATGACGTTGATGGTGTTGACGAGATCCTTGATCTCGTCGTTGGTCTTGATTTCGATGTTCTGGTTGAGATCGCCGATCGCCACGCCTTCGGCGACCGTCTGGATCTTCTTCAGCCCGCGATTGATGCCGAGCGCGATCCAGATGGCGACCGCAGTCGACAGGGCGAACATGACGGCAAGCGACGTCAGCAGCAGATTGCGTGCAAAGGCGTATTGATCGTTGGTCGCCAGATCGGTCGCATGCAGGTCGGCGATGATGGCTTTGTTGACGTTATCGAGAGCACCCAGCAGGGCGATGCTGGCCTTGCGCCCGTCACCCATGGAGAGTTCTCCGGCCCGGCGATTGCTTTCGGCTGTGTTTTCGACAGCCAGCTTCAGGATTTGGTCGTCGATCTGCTTCCAGGCTGGATACTGCTTCGCGAACTCGGCGACCTTTTCTGAGATCGCGGGGTCCTGTCCAAGCTTTGCTGCGAGCTGCTCTGCCTTTACCGTGTTTGCACGGACTTCATCGACATAGCCGGTGATAGCTTGCGGATCGGTATTGAGAACGGCGTTCTTTTCGTTGGCGATCGCGTTCATTACAGCAGATGAAAGATCAGCGGAATTGCGCTGGTTTTCAGCCGGACCCTGAACGATGTCGGTGATGGCGGAGTTCAGGGAAGACAGGCTCATGATCGCAAGAGCCGACATGCCGGTTGACATCAGGATCAGCAGGCCGAATGCGAGGGTCAATTTCAGTTTGATGGTAAAGCGCATCTCTAAAGAATTCCTGGAAAGGGAAGGGTTCCGTGATCGAAGTTTGATGAGGTCAGACGGAGACCGTCTGGATGCGCGAAGACCGATACATTCACCCTTCCGCGAACCGGAGACCGGCTCTTGAGGCCTGCGGTAGCATTCGCCGGCCTTTGATCTGGCGCCTGGTGGCGCCAGATCCTCTCAATATCGAGCCAGGTGCTCAGGCGCTCTGGCGAAAATCGTTGTCGTCGGCGTCCGGTCCGCCCATGGACATGTCGAGGGTGAAGCCCTTGAGGCGGGCCTGCTGGGCGGCGACACTGTTGTCGGTACGCGCGGCAGGTGCCTTGGCAGCCGGCGCCCTGGCGGCTGGCTTGGCCTTGGTCGCACCCAGCGCATGATGGATGGGATTGTGCGCCGGCTGGGTCTTGCGGGCATTGGCCTGATCGACCTTGAAGAAGGCGATGGAGGCCTGCAGCTCTTCGGCTTGAGCGGCGAGTTCTTCCGAGGTTGCCGACATCTCTTCGGAAGCGCCGGCGTTCTGCTGCGTCACCTTGTCGAGCTGCTGGATCGCCTCGTTGATCTGCGATGCGCCGATATCCTGCTCACGGCAGGCGGCCGAGATTTCGGCGACCAGTTCTGCCGTCTTGCGGATATCGGGCACGAGGCGCGAGAGCATGTCGCCGGCCTCGGTCGCGACCGTCACGGTCTCGCCGGAGAGGCTGGAGATTTCAGCTGCAGCCGCCTGGCTGCGTTCGGCAAGCTTGCGCACTTCGGAGGCGACGACGGCAAAGCCGCGGCCATGTTCGCCGGCACGGGCCGCCTCGACGGCGGCGTTGAGGGCGAGCAGGTCGGTCTGGCGCGCGATTTCCTGAACGATGGAGATCTTCTCGGCAATAGTGCGCATGGCGTTGACGGCGCGATCGACGGCCTGGCCGCTGATCTCGGCATCCTTGGCGGATTGACGAGCGATCTTTTCCGTCTGAGCGGCGTTATCGGCATTCTGCTTGATATTGGCGGCCATCTCTTCCATCGAGGCGGAGGCCTCTTCGGCTGAGGAGGCCTGTTCGGTGGCGCCCTGCGAGAGCTGCTCGGAGCCGGCCGACAGTTGCTGGCTACCGGAGGAGACATTGTCCGACGCCGACAATGCATCCGCAACAACGCCGCGAAGCCGCTCGATCATCGACGA
>NZ_JARWLA010000098.1:0-2366 GCF_047445805.1 Rhizobium sp. BR 314 | reverse complement strand
GTGTAGTGCATCACAATGGCCGCTTTGGCATGCTTCGCCTTGATCTTTTCGATCTCTTCGGCGGATAGCTTCAGGTCGCTCGCGAGGGTCGCTTTTTCGCCGTTGGGCCCGCTTGCCGGGTGACTTTCAATATCCTTGATCTGTTTATCGACATCGATCGCGAAGGCGCTCGGCGCATAGGCAGCGCTGCCGCCGAGGGCAGTGGCAAGGGCGATCATCTGTAGGGACTTGCGCATCGTCATAGGCATTTCGGTTCCTCCCTTTAAGGCCTATTGAGTTCCTCGAATTCAATAACGTATACGTTAATGCATTTGTAAAAGCTGTCAACTGAAGAAATGTCGGGAAACATCGGCGAGCCGAATTGAGCATCCCGCATTTGGGATGGTTTCAACCACCGTGAGTGCCCAACGCGGTATTCATCACGGTGGTCGTCTTGTCCGTTTGCCACCAAACGGATCGAGGCAGACCGCCCCCATGAAATCGACCCGGAACGATCCTTACGGCTCCCGATCGACGCGGTAGTCAAATAAAAGCTATTGCGCAAATAGAGAGGTATAAGGTATGAGGTATGATGTCGATGGGCAGACTTTTTGCAGCGGAATGTGATATTGTTATGTTTGTCGTATATAATACGTTATTTTGTGTTTCGATATTGTGATATCCAGAAAAGTGCGCCACATTAGTCGCGGTTTATGAGGGAGGAAGAATTGACAGCAGCAGTTTCGATCCGCGATCTCGCGAACGCTATCCGTGTCCTGTCGATCGACGCGGTTGAGGCCGCAAAGTCCGGGCACCCCGGAATGCCCATGGGCATGGCTGATGCGGCGGCGGTGCTGTTCGGCCGGCACCTCAAGTTCGATTCAAGCGAACCTGGCTGGCCGGACCGCGATCGTTTCGTCCTGTCGAACGGCCATGGCTCGATGCTGCTCTACAGCCTTCTGCACCTCACCGGGTACGAAGACATGACGATTGAGCAGGTTCGCAACTTCCGCCAATGGGGCTCCAAAACGCCAGGTCATCCCGAATACGGGCACACCGCTGGCGTCGAGACGACCACCGGGCCGCTCGGACAGGGGATCGCGTCGGCTGTCGGAATGGCTATCGCGGAGCGGCGCCTATCAACCGAATTTGGCGCAGCGCTTGTCGATCACCGGACCTACGTTTTCTGTGGAGATGGGTGTCTCATGGAAGGTGTTGGTCAGGAAGCTGCTTCGCTGGCCGGCCACCTGCAGCTCGGCAAGTTGATCGTCCTTTACGACGACAACTCCATCACCATCGACGGCTCGACCGCAATCGCGTTTTCGGAAGATGTGCTCGCGAGGTTCGACGCCTACGGATGGCACACGCAGCGCGTTGACGGTCATGATCCGGATGCGATCGACGCGGCGATCTCGCAGGCGAAGGCGGAAGGATCCAGACCATCCCTCATAGCCCTGAAAACCATCATTGGATACGGCTCTCCGTCAAGGGCAGGAACAAGCTCCGTACATGGTGCACCGCTCGGCGCCAGCGAAGCCGCCGCGACGAAGGCAGTCTATGGCTGGACGGCGGACACTTTCGAGATTCCTGCTCCAATCCTCAAAACTTGGCGCGAAGTCGGCGCGAAGGGCGCCAAGGCGCGCAAGGACTGGCAAGCGCGGCTCGAAGCAGCGGGCGCAGATGTCAGAAGTGAGTTTGAACGCCGCACCGCCGGCTCATTGCCAGCGCGATATGAGGAAGCGGTCAACGCCGCCAAGGCAAAGCTGCTCGACAAGCCGCAATCAGTGGCAACGCGTAAGGCAAGCCAGATCGCACTGGAAGCGCTGACGGAGCTGCTTCCGGAAATGATCGGCGGGTCCGCTGACCTCACCCACTCAAACTTGACCCGGGTTCCGGCCGTCGACAGCGATTTCACCGCCGCTGCAAGCGGGCGGTATGTCAGCTATGGCGTTAGAGAGTTTGCCATGGCCGCCGCGATGAACGGTATGGCGGCTCACGGCGGCGTCATACCCTATGGTGGCACGTTCCTCGTCTTCTCGGATTATTGCCGCAATGCCATTCGTGTGGCGGCTCTGATGGGCGTCCGCTCTATCTTCGTGATGACGCATGACTCGATCGGTCTTGGCGAAGACGGTCCGACGCACCAGCCGGTCGAGCATCTTGCCAGCCTCAGGGCAATGCCGAACTTGCATGTATTCCGGCCGGCCGACACCATCGAGACGCTGGAATGCTGGGATCTTGCAATAACCAGCAAGAACACGCCGTCGGTTTTGGCGCTCTCGCGGCAGAATGTCCCGCAACTGCGCGCCCAGCGTGACGGCATCAATCGCTGCGCACGGGGAGCCTATGTGCTGCGGGAAGCGAGCAGCGAACGTGCCGTCACAATC
>NZ_JARWLA010000097.1:0-2577 GCF_047445805.1 Rhizobium sp. BR 314 | reverse complement strand
TCGTAAGCGCTCATTTCCATGCGCGTTGACGCGGCCCGTTTGACCGGGGTCGCCGTCAGACGGCTGCCATTGGATCATGCAGCGGCGGTTTCAGCGTTTCAGCGAAGTTGAAGGGCAGCAGGTCGGTGATGTCGGCTTCGATGACACGCTGCGGTAATTCGGTAAGGACGTGACGCAGATAAGCCAAGGGTTCGATGCCGCAGGCGCGGCATGTCAGCATGAGGCTGTAGATGACGGCACTGGCCTTGGCTCCGTCCACGGTGTCGCTGAACAGCCAACTCTTTCTTCCCGTGGCAAAAATCCTGATGTCGCGCTCAAGCAAGTTGTTGTCGATCGGCATCCTGCCGTCTTCTGTATAGCGCGTCAGGTACTCCCATTGGTTCAGGGTGTAGGACACGGCATCGCCAAGCTTGGTATCGGGCAAGACCTTCGGCGCGATGTCGTCGAGCCATGCCTTGAGAGCGTTCAGGATGGGGACGCTGTGTTGCTGGCGGAAGCGGTGGATGCAGTGATCTCGCGTTTCGTCCTTATCCGGCTTCTCATTGCGCGCCTGGCTTTCAATCCGGTAGAGCTGCGCGAAGAACTTGAGCGCCTGCTCCGGCGGACCGCCGCCTTTCTTCCTTGCCTTGAGCGCGTCGACGAAGCGACGCCTGGAATGGGCCATACACCCAACATGGGTCGCGCCGTTCAATGTGCGCCAGGCGGTGTAGCCATCGCTCATCAAGATGCCGCGGTAGTCGCCGAGGAAGGCCTGCGGATAAATCTGGCCGCGGCCGGGTTGATAATCGAGCAGCACGATTGGCTCGCCGCTGTCTTCCCCGCTCCTGTATGCCCACATGAAGGATGTGCTGGTGGCTTCCTTGTCCTTTTCCTTCAAGACCTGGACCGTGGTCTCGTCACCATGGATGAGCGGCTGCGCCCTGAGCCGCAATTTCAGGGCGTCATAGATTCGGGAGAGATGCCTCTCGCTCGATCCGATCACCCAATGCCCGAGAGCGCCGCGGCTGACGGGAACACCGGCACGCTCGAAGGCCTGGGCCAGGCGGTAGAGCGGCGTGCCATCGACATATTTATGGACGAGCGCGAAGGCCAGTGTCGAGGCCGTGGCGATGCTGCCCGGCAAGGCCTGCGCGGGCATTGGCGCGAGAATGACAGGCGTGTTGATGCCGGTGCGGTCGCAATGGCGGCAGGCATACTTGAACCGCACATTCTGCAGGACCTTGGCCTTCACCTCGATATGGAGCTGCTCGGTGACCGCCTCACCCATGCGATGCATCTGGTGACGGCAGCAAGGGCAGGCCTTCTGATCGTGGGCAATGTCATATTCGACGCGCTCGCGCGGCAGGTGTTCCGGCAGGGGCTTGCGGCCACGCTTCTTGCCCTCCGGCCTTTCGGTCGATGGCAAGCCGGTGTCCGGCAGGTGGACGACCTCGCCATCTTCTCCGCTGGCGTCGTCATCGGCAACCTGCTCGGCTTCATCGAAGAGGCGGTCCACGTGCTTTTCGCTCTTCGGCGCAAAACGATGCAGCCGCGCCAGCACCAACTCTTCCTCGAGCTTGACCACGCGTTCCGTGAGCTGACGGTTTTCCGCCTGCAGCGCCGCAATGCGCGCCATCAACTCCTCAACAGTGGGTTCGCCGGGTCGGATCATCAGATTCTTGAATCTGAACCGTTTCGCCCCGTCAACCGCAGACGTTGCGAACTGTCAGCCGGCGATCTGGTATTGCCGAACCGGATGGCGGACCATCGCGTCGATATCAATGCCGTCGAGAATCCAGTGTAATTGCTCGGTCGTCAGCGTTACCACCATCATCTCCCGACGTGGCCACCGGAACCGGTCTTCCGACAATCGCTTCAGCACCATCACAAAACCGGACCGATCGAAGAACAGGAGCTTCATCCGGTCACGGCGGCGATTGCAAAAGGCAAAGACCGCAGGCGCAAACGGGTCCAGCGCCATAGTCTCCTGCACCAGGACCGCAAGGCTGTTGATGCCGGCGCGGAAGTCGATCGGTTCGCGATGCAGGTAGACCTTGAGATCAGCGCCCAGTCTGAACATGACCCAAAGCTCCGATGATTGTCCTCAAAGCATCAGCATCACCGGATTCCAGCGTCAGCTTCACGCCGTTTGGTAGCAACGCGCTTATTTTGGAAGAACCTGACAGATTGGCCTTCCCCAGTGACGCCGGTTGGTCTTCCCTAAACGCGACCGGCATCTCCAACGAGGAGGTCCCGACAGGCAGGCTGCAGTCTGCCGCGACGACCGGGATAAACCGCGAGCTTGCAGATCCCGCCGAGAAGCGAGCCTCCCTGGCATCCTTGACCCATTTGCGCAGTAGGTTGGCATTGATCCCATGCGTAAGCGCAAGGCCGGATATCGACACACCAGGCTCAAGGCAGGCCGCAACAAGCCGCTCCTTTGATCCCGGATCATAGCGGCGTCGCCCATCACGTCCCACCAACCGCACTCGCAGTTTCTGCTCTTCGTCACTCATATTTGGTGTCCACCTATTTTAAGTGGACACTTCATGCGGCAGAGAATTCAACGCGAAAAGGCGCAACGAAATGAGCGCTTAC
>NZ_JARWLA010000096.1:0-2864 GCF_047445805.1 Rhizobium sp. BR 314 | reverse complement strand
GTCCTCCAGTTCACGGGTTTCGTCGGGGCGCTTGCCGAGCCTTCTGGCCAGCCAGGCACCGACGGCCGGGCTTTGCTCGATCCAATGCACCAGGTCGTTTGCATCATAGACCCGAACGTCGCGCCACGGACCCTCCTTCTTTCGCGTCTTCGCCCATTCGTCTTTCCCCGGCCAATGCCGGGGTGTAACGAAGATGTAGGTCGCATTGGCAGGCTCGATGGGTGACGGATCCAAGCTGCGCTTCGCGTAGTCTTCGCTGGCTTTATGAGAAACATTCTTGCGCTGGGCGCCGATCTCCCAGCCAGTCTCACCTTGCGGGACGTAAATACTTCCTTTGGCAGCAATTGTATGCCCGTCCCAGCCCGAATGCCGGACACCTTCATCGGAAGGAAACCGCAAGTGGGCCGATCCGTGTGTGGCACGGACGAGGTTTGCAATCAGAGTCGGCAGACCGGAGACGCCGTCATTGCGGTCTGCCCAATCCGAGAGATCCTGTGCGCTGACCCAACGAATGGGAACGCCCGGTCGATCGGACACGTCCATTGGGAGAATGGCTGGACCGATGACTGCTCCTGTTGGCAAAAACCGAACGCCGGCGCTTTCAAGCGCACTCCTGATCGCTTGGGCGTTGTTGGCGACAGGTGTGCGTTGTCCCCGTTCGAAATCAGCGATCGTAGAAGTCGCTACGCCAGCAGTCTTGGCGAGGTCCTGCTGAGACCATGCCAAGAGGGCGCGCGCGGCGCGCACGTGTTTAGGTGTCAGTTCGGAGGTTTGGCTCGACTTCATCATGGTCATACGAAATATATGACGTCACGAAATTAATTCAACCTGTTATTTTTTGACGGCAGGATGTATATATATGCCGACATAAGGTAACAACCGAGGCCACGATCATATGAACTATCGGGATAGCGCGCTCGAACTGGCCAGATCTCGCGGCATCGTGCGGGCCCGTGATTTCAAGTCGGCCGGCATTCCCCTCGTCTATCTGAAACGCCTGACCGATTCCGGCGACCTCGTGCGACTTGGACGTGGACTGTATCAGGATCCAGACCGTGTTGGTGAGCACGTCGCGCACGATCTGGCAGAAGCTACCCGGTTGATGGCGAATGGCACAGTCTGCCTGCTCAGCGCACTTCGCCAACACGAATTGACCACTCAGCTACCGCATGCGGTCTGGATGATGATCCCTCATAAGGCAAGAGCGCCGATATCACCATCGTTTCCAGTAAAAATCGTGCGGGCAACCGGTGATGCCCTAACATCCGGCATTGAGAGGATTTCGGTCGAAGGCGTCGATGTGCCTATCTATGGCGTGGCAAAAACCGTAGCGGACTGCTTCAAATATCGGCGCCTTGTTGGCGAGGACGTCGCGATTGAAGCGCTTCGCGATGCCCTGCGATTTCGCAAGACGACACCGAACGAACTCATGAAATACGCAGCGATCGACCGGTGCTCGGCGCGCATGGAGCCTCTGATCCGGGCGCTACAGGAATGACTAAAATCATCAAGGACAAATCGGCGTCTATCCGCGCAAGACTGCTCATGCACGCAAAGCGGTCTGGTGAGGAATATCAGCGTACACTAACGCGCTTCGCCATTGAACGTTTGTTGTTTCGCCTCAGTCAATCGGGCGTGCGCGACCGCTACGTTCTCAAAGGAGCGATGCTCTTCGTAACCTGGCCAGAGAATGTCTTTCGACCCACCGGCGATCTCGATCTGTTGGGTCACGGCGATCCTGACCCCGAGGCGATAGTTGAAACCTTCCAGCAAATCTGTGCGGTCGAAGCCGACGACGGTTTGCACTTCGACCTCGCTAGCATCAAGGTCGATCCGGTCCGGGAAGCGGACAAGTATCAGGGCGCTCGTGTCATGCTGAATGGCGAGCTCGCCAAGGCGATCATTCGAGTGCAAGTTGACATCGGCTTCGGAGATCATGTCTATCCGGCGCCTAAGCTGGCGTCGTTCCCGAGCATTCTTCCGGATCTGCCGACGGCCAGCATACTGATGTATCCGCCCGAGACCGTCGTCGCGGAAAAGTTTGAAGCAATGATCCGTTTCGGACTGGCAAACGGCCGGATCAAGGATTTCTATGACATCTGGCTCACTACACAGATTTTTCAATTTCAGCTCTCGACTGTGATCGATGCGGTCGCCGGCACATTGGCGCGCCGCGGAACGGCCGTCCCAACCGCGAGGCCCGAGGGATTTTCGCAGGCCTACGCTACCGTCGCTGCGGAGAAAGGTTTGTGGAGCGGTTTTCTCGAGCGCAACCCGCCAATGCTGGCACCTCCCGCCTTTCCTGAGCTTCAGCGCCAGCTCACGCGTTTCTTCGAGCCAGTCATTGCGGGCGTTAACGCCCCCGGCGGCGACAGTCGCTGGGACCCAGTCGAATACAGCTGGCGATAGCCGATCGGAATCTCGCCTGTCCGCACTCCGCAAGCCACTCGGGCGTCGCCCACCCCATTCGACATCTGGCTTTTACAGTTGATGGGATACGAACCCGCGACCCAATACTATGATTTGCCATCCACATGATATCGTTGGCTCTTCGCATTAACCCGTGCCGTGGTAGCTGCATCGAACGCTGCGGAGTATTGTGGGAAGCAGCTACCAGAGAACGGGTTGGTTAAACCTGGATCGCCTACGATTGCTGACTGATCCGCACGATCAACACCACGTTCTCTCCTAGTTCTGACATTGGACATCAAGATGCAACGCATTGCCAGCTCAGTTGGTCGTGAACTTCTCGATCATGTCCCAGGACGTGGTGTAGCTTAGACGACCACGGCTCATCCCAGAGGGTCGGATGAGTATCAGCTTGCTGCTGGCAGGCTGATGAGCGGATCATCGCTCATTGTGGC
>NZ_JARWLA010000095.1:0-3053 GCF_047445805.1 Rhizobium sp. BR 314 | reverse complement strand
TGTCGAGATGATGCGTAACGGACTCGAAAAGGCGGGCATCAAGGGCGATTACGGGACGCGCTTCCGGCCCACCGATGCCGTTCTGCAACTGCTGAACAGCATCTAAGCTAAAACATTATGTGGCGGAAGATGCCAGATTTGGCAGTCCCCGGCTGGCGCCATGACGGCTCCGCCACAAAATCTCACCCGATGCATAAAAAGGGTTATGTGGCGCGCCACATAACCCTATTGCGGCGACGTGTTCGTGTTCCGCGCCAAGCGTCTTGATCGGCTTCGTTGCATTTACTGGGACGGATCAGGCATGATTTTAGCGACGAAGTGGTTGGAGGCAGGCAAGTTCGTTTGGCCACCGATCCGCGATGGCGCCATGCAGATGACGCGCGAAGAGTTCTCACTTTTGGTTGCCGGTATTGACTGGACAAGGGTGAAGCAGAACCCAGTGAAGCGGCCCTTGAAAGTTGGTTGATCCTATTGGTTTTGCTTGAAGATTCAGGCTCATGTGGTAGGGTCCGTCATGCCGCTTCGACCCGATCCCTTGCCCCAGGACACTGCGCAATTGACCCGGATCATTCTCTCGCTCAACGAAGAGAATGCCGACCTTAAGGCGCGCGTGGTCTTCCTTGAGCGCCAGCTCTTCGGGACGAAATCGGAGAAGATGACAGTGCTCGATCCGACGCAGGCAATGCTCGATCTTGGCGATCTAAGCGACATTCCCGTTGCTGCCAATGACGATGTCGTGCCGGTCATTGAAGACAAAATGCAGGCACGGCGATCGCCAGCGCGCAATATCGGCCGCTTGCCCAAGCACCTTCCGCGGTATGACGAGGTCATCGAACCAGAGAGCAAGACTTGCCCCTGCTGTTCGTTCGAACTTCATTGCATCGGCACTGATGTCAGCGAGGCGCTCGACATCGTGCCTGCGGTTGTCCGGGTGAAACGGACGATCCGGCCACGCTATGCATGCCGGGCCTGCGAAAGTGTTGTTGTGCAGGCGTCCGCACCGGCACGCGTGATGGACGGTGGCATGGTGACCACGGCGTTTGCCGCGCATGTCGCTGTTTCGAAGTTTGCCTGGCATCTCCCGCTCAACAGACAGGCGCAAATGCTGGCCTCCTGCGGCGTCATCATTGATCGCGGTACGCTCGGGGCATGGGTCACGCGTGTCGCCTGGTGGCTTGAGCTCCTCTACGATGCGCTGACCGCCTTCATCCGCTCGCAGCCGAGGGTGTTCTGTGACGAGACGCCGCTTCCGCGCCTCGATCCAGGACGCAAGCGAACCAAGGTCTGCCAGTTATGGGCGCAAGCGGTTGACGACCGCCCCTGGAATGGTCCGGCGCCGCCGGCGGTTGCTTATATCTTTGCCGAAAGCCGCAGTGCGCGCGAGATCGAGGGGCAATTGTCGTCGTTTGCCGGCGTGCTTCAGGTTGATGGATACCAAGCCTATAAAACCATGGTCAAACGACGCGGCAAGAGCAACGTTGCCCCCATGCGGCTGGCCTTCTGCCTCGCCCATGCACGGCGAAAGTTCGTTGATGTCGTCAAACTGACCGGCTCTTCGGAGGCCTTGTCGATCCTTGCCAGGATTGCAGAAATCTATCGCATCGAAGCAAAACTACGAGGGGAAGATGAAGATACCCGGCTTAGCGGCAGGCGTCGTGAGGCGGCTCCCATCATGAGGGAGCTGAAGGTCCATCTCACCGAACTGAGCGACGAGGTGTCGTCGAAATCAGCACTTGGCAAGGCAGTCACTTACATGCTCAACCACTGGGGCGGCCTGACAGCCTTCCTCGATGATGGCCGGATCGAGGTGGACTCCAACGTAGTCGAGCGTTCAATGAAATCCGTGGCTCTGACGAGAAAGAACTCATTATTCGTGGGCAACGAGCGGGGTGGCCAGACCTTCGCGGTCCTGGCATCGCTCGTGAACACGGCAAAGCTTAACGGCGTGGACCCCGACGCCTGGCTTGCCGATGTGCTGGAACGCATCATCTCCGGCAAAGTCAAAGCCAACGAGATGGAGAGCCTTTTGCCTTGGGCCTGGAACGCCGAGCGCGAAGCGATGACACAGCAGGAGCGACAAGCGGCATGACACAGAACAGCCAGGAGATGACGCCGCGACCGAAGCTCGATGACGACGCATTCGAAGCCTTTATCAGGAGACGTCGTCCGCCATCGCCTATCTGGTCAATGAGCAGTCTCGATGGCTATCTTACGGCCCTCATCATCGGCCCGAAGTTCATCGACCCACGCCAATGGATCCCGGAACTGACCGGCCCGGATGCCCTGAACCTGCCAATGGAAACAACCGAACATCGGGCCGTGCAGACGATCGTGGCGGAGTATAATCGGATATCTGCAAGCCTTTCCGAGAGACCGAAAGACCACCGGCCCAGGTTCACCAGGATCGATGATCAGACCCTTGATCCATTCGATTGGGACATCTGCTTTCTCCTCGGAACAGGATACGCGCCGAGGCTTTGGCAGCCTGTCCTTCGAGGTCATGCCGTCACTGGGGATATCATCGCGCCGATCCGCAAGCTCGGCGAGACAAAACGGAAAGCGACCCACCAGGATGCTGCTGCCGTCGCCGAAGCACTCGTCAATATCCGAACCTATTTTATGCCGAAGCGGGCAAAGCAGAAGTTCTAAAAGAAAGTGCTATTGCGATCCCGTCAACGCCGAAAGCAGTGGGCTGTTCGTCGCGCTCACTGTCATCCTGAATGTACGATGGTGTCAGAACCCAGCGAGTGTCTCTTGCCCATGTCATATTTCGACATTGATGTTTATAGAGCCACCAGCGACGCCACGGCGCTGAATCCGGGTTAACAGTCATGCTCGGATGATTTCGGCCATGTATTGTGGGTTTCTGCCTGCTTTGTTTCGTCTGAGTTTGATACTGCGCTTGTCGTTATGGCTTCGAACCATGTTGATGGCGAAGTGTCGGACGACGGCCATGTTGGCTGGTCCATGCCCGGTTCGAGATCGGGCGGCATCCTCGTTGAAGGTGACGTCGAGTACCCAATGGAGGGAGTTCTCGATGGCCCAATGGCCAC
>NZ_JARWLA010000094.1:0-3226 GCF_047445805.1 Rhizobium sp. BR 314 | reverse complement strand
CCGCAAAGTCCCCGGCAAAACTGCACCGGAAAGCATCATTCCCCGCTCAGTGCCGCCAGCAAGCAGTCGGAACGAGATACGGCGTCCTTCATCTCCGGCGGGTTGGCTCTCAATTCCCCATAACAGCGTCAAACAACCCGCGTCTTAGTTCAATCCGGCTTACATGAGGTCGCCCGAAGTCGCAGCACCGCCCATGCGACCTCAAATAACCCTCCAGATTCCGTGACAATTGATTTGATGAATCTGTCTCTTTTCTCGCTTGCTTCGGTGGTTCTGCTTGGGTCGCCTGGGCCTGCCATTGCGGCGCTTATCGCCGTTGGCAAAGAGCGGGGATTTTTCCAGGGCCTGCGCTTTTATGCCGGCCTGCAGCTGGGCTTGGCAACTGCCGCCGGCGCTAGTGCCGCTGGCCTCTTTTCGGCATTTGCGGCTATTCCGGGAGCTACAAAGACGATGATGTTCATCGCGACGGCCTATTTGCTCTATCTTTCTTACAAGATCGCTTTCGCCCCGGTTGGGGCAAGCGAGGCGGAGGCTGGATCGAGCTTCGCTTCGACGGTGGGTGGTGGAATGCTCCTAGGCGTTACGAATCCGAAGGCTTATATTGCGTTTGCATCTCTGATGGCGTCTTACGCTATCGCCCGGCTGGACACCGTAGCGGACATGTCGATCAAGTGGATTATCTGCGTTGTCGTCATGATCGTTGCCGACCTTGCCTGGCTCTGGGCTGGCGTCGTCTTAGGCCGGGCCGATCTCAAGCCGACGACCGAGCGGACGATCAATGCCCTGATGGGCTGCACGATCCTTGCGACTGCGTTGATGGCCATTCTGTAGCCGGCGGCGCAACATCATTTAGTTCCATAATTCAGATTATCTGATCACCTTATGTGTAGCCGCAAAGTTGAAGTGTCCTGTTTTTGCAAAGTTGGAATGTCACTCTCCCCGGGTTTTTGATGACCTGGGAGATTGCGGATGGGACTGATTGCGATGAGCGAGCGCGATCTGCAGCGGATCGAGATTTTGTCGAAGGTGATCGCCGGCCGCATGACGCTGGTGTCGGCGGCGCATGTGCTTGATCTGAGCACGCGCCAGGTCCGTCGTCTTCTGGATCGGATCAGCACTGGCGGTGCGGCGTCGATCCGGCACAAGGCGATCGGCCGGCCGTCGAACAATCGGATTTGTGATGGCGTTCGCGATTACGCGGTGACGCTGGTTCGTGAGCGCTATGCGGATTTCGGGCCGACGCTGGCGGCCGAGAAGCTTGCCGAGCGCGATGGCTTGCGGGTGTCACGCGAGACGCTTCGAAGCTGGATGGTGGATGCCGGCCTCTGGCTGTCGCGCAAGCAGCGGCGGACGTTTCATCAACCGCGGCTGCGGCGCGAAGCCTATGGTGAGCTGGTGCAGATCGACGGCTCCGAGCACCGCTGGTTCGAGGACCGCGGACCGCCGTGTTCGCTGCTGGTGTTCGTCGACGATGCGACCGGCAAGCTGATGCAGTTGCGCTTTGTTCGTTCGGAAAGCGCCTTCACTTACTTCGAGGCGCTGGAGCGCTATCTGAAGCGGCACGGCGCACCGATCGCCTTTTATTCGGACAAGCACTCGGTGTTTCGGGTGGCGAAGAAGGATGCCAAGAGTGGCCAGGGCATGACGCAGTTCGGGCGGGCACTCTCGGAACTAAACATCGAGATTCTTTGTGCAAATTCGAGCCAGGCCAAGGGCCGTGTCGAGCGGATGAACCGGACGCTGCAGGATCGGCTGGTCAAGGAGCTGCGGCTTGCCGGGATCAGCAACATGGAGGCAGGCAATGTGTTTCTGCCAGACTTCATAGAGGCATACAATGCACGATTTGCGGTTGCCCCTGCTCGTTCGGAAGATCTGCATCGGCCGATGAACCTGGCTCCGGATCGGTTGACGGAGATCCTGTGCAAACGCGAGCAGCGTTATGTTGGATCGCAGCTGACCTTTTCGTTCGAGCGCAAGCGGGTCATGCTGGAGGAGACCGAGGTGACGCGCGGTCTGGTTGGTCGCTATGTCGAGACCTATGCCTATGCGGATGGTCGCCTGGATGTGCGCTGGAAAGGCTATTGCCTGCCCTACCGGGTGTTCGACATGGACCAGCGGGTGACGCATGCGGCGATCACCGAGAACAAGCGGCTCGGTGATATCCTGGCTTACGTCAAGGAGCGCCAAGACCAGCAGATGAAGCCGGTGGTGAAGACCAATAGCGAGAAGAATGGCTACACGCCGCGTGGTCGCAAGCCGGGCCGGCCGAAAGACTTCATGAACGATCCGGCGGTGATTGCCCGGCGCGAGAGGGCACTGTCGAGACAGCCTGCTGCGGAATAAAGATCGTCAATGCACGCCAATGTCGCTTTGCGTATCCGATTCCAACTGCAGGCAAGCTGCCCAAAGTGGCGTCTTGTGGAAGCATCCGTCCTGCGGAAGAGTGAGCCCCTCTCGTGCCTCATAGAGCAAACCCAACCAGCACAAGCGCCGAAAGACGCCATACTTTAGGTCGGATCTCAATGCCCAGGCTTCCATGGTCATTTCGGTGTCCGACAGGTGCGCCAGGCTTGGATAGAGGATTTTCATAATGTCTATGAGGGAGCAACCTGCTCTTGCTTTGATATTGAGAAGATTGAGGAACATGCGCCACCAGCGCCATCGCTCGCGCACCTCCTGCTCCTGTTCGATGTCATGGACATACGAATAGAGATAGTCGGTGGCAATCAGATCGAAGAAGGCTTGCGGTTTTGCCAAAAACTCGCGGCCGCGTTTGGTTGGGAGCAGCACGTCCTTGTTTTTACGAAGAAGTTTGAAGTGGCGGGCCATGTCGCGCCCGACCCAGAGCGGTGGCATGTCGCTTTCATTGAGTACCTTGCTCATGCTGTAGAGGTCTTCGGCTGTGAATCCTGGCCAGAGGAAGTGCACAGCGGCCCAATGCACGAACTTACGGTTCATGGCGCCGGTCGCCGTCAACCCGATGCCCCCCCTCGCCCTCCGCATAGGCAACCGAAAGAAGCATGCCGCGCATCAGCGGCGACAGAGCGGCGACATCGACGTCACCCAGCAATTTGATTTCCGGCAGCATGGCGCAGTCCTGGTTCTAACCTGGTGGCATGTCGATGCCGTCAACCATCTACCAGGAGAAGACGAATTGATAGTGAGGAAGCTAAAGCCGAAGGGGTGCGTCTCACCCGCCCCCTCCCCTTCCCTTGCAACCCGGCCC
>NZ_JARWLA010000093.1:0-3228 GCF_047445805.1 Rhizobium sp. BR 314 | reverse complement strand
TTGCGCAGTAGGTTGGCATTGATCCCATGCGTAAGCGCAAGGCCGGATATCGACACACCAGGCTCAAGGCAGGCCGCAACAAGCCGCTCCTTTGATCCCGGATCATAGCGGCGTCGCCCATCACGTCCCACCAACCGCACTCGCAGTTTCTGCTCTTCGTCACTCATATTTGGTGTCCACCTATTTTAAGTGGACACTTCATGCGGCAGAGAATTCAACGCGAAAAGGCGCAACGAAATGAGCGCTTACACTTCGTCGGCGTGAGATGTCGCGGATCGTTCGCCCGAGATAGGTCCTTAGCTTGGGCAGCGCCGTCCCAGCCCGCTTGAACTGTTTGGCATGGGGATACCGCTGGTGCTGGATCAGGGCGAATTTTCCCAGCCGTCTGGCGCAGATCGAGCGCCACCCTGCGAGCCAGCCACACGAGCCGCTCCGTGCCCGGTCAATGAGCTTGGCGGCGGTCGGAAACATCATGTTCTTGGACTATTGTATCGACGATCGCCTGCCGCGTGTCCGACGACTTCATCGCACCGGTCTTGACGCCACCAAGAGGCTCTCCTGCAGAAGCGCCTTTATCCGCTACTCGCCCATGCGTTGGCGCCAGCCATGCGACAAACTGCATTTGCGCTGCCATCAGCGACGAACGATCGAAACGGCAATGTGTGTTGGAAGAATGTCCCGCCGCAGAAATACTGGAGAGGCTGTCGAGGTAGTGGCGGCATACCGGCTCCATCGGAATAAATCTCACCATATCGTTCTTCTAGAACGGCCAATCGATTGTCTGCGCCAACCAGATAAGGTCGTGCTTCAGATCAATGATCTGATCAAGACGAGACCGGAACGGATCCTGCTCCCGTCTCGCGCCGTTCACTAGGTCTCGACATTTGTTGGCTCCCATTGTTCCTGAGGCAATGCGACAGCTTTCTTGCGACACCGATTAATGGGACACGTACGATGTACCGGAAACATCAACTACTTCCGGATAATTCACGGCCGACTACCTTGGCCTCGTTTGACGAACTTGACAGATTCAACTTCAAATAGACGCTGCATAGGCCCTTCAAAAGTTTTACAGAATCTTTGCACAAGCAACCCGCCGACAATGATACGCTCACATAAACTGAAGAAACGCGTTGAGTGAGAGAGGGACTTTGCAATTTGCCCTCAGATCATCCAGAGCGTCAACGTCGGAGCTCCGCGTAAATGGCAAGAAGAGCGCTCATCCTAGTTGAAGGTAGTAGAGGTAATGGTCCTCTGTATATTCAAGCTGCCCAGCGCCTTGGCATTCAACCAATTACTCTATCGGTTGACCCAGCTCAGTACGACTATATTTCGGCAAAAAGGGTACAAGCGATCCGTGTCGATACAGGCGATCTCGATGCAATGATTCATGAGTGTACCCAGCTACGTGCGACTTATGACATCGCGGGCATCACTGGGTTCGCGGGCCGAGATGAATCGGTCTATGTGACAGTCGGGAGGCTCTGCCGCCATTTCGATCTACCCGGACCAGACCCAGCATCGATTGAACAGTGCTACGACAAATTCGTTCAACGTCAACTCCTCGCACGGGCGGGCGTTCCAATACCTGCCTACCGCTTGGCAACGGATGCAACGGACGTTGAAAGCTCTGCAGAGGAGATTGGTCTGCCGGTGATACTTAAGCCAGTCACTGGCAGCGGCAGCAGCGGGGTCCGATTATGCCGCAACATCACGGAGGTGGCTGAACACACGACTTATCTGCTGGGCGGTAAGCACATCTGGCGATCTTCGCCAGGGATACTAATCGAAGAGTTCGCTCAAGGACCATACTATAGTGTCGACACAATGGGGAATGAGGTCGTTGCAATTGGCACCGCCAAATTTGGCAGCCCACCGCATTTCGTCGTTCGTGAGAGCATCTTTCCGGCGCCCCTAACTGATGGTCAATGTAAGTGCATCGCCGATGTTTCACTAAGCTGCTTACGAGCTCTCGGTCTTGGTTGGGGGCCAGCGAACATTGAATTGCGGTGGACGAAGCGAGGTCCAGTCGCTATTGAAGTCAATCCGCGTCTTCCGGGTTGGACCACTCCTCGGCTGATTCAGCTGGCTTATGGTGTCGATCTTATCAATCAGCACATCAAGCTTGTCATAGGCGAGAAATGGGATTTGAGCCGAAGACGTTCGCAGACGGCGGCCGCACGATTCCTAGTTCCTGATACCGATGGCATCCTCGATTGGATCAATGGCGATAGGCAGGCAGCCGCTGAGCCCGGTGTCGCCGAGATTGAACTGTACCTTAAACCGAAGACGCCGTTCGTCAGGAAAAGCGATGACCGAGACTCGATTGGACACGTCATTGCCACCTCACCCAGTCGCAGTCAGACCGAGATCATACTTGAGCGTGCCGTTAACCTAATCAGTTGGTCGATTACACCTTTTCCGAACATTGGCGAACAGGAACAATTGTAAGCATCTGCTCGAGCAGCTTTTGAGATGCAGTACGCATTCGGCGAGGACCGCATTAATTTCGTATTTGCTCGTCAAAAGCTCTCGCAAGGGATATCGACGATGCGGTGCTGGCGCTGTCGTGGCTTGTGAAGACCCGCAGCTTGTGACTCTCAGGTGCATTGTGGCTCCGCCGTGTGCGGCGTCTACGCCCCATTGATTTTTCAGTTTCAGCGACTCAATAGTGTTCCCTAAGGCCGGATATGAGCTCAGGATAGTATCTGACGAGCTCATTGTGAGGTCTTGATGCGAGCGGCATAAGCCCATGGCATCAGAGCGTCGATATCTTTGGCAAGAGGCCATTGGCGAGACGGGTGAAGAGATCCCACAGATAAGCGTAGGGCTCCACGCCATTCATTTTGCATGTGCCAATCAGGCTGGCGAACTGGGCCCAGTTGCGTCCGCCTTCATCATGGCCTGCAAAGAGCGCATTGCGGCGGTTCATGGCAATGCCCCGTTCATTCGTATGCCCACGCCGAGGACCGCCTTGCTTTGTCACGGTGATAGCGATGTTTTGCTGAGGTGAGCGGTATCGCCACGTTGCTAACAACGAGGATAACGACGTGTCTATCCATCAGCTTGAGATTTTGGCGGGCAGTATGCGGCGCCGGAAGTTCACACGAACTTCCAAGGAATCGATCGTTTCGGAGACGCTGACTGGCGAGATGACGGTGACGGAGGTTGCGCGACGTCACGACGTTGATCGGTCACTGGTTTATCGGTGGCGTCGTGAGCTTGGTG
>NZ_JARWLA010000092.1:0-3673 GCF_047445805.1 Rhizobium sp. BR 314 | reverse complement strand
GCGCAGGCGGCTGATTTCCCATGAATCGCAGAAACTGGCCGCGTGGCAGCTTCTTGCGGAACTGCACCTCTCCCGCCATCGACGCGCCATGAAGCACGAAAACGTTCTTTGCCAGGTCTACCCCGATCATTATATCCTTCATCTGCCGCTCTCTCCGCTCAGTGGCCTATACGACCACATCCTTGGCACATCACGATGCCGTCTGGGGAGGGCGGCAACCACTCCATCTTAACCCGCTTGCCGAGCTTGATATACAGCTCGACCGCGCGAAGTCTGTCTGCGTAGGAATACATCAACTACCTCCCGGTGGTCCAAGTTTTCGCCCGCACCCCCTACGGGTCAGAGCGTTGTGAAACCCAAGATTTGCTGGATTGGTTCGGGAATCAGGGCGCGTTTTGTTTCGTCAAACCGCCGTTGTTGGCACTATTTTTCGATGTTGCGTGAATGCAGGAGGGTTTCTCTCCTTACTCTTTGGCTACGACGCCATATATTAAAGAACATGGATATTCAGCGATCTATAGCGCCGCACTTGAGAGCTTGGCGTCGCATGTCGTCCGTTCTCGCTTTGATGCTGGCTTTGGTATCCGCATTAGGCCTTACCGCCTTGGCGACCCCGGCGGCGGAGCGCGTGGCCATCGTCGTGAAGATCAACGGCGCCATCGGCCCGGCAATGGCCGATTATGTGAAACGCGGCCTTGAACGGGCCGGCGAACGCGGCGCGGGCCTGGTTGTGCTACAGATCGATACACCGGGCGGACTCGACACGTCGATGCGAGGCATTATCCAGGCAATTCTCGCCTCACGCGTGCCCGTGGCCGGATTTGTCGCGCCGAGCGGGGCAAGGGCTGCCAGCGCCGGCACCTATATTCTTTACGCCAGCCACATCGCGGCCATGGCGCCTGGCACCAATCTCGGCGCGGCAACTCCGATTGCCATCAACGGCGGACCTTTCGGTGGCGGCGCGCAACCCGACAAAGGCACCTCGAATGCTCCGGATAGCACGCGGGGGCAGTCTCCCCACGATCCCGGCGAAGCGAAGGTTGTCAACGATGCGGTGGCCTATATTCGCGGCCTTGCCGAGTTGCGCAATCGCAACGCTGACTGGGCAGAACGGGCCGTGCGCGAAGCTGCAAGCCTTTCATCGAGCGCTGCTGTGCGCGAGCACGTAGTCGATTTCACGGCAGTGACGATCGAGGATCTTCTCAAACAGGCGCAGGGGCGCACGGTTCGGGTCGGCCAGACGGATGTCCAGCTCGATACCGCGGGTCTTGCCGTCGAGGAATTCGAGCCGGACTGGCGGACGCGTCTACTTTCCGTGATCACCGATCCGAACATTGCGCTCATCCTCATGATGGTCGGCATCTACGGGCTGATCTTCGAATTTCTCACCCCGGGGACATTCGTTCCCGGGACCGTCGGCGGCATCTGCCTGCTGCTTGGTCTCTATGCCCTGGCATTGCTGCCGGTGAGCTACACCGGTATCGGACTGCTCATCCTCGGCATCGGACTAACTGTGGCTGAGGCACACTCTCCGACCTTCGGCGCACTCGGCATTGGCGGCGGGGTCGCGCTGGTGCTCGGTGCGGCCATCCTGTTCGATACTGAAATACCCGGCCTGCAAGTGTCTTGGACCGCATTGGGCAGCCTTGCCGTTGCCAGCCTTCTTTTCAGCCTGCTCGTAGCCCGTGTCGCGTTCATTTCGCGCTGGCGGCAAGTCGTCACCGGCTCGGAGCAGATGATCGGTATCTCGGGCACGGTTGAAAGCTGGACAGACACGTCGGGTTACGTCATCGCGCACGGCGAGCGCTGGAAGGCGGCGTCTACCGAGACGTTCAGCCCGGGCGACGATGTCAAGGTAATCAGGCGAAGCGGGCTGACGCTGGAAGTCACGCGGCGCTCATAGGCGGCCTAACGGTCTTCGGAAACAGGAGGAAAAGTCATGGGTATGTTTGCAGATCTAGCCTCATATCTTGTGGCCATCATTGTTTTGCTGATCATCATTGCCGCGGCGATCAAGATCCTGAGAGAATACGAGCGCGGCGTCATTTTCACGCTTGGCCGCTTCACTGGTATCAAGGGACCAGGATTGATCCTGCTCATTCCTTACGTCCAGCAGATGATACGGGTCGACCTGCGCACGCGGGTACTCGACGTACCCAGCCAGGATGTCATCTCGCATGACAACGTCTCGGTCCGTGTCAGTGCTGTCATCTATTTCAGGGTCATGGATCCTGAAAAGTCGACGATCCAGGTCGCAGACTTCATGATGGCGACAAGTCAGCTTGCCCAAACGACGTTGCGTTCGGTGCTTGGCAAGCACGACCTCGACGAGATGTTGGCTGAGCGGGACAGGCTCAATGAAGATATCCAAAAAATCCTCGACATCCAAACAGACGCTTGGGGCATCAAGGTCGCCAATGTTGAGATCAAGGATGTCGACATCAACGAATCCATGATCCGCGCAATCGCGCGCCAGGCTGAAGCCGAACGCGAGCGTCGCGCCAAGGTCATCAATGCCGAGGGCGAGCAGCAGGCGGCTGCCAAACTGGTCGAAGCGGCCGAAATCCTGGCCAGGCTACCGGAGGCAATGCAGCTTCGCTATTTGAGCACGCTAAACGTTATCGCTAACGAAAAGACGTCGACGATCCTGTTTCCCTTCCCGATGGAATTCGCCAATCTCCTTTTGGCCAAGATAGAACAACCGACGAAGTAGCCGAATACTGGAGTCTCACCCTAGGATCCGTCGCAGCTGATGCCATTGAAACCAATCTTATCGCAATCATTGGTTTTGAAGATATTTTGCGCCGGGATATCGATGCCGTTTAAAATGCTATCGACCCCCTGGAGCAACGGACAAGCCGAGTCAGATTGTCATTCGACACCGGCAAATGACCCTATCAGCATGAGGAGTTACAAAGAGCTACAGTGCATATCGGCGTCGAGACGGCATCGTAAAGTAACGGCCGAGCAGCAAAAGGATGACGCTCGTCGCAGGCACCGCTCATGCCCGTGCGATTTTCGTCCACAGGTTCATCGCCGCTGCGCGCAGTTCGCGATGATGGCCGGAGGGTATGTCGTGGCGTGGAATGTAGAACAGGTTGRCAATCGGATCATGGACGGAGATGAAGCGTTGCAAATGTCGCCTTGACTTGAAGCGCTTCATGATCCGCTCTCGCCGCCGGATCGGCTGGTGAGAGTTCTCCGCCCGATTGTTCAGGCCTTTGTGGGACCGATGCTCGACGCCGGGCATGATCYCCCGCTTTGCGACATCGTAGGAGCGAAGCTTGTCGGTGATCRTCACACGTGGCGTCCGACCGTGGCCTTTCAACAGCYYGCGCATCAGGMGCTTGGCCGCCTTGGCGTTGCGGCGACTTTGCACGAGAACGTCCAGGAYGAAGCCATCCTGATCGACAGCGCGCCAAAGCCAGTGTTTTGTGCCGCTGATCGAAACGACGGCTTCATCGAGATGCCATTTGTCGCCGAGCCGACCTGACGAACGCCGACGGATCTGATCGGCGAAGGTCCGTCCGAATTTCTCTGCCCACATCCGCACCGTCTGATGCGAGACGATTATCCCTCTCGCTGCCAACATGTCCTCCACCATTCGCAAGCTCAAGGGGAACCGAAAATACAGCCAAACCGCGTGGGCGATGATATCGGCTGGAAAGCGATG
>NZ_JARWLA010000091.1:0-3763 GCF_047445805.1 Rhizobium sp. BR 314 | reverse complement strand
ATCCGGGTTGTGGGCATTGATGATTGGAGTTGGCGGCATTCCTCGCGCTATGGGACGATCATGGTCGATCTTGAGCGTCATTCGGTCGTCGATGTTTTGCAGGATCGCAGCGTCGAGAGCGCAAAATCTTGGTTGCAAGTGCGTCCGACGATCGAGGTCGTGAGCCGAGATCGCTGTGGTTTGTATGCTCAGGCAGCGCGAGAGGGCGCGCCTCAGGCCCGCCAGGTGACTGACCGTTTTCATCTGGTTCAAAATCTCAGGGAGGCAATCAAGGAGCAGATCAGCGTTTATGGTCACGCCCATATTAGGCCGATACTCTCCGAAGATGCTATCGCCAGCGCCAGGTCACAACAGCGCCGTGCCCGCTTGGCGCACAGGCAATCTCGTCAGGAAATWTTCGACAMGCTTCAAGCTTTGCGCCAGCAGGGCCTCACCTACAGCGAGATTGCAAGACGGACCGGATACGAGCGCCGCAGCATCGCGAATTGGCTTACTTCCAATGCACCACSAGACAGAAACCGGGCAGCATTGAATCCGACATCGCCATTGTATTTTGAAGCTTTCCTGGCTGAATGCTGGAAAAATGGAAATCGGGTTGGGCGCCATCTGYTTTACGACATCAAGAACCGCGGTTATACCGGCAGCCGCTCCAATCTGGAGCGGCTGTTGAAGGTGTGGCGCGAGGCTGAAAACATTCAACTCGACGAGCCGCCTCCGGATATGGATGTCTCAGAACCCGTCCGCGATCCTGAGACTGGCCATATGATCTCATCTGTGGTGGCTGCAGCTTTGTGCATAAAGCCGCGCGGACTGCTGACAGATCGCCAGACCAGAAAGGTCGATGCTTTGAAGCAGGGCTCGACGGTATTCGCCACAATGCGTGGCTTGGCCATGCGCTTCAACGGCATCCTGCGCAGCAGGAACTCAACGGCACTGGACGAWTGGATCGACGATGCCATCGACACCGAGCTCACGGCGATCATGCGTTTCGCAAGCGTTTTGCGCCGGGACATTGACGCCGTCAAAAATGCAATCGAACTCCGATGGAGTAACGGTCAAGCCGAAGGGCAGATCAATCGGCTCAARATGCTGAAGCGGGCGATGTACGGTCGTGCCGGCCCAGAACTGATGAGGGCGAGAATGCTGCCGCTGAAYCACAGAAAGTGAGGATGAACCTCGGAACTGGCGCAAACTACACCTGGCACTCGATGCCGACAGCGGCGATATCATCGCGCACGTCATGACGGACCAGGATGCCGGCGACGCTTCGCAGGTGGAGCCGCTGCGTGACCAGATCGACATGCCGATCGGGCAATTCATTGCCGATAGAGCCTATGACGGCAACCCGACCTACGACGCCGTCACCAGGCACAGTCCCAAAGCGCTGGTGATCATTCCACCCCGCGCCAATGCACTGGAACGACCAAACAGTGATTGCCCAACTCATCGAGACCGACACATTGCGGCGATCAACGCCGATGGCCGGATGGGCTGGCAGGTCGCGACCGGCTACGGGAAACGATCACTGGTCGAGACCGCGATCGGTCGTTACAAGTTGATCATTGGCCGCCCACTGCGAGCACGCTCATTCGCAGCACAGCAGACGGAAGTTGCCATCGGCTGCACCGTCCTCAATCGAAGGCTGGCATGTGCCCGCCCGAAATCCGTCCGGTGCCGAAAAGCTACCGCATAGCCGCAGCATCAAAGACCGAATTCCGCTCGCACTACGATCGATGCACCAGCGCCCATAAACGTGAATCGGACGTTCCACGGCTCTTCAACTGCCAGTCAGTTCGCCCGTTTCGATTGAGAAGAGGCGCTAGCGAGCCCGCCGAACGTCAGTCTGCGTGAAGTCTTCGCCCACATAAAGCAGAGGACAATCGTGTTCTTTGGCGACTTCATACGAAAAGCAATCGCCATAATTCAGTCCAGCCGGATGGACACCCTTGCCCCATCGGCCGTAGGCATGAGCAACTCGCCGGGCGGCGGCAGCTGTTACGGACACAATCTCGAAGCCGAGGCCTGAAATGAGTAGGCTGACTTCTTCGCCGACATTGCGTCGTGAGGCTACGATGAGGGCTTCAGCGACGGTGCCGGCGGAAATCAACAGTCGATCCGCCTCTTCGATTGCCGTCATGCAGGCTTCGCCCTGCGGCTCGTCGAGCACAATCGCCATGAGCGCCGATGTATCAACTGCAATCATGCCGGCATCCCGTCGTCGTCATAAAGAAAGTCCTGGCTGCGGGCGGCCGCTGGCCCTTGAAGCGCCTTGGCTACGGCCGATGCCCTGGCTTTCTCCATCAAGGCGCGCCGCCCCTTCAGGCCGGGTGAGACCGCGACGGCAACCAGGCGCACGATCTCATGGCCGCGACGGGTTAGGATGACTTCATCTCCTGCTTCGGCTCGCTTCACCAGCTCAGTGAGTTGCCCTTTGGCTTCGCTGACAGACACGCGCATCACTTAGACTCCTATAAGCTTTCCCATATTGCCCTCCCAAGAGATGGTCTATGACTTGGTCTAAGTCAAGGTCGCCGGTGGACCCCTGGCGAGGATAGTTCGGAAGCGCCCCAAATCGGAGATCCCAATTGGGCAAACCCGGTGTCTATTACTGGGGAATTTCAGACGGATAGGTCTTCGTACCAATGGGTGGTCAGTTCGAATTGGTTCAAGAGCAGGGGTTATTTGAAAGGTGGCGTCCTACTCTGTCGAGGGCGCATTATTGCAGTGACGGGGCGTGTATAAAGATCGCGCCTGGTCGAATTGCGTGCCCGATTTGCAACGATCGATTTGACAAACTTTGCCAACATTGTGTAACCTACTCGCACTACGGAGGCTCGAATGGCGACGATGAATGTATCTCTTCCCGACTCGATGAAAGATTGGGTCGAGGCGCAAGCGAAGACTGGGCGATATTCGAATGCTAGTGATTATGTCCGCGACTTGATTCGCAGGGACCAAGCTCGCAACGATAAGATTGCCGCCATGCAGCGTTTTGTTGATGACGGTCTCAAAAGCGGCGTTGGTAGTCGGTCGAAGAATGAACTCTTTGCTGTGGCCGTCGCGCGCGGAGAAACAACGCACGGCAACAGGTAATGCGTTTTAGCCTTTCAGTTGAAACGGAAGAGGACATCATTGCGATCGCCGAACAAGGTGTACGCATGTTCGGAACCGCCCAGGCTAGGCGTTACCATGATGACTTGTTCGCTATGCTTGATCTGATCGCTGCCAACCCGCGAATGGCTCGTGAGCGAGAAGAGATTTCGCCGCCGGTTAGAATTCATCCTTTCAAAGCCCATCTCATTGTCTATCGGATTGAGGAGGGCGGAGCAATTTTCGTGATCCGAATACGCCATGGACATGAAGACTGGGTCGGCGATTCCGCTTAAGCCTCGCTAAACGGACGAATAAGCATCGTCGTGTCAGAGGCATTAAAGCGGCATCGCCAAGTTAACGGATTATGGATGCTGGCATGTGATGCTTGGTCATGACCGTTCGTGACCCGCTCTACCGCCGACATCGCTTTCCAGCCGATATCATCGCCCACGCGGTTTGGCTGTATTTTCGGTTCCCCTTGAGCTTGCGAATGGTGGAGGACATGTTGGCAGCGAGAGGGATAATCGTCTCGCATCAGACGGTGCGGATGTGGGCAGAGAAATTCGGACGGACCTTCGCCGATCAGATCCGTCGGCGTTCGTCAGGTCGGCTCGGCGACAAATGGCATCTCGATGAAGCCGTCGTTTCGATCAGCGGCACAAAACACTGG
>NZ_JARWLA010000090.1:0-4110 GCF_047445805.1 Rhizobium sp. BR 314 | reverse complement strand
CTTCGGCATGGCCGCCGTGATACTACTCCCATGGTATCGCATCGAAGGTGGCTTCTTCGGCTTTGGCTGGTTGAGCAGCTTTCCTAGCGATCCCTCCACAGCGCCGGGAATCCTGGAAATTGCCAGCTTTGGCCGATGGTGGCTCGCGATCGCCGTCGGGCTTTTCCTGCTCGGCGGCGTCGCGCGCTTCTTCGACAATCCTATGCGACGCGGCACGCTCATGGCCTGGGCCGGTGCATTGGGCTTTGTCTTTCTCGCGCTGCAGGGGCTTGCAATCACCTCTTCGGGTTGGACCTGGGCGATCGGCGAACAGCTTTTCGGCGCACTTGCGGACGGCTATCGGGATGCATCCGGGCTGCCTGGGGAACGACCAGGCCGAAGGTCTTCATGATGCCATGGATTTGGTTGGACAGCTGGGTGGTGATCCGGACTAGCCGGATGCGCGCCGTGACAAGCATGCGGGACAATATGCTATCGGATCCCTTCAAGCGCACCTCTCGAAAGAAGCCGTTTTCCGCGAGGCGTGCCAATCCGTCGGCGTCATTCGCGTCCGTTTTGTTCGCCGCCACATCCAGCGCTGTCTTCGCGTGTCGCGCATCAATACAACTGACCGGCAACCCTTCGGCGCGAAGCCATGATAGAACCATCGCGACACAGCCGCCTGCCGACTTTTGGCCGCGCGCGGTCGAGTTATACGAAAGCTCTGGCAGCTTTCGTGGATCAGAAGCCAACTTTGGCGACCTCATCGTGCCGTTCGCCGGGCGGTTCAGCCATCACCAGCACCACAAACTACTCGATGCGATGATAGAGAACAGGCAGAATTGGGCCGCCGCGGATACATCAAACCTTCCGCACGGGATGCTGCGCGATGCACCTACGACCGAGCGCACGAGGCGAGAAATCGTCTCTGATAGCATCTGCGTCGGACGCGGCACCTTGGGAACTACGGGCACGAGTTTGACCTGCTTCAGGTCGATGGCTGGCAGGTTCCGCCACCCCAGGAAGACGACGACGATTAGGCCGGGTGCTGGGGAAATCTCAAATAGAATGCTTACCGGCCGCGTCAAGGAATTGGTCCCTCACCACAACCATTCAACCAAGTGAAGGCGCGTATGAGTATTGAATGACCAACCGCAATCCAGAGTGGTCAATACTATATTAACGCAACCGGCGACAAGGTAGTGGGATGAGCAACAGCATTTTCACCTTTCTGGAAAGACGACTGGCGGGGCCGACCGACGGCGCGCGGGTTGGCGACGTCGGAGGCATGCCAACTCCGCCTGCCGCACTGCGCAACACCTTCGACAGAAAGCTGTCGTTCCGTTTCGTCCTCGCGATCCTATGCACGACGCTGCTTGCCTTCATCATTGTCGCGCCGACGTATAGGGACTATACGCTCGCACGCCAAAACCTGTACGACATGCAACAGTTCCAGCTGGTCCTCGACACGGCGGACCTTCTCGCGGCCGAGCGCGGGCCGGCCAACAACGCAATGTCGGCTGGAATGCAGGACGATGGCGTCTCGGCTCAATGGCTGGCGGAGTTGCGGCTGCGGAGTGACGTGGCTCTTGCTGGACTAGGAAAGGGCGTGGATCCACCTTTCGGTCTGCACAACCACAGTGTGCCTCCGGTGCTGTTGAAAAGCGTTGGCGAACAACTGGCTCTTGCTCGAGCCGAAGTCGATAATGTTGCCCGCCATCATTCCTCTTCTCGTTCTCGAGACGAGTTTCAAGGTGCGATAGACAACATGTTCGAGGTCTCGAATCGATTCCGGACTGTTGTCGCCTGGAGTGCAGACCACCTCATCCAGCATGATAACGGACTGGCCGCCCCTGCTCTCGTCGGGGAAATGCTCGCGGACCTGCGCGATTATGGTGGCAGGGTCGCCTCACAAATCATAGTGCCTCTAGCCACGCGGGAGCGATTGCCCCTGGAAAATGTCATCGCGGCAAGACGTACGGAGGGGCGAATGCACGAGATTTGGGACGTGCTCAACAAGGATAGGGGGCTGTTCGACAATCCCGCGCTCGCGAGAGGCCGCGATGAAATTCATCGTCGCTTCTTCGGCGTGGGCCTTGGTTTGGTCGATGGACTGATCCGCGAGGGACAGCAGCAGCAGCGGTACTCATTGACATCCGCCGAACTCACCGAGCGCTTCGTACCCACGATGCAGCCAATCGAAGTCTATCGCAAAGCCTTTCTCGACGCCACAGTGGATCATTATTCTAAGGTGCGCGACACAGCGCTCAGGATGCTGTTGGCCGTCACCATGTTTGCAACCTGCGTGTTAGTCATTCTGGGTGGGTTAATGCATTCGATCCGAAGAAATGTCTTCCGTCCGCTCATGCTTGTACACGATGAGGTCCTTCGTCTTGCCGACGACCGCCCGGCCGAACCACAGGCGGCTACCGTCAAGACCGGTGAGATTCATGGCCTGTTCAAGGCGATCGAGGTCTTGCAAGGCAAGCTTAAGGACCGCGCAAACCTCACCAGCCAGTTGCGCGTTCAGGCGAACACTGACTGCCTGACTGCGTTGCTGAATCGCCGCGCGCTGGATCTCTACGCCCAGTCCTCGCCGAGGCGTGAGACCGACACACAAGCGATCTGTCTCGTCATTTTGGACATCGACCACTTCAAGATGATCAACGACACTTATGGTCATCCGACCGGAGACCGTGTGCTCATTCAGGTCGCCGCATTGCTGAGCTCGAATCTGCGCGCTGGCGATGTTGTCGCACGCTTTGGCGGAGAGGAATTTGCGATCCTCGTTCCAGGCGACAGTCTCTCGGGGGCGATATCAATTGCAAGGAAACTGAGGCTCGCGCTTCAGCGTGAAAGCTTCTCCGCGTCGGACGGAACGCGTTTTGGCGTGACAGCAAGCTTCGGTGTAGCGCGTGGCCGCCGCGGTGTGGAGAGCTGGCCACTGCTGGTCGAACTCGCCGACGCCGCCCTCTATCGCGCCAAAACAGATGGCCGCAATCGTGTCCGCTTTGCAAGAGACGCCACGGCTCCCGCTCTCGATGACCCATTTGCAGATATTGGGCCGCCACTGTCGGCCGACCATAAAGGCGCTCACAAAGGCAGCGTGCGCCCAATCGCCTCGAGTGGAGCAGCGACCCGTCCTGTGGTGGTGGCGAGGCAGGTTAAATTCGATCGAAAGAACTAGCGGCAATCAAATTGGGGCCGAGATCGGAGAGGAGACGCCGCATGGACCGTGATCAATACATGCATCAGCGCGACCTTCTGGTGCGGCCCCTTCCGTTCATCGTACGCCACGAGGCCTTCGTGCTGAAGGGTGGGACCGCGATCAACCTCCTCTGCAGTGACATGCCGCGGCTCTCGGTCGATGTCGACCAGAGCTATCTGCCGATCGAGGGCCGCGAAACATCAACACGAACCTTGAACGCATCCGAGAGGACTTGATGCTCAGTCTGCTAGGCGTGAGTGTCCAGAGGATCGCCGGCGGCCGCAACAACAGCACTCCCGTTCGTGTTCGGCAAGGCAGCGCCGAAATCAAGATCGAGACCTCTCTGGTCGCGAGGGGTATGATCCATCCACCGGAACGGCGCCGGGTGAGCGAGAGCGCCGAGGAGGCGCTCGAGGAGATGATTTTCGAGCCCTTCAGCCTTGACAAGCTGATGGCCGCGAGGCGACGGATGACAGCGGATCTCCTTGCTCGGTTCGACGCCAAAGCAATGCGCCTTCTGTTGTCACTCCAGGACGAGCCTGATTTCGACACGATCGGACTAGAGATCTGCTGCGCGGCGTCCCAGGACTAAAGCGTGTCGCAACTGACCGGATTCAGGATTGAACTCAGTCGCTAATCGCGGCGATCTGCGGCAGCCGTTGAGGAGAGCGTCCTGTCTGAGAGGGTGGTTGTGTTGCAACCCACCCTCCAGACAGGAGGCCCCGATGGCTGAGATAAGCCCTCTTCGCCGCCGGATGATTGAGGACATGACGGTCCGCAATTTGTCCCCGGCAACCCAGCGATCCTATATCAACGCAGTCCAGAAGTTCAGCCGCTATTTCGGCCGATCGCCCGATCGGCTCGGTCCTGCGGATATCCACACCTTTCAGGTCCACCTTGTTTCAACCGGGATATCGTGGGCT
>NZ_JARWLA010000089.1:0-4258 GCF_047445805.1 Rhizobium sp. BR 314 | reverse complement strand
CCTGAGCTCACATGGTCAGGTCGTTCATACGGTTCTGCTGGCCGATGGCACGCTGGTTGGCTACACCGGTGAAGTCGCTCCGACGACTGTCCTGGATGGCGAGGGCTCGGTCAAATCGAACGTCGTGTTCTACGCGACGCTGTCGGACACCGACAACGGCCACTATAACTTCACGCTGGTACAGTCTCTCGACGATGCCAAGGATTCCAATGCCATCAAGCTGACCTTCGGCTACACGGCAACCGATTCGGACGGCGATACGTCTTCGAACAGCTTCTCGGTCACCGTTGCCGACGACAAGCCCGTTGCCGGCACCGGCGACGCMGGCTCGGTCACCGAAGGTGCTCTGCCGGGCGGCAATGAGAACCCGCATGTCGCGACCGATGCGATTGCCACCGGTTCGCTGAACATCTCCTGGGGTGCCGACAAYGGCAACACCAACCAGGGCGGCGCCGGCGACCGTTCGGTTGCCTTCACCAACGCCAACGTCACGGCTGAAGGTCAGGATGGCACGCTGAGTTCGCATGGTCTTGCGGTTCATACGGTTTTGCTGGCTGATGGTACGCTGGTTGGTTACACCGGCGGGGCTGTTCCGACGGCGACTTCCGGATCCAACGTCGTGTTCTATGCGACGTTGTCCGACACCGATAAGGGTCACTATAGCTTCACGCTGATGCAGTCGCTCGACGACGCCAAGACCTCTGATAGCATCAAGCTGACCTTTGGCTACACCGCAACGGATTCGGATGGCGATACGTCTTCGAACAGCTTCTCCGTTACCGTGGCAGACGACAAGCCTGTTGTCACTGGCGCCATCGCTGTCAGGGCCGACGAAGGCGACATTCACAATCTTCTCGCCGACGGCAACAATCCGCCCGGTGGGACGCATGATGGCTCGTCCTCGCAGTTCGCACTACTCGGCCTCGGCTTTGCGGCGACAGTATCCGGCTCCGTTGCTTCGACCGTCTCTTTCGGTGCGGACGGCGCGGCAGTTGGTGGTGGCTTCAGCTTCACGGCCAATGCTACGTCGACTTTGGCTAGCCTGCATCTAACCTCGGGCGGCGAAGCACTCTCCTATACCGTCGTCAACAATGTGATCATCGGCTATGTTGATAACGACCACCAAAACGGCTTCAATCCGCTTCTGGACCGCCCGGTGCTCTCGTTGGCGTTGTCCGGCAATGGCAGCTTCACCTTCCAGCAATATGACCATCTCGATAACGTCGCCGGTTCCGGTAACGACTTGCGCTCCGGTAGTGGCTCGATCTCTGCCATCGACTTCGGCTCCATCATTCAGGCGACTGACCGCGACGGTGATAGCGTCGTCCTGAAGGGCGGCCTGAACGTCACCATAGTCGATGATGTGCCGAAGGTCACGCTGGCCCTTACGGGATCGATCACGATCGACGAGAGCGGCAGAGGCGATGACGATGTCAGCGCCACCAAGGCGATCGCCAACCTGTTTGCTGGAATCACGGGCGGCAACGATTCCCACATGTCGACGGTCTATGCACAGCATAACGTCGTCTCTGGATGGGTCTCGATGGGCGCCGACGATGCGCCAGGTGCGACGAGCAGCTTGACGCTCCATATCGATAATCCCGACTCCGGCTTGAAGACGACCGCAGGTCAGGCGATTACGCTCTCGCAGCTCGCCGACGGCACCGTAATCGGCAAGACCGCAGGTGGCGATATCGCCTTTGCGATTCGCCTCGATACCAGCGGTAAGGTCAGCATCGCCCAGTACATGTCGCTCTACAATCCTGACCCGTCGAAGTCGGATGGTGATTTGGTCAATCTCTCCGGCAAGCTTTCGGCGGTCCTAAGCGCGACCGATAGCGACGGCGATACCGTCAGCAAGTCCGTTTCCATCGGCGGCAGCATCCGCTTCGATGATGACGGCCCGTCGATCGGTAATGCTGTCTCGGCGCAGACACTTGTCGAGCATAATCTTCTGACCGGTTCGGGTGCGCTGTCACCTTCTGGCATCAGCACAGGCTCGGTAGCGCTCAATTTTGCCTTCGGTGCTGACGGCCCAGCCGCCCACGCCGTCAGTTTCGTGGCAGGTTCGAACGGCAGCTATTTCGCCGCGAGCTACGCCAACAATCAGACGCTTGACGCGACCAAGCTCAGCTCTGGCGGTCATGCGCTGTCCTATTCGCTCAGCAGCGACGGCATGACGCTGATCGCATATACCGGCAGCAATTCGGGCGACACGTCGAGCTGGGTCTTCAAGGTTGTCCTGTCTCAGGACGCCAGCCATGCCAGCGGCGCTTACAACTTCACGCTTTACAAGCCGCTCGACGACGTCAACGGTCAGGCCAACCTTTCGGATATCAGGCTGACCTTCCAGGTTGCCGGCCATGATGGGGACGGTGACACAACGAAGGGCTCGCAGAGCTTCGCGATCGATGTGATCGACGACGTGCCGACGCTTGTTGATCACGCCGCGGTTTCCGCAACGGTCTCGGAAACAGCAATCAATACACCTGTGGTGACGACGGGATCTTACGTAATTGATTTTAGCTCGGTGACGCCCGCGAGTGCCAATCTGACGGTAACCGAAGGCAGCGTCAGCGGCGGCCAGGTCGGCTCGTCATCGAAGGGTGGTGATATCGTACTGACGTCTAACCCGGGGACGACTTTTGTCATCACGCAAATGGATATCGGTGTCTTTGACAAGCACGGCCCCTCGTCCAAGACCGTCACAATCATCGGAACTGATGCCAATGGTGCCACGTACTCGGTAACAACCGTTGCCTCGACTTTCTCTGCAGCTGGCACGGCGCTCGAAGGCAAGCAATTGACGTCGATCACGATTGATCCGCACGACAATTCGCTAACAATTACAGCCGACAACATCCATGTTACCGACACGGTGACGACGATACCCACCAACGCCCCTGCCGAGACGACGTTGGATCTGAGCTCACTGGTTCATGCCAGCGCCGACGGCCCGATGGCATGGACTGTGAACGCGATCACTGCCGGAACCTCTTCCGGTAACCTGACCGGCGGAACAGGATTGACCTACAACGGCGCGGCCATCACGCTCGCCAGCACGGATGGACATACGATCACTGGCTCTGCCGGAGGTGTCACCGTATTTACGTTGACGGTCGATCCGACCAGTGGTCATGCCACATTCGACCTGTACCATGCGATTGACGGCGGCAAGACGCTTCCGCTCGATTTCTCGAAATATCTGACGGCGACGGATTTCGACGGCGATTCCGTAACTCCGGTCAGTGGCTCCGTGACCATCGTCGTTCAGTCGGCCACGGACAACCTACCGACAATTTCTTCTGTAGGGCTGGTGTCAAGTGTTAGCGAAAGCGGCTTGTCGGGGGGCACGGGTACGCCGGGCGTTTCCAACGTCCATTCGGGCAGTATTGCGATTACCGCAGGCGACGCACCTTCGACGGTGACAATCAGCGGCCATACATTCAATGTAGGTGCTGCAATCGCTAATGGTGATACCAACGCCAACATTCAGGGCACTTACGGAACACTGCATATCGTCAGCGTCACCGCGACGGCCATCAATTACACCTATACGCTGACAGGTGCGACGAGCGGCACAGGCAATCATGACGACTTCTCTGTTAAAATCAGCGATGCGCCGATTGATGGTGAAAGCCAGACTGCGACGCTGACCTTTAACATCAGCGACGACAAGCCGATAGCAAGCACCGTTTCGCTCGGATCTATGCTTGAGAACGACAATGCAACCTTTACTCTTACAGCGGGCACTATTGCTTTCGGTGCCGACGGGGCGGCTGCGAGCGGTGCGATCCATATCGACAGCGTCAAGGCTACGGGCGATCTTGCCGGCTTGACGCTGAGCCCGTCGATGATCTCTATCGATGCGGGCCATGTGGTTATCACACCCGGAACTGCATTCGATGTTCTATCGCTTGGTCACACGTCGATCCTGTCGATCGAATATACGTTGACCGACGGTGACGGCAGCAAAACCAGCGGTACGTTCAGCATCAAGATCATAGGCACGAACGATGCCCCGACGATTACGCTGGTCGGTAACGACACTGCCACCGGCAGCGTCACTGAGGCTGGTATTGGCGTAGCCGACGACGCGGCTCACAACACGGCAACCGGCCATCTGACCGGCGCTGATGTCGACAGCCCGACGCTCACCTGGTCTCTGATTGCCGGCAATGGCCAGACCAGCAACGTAGGCGGCTCTGTGACTGGTGCTTACGGCACGCTGAGCGTMGATCAGAGCGGCAACTGGACC
>NZ_JARWLA010000088.1:0-5069 GCF_047445805.1 Rhizobium sp. BR 314 | reverse complement strand
TCATGCTCGTCGTCACCATCATCTTCCTGCCGATGATCCTGGCCTACACCGCCTGGGTCTACCGCGTGCTCTGGGGCAAGGTCGATGCCGAGACGGTCAACGACAAGGGCGGTCACGCCTACTAACCTCAAGGAGACTTCGCATGTGGTATTTCGCCTGGCTCCTCGGCCTCCCTCTCGCCGCTGCTTTCGCCGTCCTCAACGCCATGTGGTATGAGCTCATGGATGATCAGGCCAAGCAGAAGGCTGGCCGCAACCAAGGGAAATAAGCCCGGGGAGCTATCGCTCCCGGGAAAGCGGCAGGCCGGCTTCGACGGGCCTGCCGTCTTGGTTCAGAAATTTCGCTCAAGAGAGATCAATTCTCCATTCAGTCCAATCAATCTTGCCGGCCGCCGCATTTGTTTGGGATGAGGCCGCCCGCTTGCCCGAGCGCATGCGGTGTTTTTCTATGACTTGAATGGCGCGCAACAATATACCATCAATGTCGGTCAGGTTTCATTCCTGACGATCCCGACGCGGAGCATTGACATGAAGAACTGGCACCCCGATCTCAGCCGCTCCCCGAACCCGCGTTATATCGCCATCGCCGATCTGATCGAGATGGATTTGCGCAGTGGGGTTCTGGCCCCGGGCGATAGGTTGCCGCCGCAGCGGGAACTGGCCAAGCGCCTGAACATCGATTTCACGACGGTCGCGCGCGGCTATGTCGAGGCGCAGAAGCGCGGATTGGTCGGCTCGCACGTCGGCCGAGGAACCTTCGTGACTGGCGGCCAAACGCAAGAAGGTAAGAGTTTCGTCGCCGATATGGAGCCTGATCCGCGCCGGGTATCCGCGGTCGATTTTTCAATGAACCTGCCGCCCGATCCAACGGACCCCGACCTCATTGCCCGTATGCGTGACGGGATGTCGGCGGTGGCCGCGAATCTCGTTTCCTTGCTGCGCTATCAGGATTTCGGTGGTTCCGCCATGGATAAGGAGGCTGCCGCTGGCTGGCTTGGCCGTCGCGGCCTGATGCCGCCACTTGAGCGGATTTTCATCACGCCGGGAGCGCATCCGACGTTGCTTGCGATTTTCGGCCTGATCGCAAAGCCAGGTGATGTGGTGCTTTCCGAAAATGTCACCTATGCGGGCATGCGTTCGATCGCTGCTCAACTGCGTCTCAATCTTGTCGGTCTAGCGATGGACGAGCGGGGCATTTTGCCGGACGCTTTTGCCGAGGCCTGTGAAAAGACGCGTCCGAAGGCGCTTTATCTCAATCCGACACTGCAAAATCCACTGACGTTGACCATTCCGGAGGGGCGTCGGCGGGAAATTGCCGCAGTTGCACGTCGATATCAGGTGCCCATCGTGGAGGACGATGCCTATGGATTTATCCCTTCGCATGGGCCGCAGCCGATAGCGGCGATAGCGCCGGATCTGACCTGGCATATTGGCGGCCTTGCCAAATGTATCGGAGCAGGCCTCCGTCTTGCCTATACTGTCGTGCCGGAGGGCAAGGCAGTCTGGCCTTTCGTCAGCGCCATGCGGACCGGTAATGTCATGGCATCGCCTATTACCATGGCGCTGGCGACGCGCTGGATTGAAGATGGCACGGCCGATGCTATCCTGCGTTTCATAAGGACAGAGGCTGCCGTGCGACAGTCGATGGTCGCGAGCGCATTTCCGGCCGGCAGCTATCAGGCCGATCCGATCAGCTTCAACATTTGGCTGCCGCTGACCGATCGCTGGACCCGATCTACCTTCTCCAACCATGTGCGCAATTCGGGCATTGGAGTCGTGGCAAGCGACGCCTTTACCGTCGAGGGCCCTGCGCCCGAGGCCGTCCGGGTTTGCCTCGGTGGTCCTATTGGCCGCGACAGGCTGAAAAGTGCTCTGGACTTCATGGCGCATGCGTTAGCAGGCTCACCGGAAATGGCCGCCTCCGTCTTCTAGGCGCTACGACGCGCATTGCCATATTGTATGCACAATGATCGCATTTCTGCATCGGCTATCTGGCCCCAACTTACTGCGTCATTCTGGCGAATGGACTCGCATATTGCTTCTATTGTACCTATATTGAATGCAAGCAATACGACCATTGAATGCATTCTCGATGGTCTCTTTTGAAAGCGAGAGCGCCATGGATACCGAATATCCCCCACTAAGCCCGTTGCAGACCGGCCTACGCTGCCGTTGCCCGCGATGTGGTCAAGGCCGCATGTTCGATGGATTTTTGACTTTGCGCAAACGATGCGAAGCATGTGGCCTGGATTATTCCTTTGCCGACCCTGCCGATGGGCCGGCTTTCTTTGTCATTTGTTTTGCCTGCATTCCGAGCGTGCTGCTCGGTGTGTGGCTCGAAGTCGCCTTTTCCGCGCCGATCTGGGTTCACTTCCTGGTAACGGGGCCGTTCATGCTGGCGACCTGCATTCCACCGTTGCGGCCGCTCAAAGGCTGGTTGGTTGCGAGCCAGTATTTCTACAAGGCCGAGGAAGGCAAGCTCGTCCGCCTGCCGGAAACCGAGACGCTGCACTCAGCAAACTAATGTCTGTGGGGCTTCATCATGAATTGATCATGGCTGCGGCCAGACGGATGATGGCACCGCCATGCCGTGTGGATGCGAGCCTTATGATCGAAGTTAGATTCGACGATGGTCTGAACAAAAAATGAAGCTGCCGAAGCGGCAGTTTCGAGGTGGTGCACCTCACAATAGATAGTCTCAAGTAATAGCCTGGAAATATTCAAAATGGTGGATTGGTTCCCTATAGTCTTCATTCTGTTCAAGGTTACCGTGTTGGGCACGGGCATGTACTTCGCCATCAAATGGCATCACGATCAAGGAAAGAAGAAATAACGAAGCCAGCGGACCATTACTGGCGGCTGGCCAGCGGCACGCCGGCCATAGGTCCTTGTAAGCCTAAGGAGACTCTCAGCGCTCCGCGCCGGACATCGATGTTTCGGCATCACAGTGCCCATCCCACACTGCACATTCGATCAAATAAGCCGCCCTTCATGTCAAAAAAGTATCGATTGAACGTACAGGGCGTAGTAGCGGCAAGTTGCTGCAAGGCGTAGATTTGCCCTCGTAGAAGACGTTGTGGCCTCTGGGAGGAGGCGCCGCAGTCCTGGTGGCGCGCGGACGGACGAAAGGAGGCTGGCTGATGAATCCCGATTTGGAAGTGGTTGCGATCGGTAGCGGCGAGTCCTTTAAGGCCTGGGAGCACGGCTATCCCTACCGCACGGTTCGGTGGCACTTTCATCCCGAGTATGAGATCCACCATGTCGTCGCGACCACTGGGCAGTATTTCATCGGCGACTTCATCGGTGAATTCGAGCCGGGCAATCTGGTCCTGACAGGCCCCAACCTGCCGCATAACTGGGTAAGCGATGTGCCGGCGGGGGTTACGCTTCCCCTGCGTTGCCGCGTTCTGCAATTTTCCGAATTTTTCCTGGCTGAGGCGAGCCGTGTATTTCCGGAGCTGTCTGCCTGCGCGCCCATGTTGGAAACGAGCCGCCGAGGCGCACTTTTCACGCCTGAAACCGCTGCTATCGTTGGTCCCATCCTTGGTGAGCTTGTCGAGGCGACGGGTATTCGCCGCATCGAACGCTTCATGAGTGTTCTCAGTGCAATGAGCAATGCCCAGGGAACGCGTACGCTTGCGAGCGCCGGCTATCAGCCCGATCCATCTGGTTTCATGTCGGCGGGCGTCAATCAGGCGCTGGCTTACATCAACACTCACCTGACGGAGCCCTTCAGCGAAGGAGATCTTGCCGAGTTGACCGGCCAGAGTGCCAGTGCCTTTTCCCGCAGCTTTCGCCGCCATACCGGCATGGCGCTGGTGCAATATGTCAACCGGCTGCGTATCAACTTCGCGTGTCATCTGTTGATGAGCAAGACGGACATGACCATCACCGACATCTGCTTTGCGGCAGGCTTCAACAATATCTCGAACTTCAATCGGCGTTTTCTGGATCTGAAGGGCATGGCGCCCTCGCGCTTCAGATCGCTATTGGCACAGCACGCACGCGCGGTGGAGGCCGCCTAAAAAGGGAGGAACGGGAGGACTCAGCATTCAGGACAAGCGAACGGGCCGGCATCTCTGCCGCCTGAAGGAGAAGGCTTGTCCAAAATTTACCGCCGCGTCGACCAGGTCACCGGTCGCGGGCGAGCATCAAACAAGAGCATCGCGTGCTGACCGCCGTGATGACTGAGGGAAACCATTACCATTTGGAACGGAGAAATTCCAATGAACCATTTCGCACTCAAAATCGCCGGCGCCGCCGCGCTTGCAATCGGTGTTATGACCGGCACATCTGCCTTCGCGCAATCCGCCAAGGTCACGGACGCGACCGTCGCCTTCCTGATGCCCGACCAGAGTTCCACGCGCTATGAAGAGCATGATTTCCCCGGCTTCCAGGCCGAGATGAAGAAGCTCTGCACCGGCTGCAAGGTCATCTATCAGAACGCCAATGGCGATGCCTCGCGCCAACAGCAGCAGTTCAATTCGGCGATCTCACAGGGCGCGAAAGCGATCGTGCTCGACCCCGTGGATTCGACGGCCGCCGCTTCGCTGGTCAAGCTGGCGCAAAGCCAGGGCGTGAAGGTCATCGCCTATGACCGCCCGATTCCGTCGGCCGCCGCAGACTACTATGTCTCCTTCAACAATGAAGAGATCGGGAAGATCATCGCCAAGTCGCTGGTCGATCACCTCAAAGCCAAGGGCGTAAAGGCAGGAGATGGCGGCCTTCTCGAAATCAACGGTTCGCCGACTGACGCAGCCGCCGGCCTGATCAAGAAGGGCATCCATGCCGGTCTCGCCGATGGCGGTTATCCGGTGCTTGCAGAGTTCGATACGCCGGAATGGGCGCCGCCGAAGGCGCAGCAATGGGCAAGCGGCCAGATCACCCGCTTCGGCAAGAAGATCCTCGGTGTCGTTGCCGCCAATGACGGCACGGGTGGCGCGGCTGTTGCGGCCTTCAAGGCGGCAGGCTTCGATCCGGTTCCGCCGGTGACGGGCAACGATGCCACGATCGCCGGCCTGCAGCTCATCATTTCCGGCGACCAGTACAACACCATCTCCAAGCCGAGCG
>NZ_JARWLA010000087.1:0-5673 GCF_047445805.1 Rhizobium sp. BR 314 | reverse complement strand
GCGCTGACAAGTCGTTACGCAGCAAGGCGCTCGTCGGCTGAGTCGGGCTGCAGCGAATGCAGGAACGTTACGGCCCGTTGCGCATGCGCTGCCGCCTGGAAGATCGCCCGTCTGTCGTCGGTCAGGACCTTGAGCCAGGAGTCAAGATAGGACGCATGATCGGGTCGTGGGTCGAGTTCGGGAACAATGCCGAGGTCGGCGCAAAGGAAGCAACTGCCGAGCTCGGCAATCAATTCCTCGCGCGCACGCTCGCTCTTGTCCTTGGCGTAGCGGCTGAGGTCGCGACCGACACGGTGGTCCGGCGCGGTCCAATGGGTGACCTCGTGACTGAGGGTTGCATAGTAGCTTGCAGCGTCCTTGAAGCTCTCGAACAGCGGCATCTGAATGAGGTCGGCGGCCGGCGAGAAGAAGGCCTGGTTGCCGCCGTGGCGAATGGAAGCGCCGGTGTTGCGGAAGAACCAATCGGCATGCTCGATGCGCTGGACCGGATCTGGAACCGGTGCGGGCCGCTGATGATTGTAGTGGTCGGGAAGTCCGTCGATCTGCTCGATGTTGAACACGCTATACGCCTTCAGGAAGGGGATTTCCCGCTCGACTTCGCCGCCGTTCCCGTCGGTTTCGGACTTGGTGAACCGGCTGGCGAAGACGACGGTCGTGCCGGTCTCGCCTTTGCGCACCGCGGCGCCCAGTTCAAGGGACTGCTTGAACGTCATCCATGTGGATGACGTATAACCCCGTGCGATGCCCTCCGACCATAAAAGCAGTACGTTGACGCCAGAATAGGGTTGCCCGTTGTAACGCAGCGGCCGGGTAATGCGGCCTGCCGTGTTCGCCGCATTCCATGGTTTCATCCAGGGCCGCACGCCCTTCGCAAGATCTTCGATGATCTTGTCGGTGATGCGGGTATAAAGATCGCCCCTCTGATTTTCTGTCCTGCTCATATCAAAACCTCCGTTTCGAGGCCGCGCCCGTCGCGGCCCGTTGCGGAGGGTCGAAGGCAGGAGCAGGTCAGTCGGCGGATGCACCGGAACGGCCGCAACAAAGTGGAGGACGGCAAGGCCGTTGCGTCCGCCGGCGGCTCCTGCAGACCCGACGAACGGAACGGGCTGCGCTGCGCGCGCCATCGGCTTCATTTCATGTTGCTCGTTTCCGCCTCCGCGACACGAAAAAAGCCGGTCCCGCCATGGAACCGGCCGTTCTTGTGTCGACTGAAAAGCCGGGCGGAGCCCCGCCCGAGCTATCTAATCGAAGGCTGAGATTTGCGCTTCGRCCGCCTTGCGGCTGAGCGACGTGCCCGGCTGCTCGACCGGCCGGTCGAAAGGCTTCCAGGTCTCGCCGATGACCTGGGCATAGGCAGCGACGGCACCTTCGGCTGCCATTCTGAGCGAATGGGCCTGTATGCCCATGTCGGCGGCAAACTCCCGCTTACGCTGGGCGGCGCTGTCATAGCCGACGGGGCCGTCGAGGTCCTCGTCACGGGCATCGTTCGCGGCCTTGGCCGTGGCATCGCGCGCTTCGGTGACGGCGCGGCTGTAGAACTGGCCGGCGCCATGGGCAGAACCGACATAGGCGCCGACGATCCGCTGCAGGTGGATCTGCATGGCCTTGTCGCCAAGGCCATCGCCGAGCGCATCGGCTGTCTCGATGATCAGGCGCTCATGCAGGTCGCGGATGCCGTCGCTGTCGATGACGGCGGTCCCGAAACTCTCGGCGATCTTCAGCGCCTGGCTGGCGTCGGGGCAGGTGAGCCGGACCATTTCGACGGTGGCGCCCTTGCGAAGTTGCACGACGCGTGGGGATTGGCGAGGAGAGGATGCGGGCTTGGCCATGGTCGTTTCCTTTCGAGGTCGTCCGAAGCGGCTGCGGCCCATGCCGGCTTGCCCTTCGGTGCGGTCAGCCCGAACCGGCGGAAAGACGGGCGCTTCAGGGTCCGGCCCCACCTGGACGAGCGGAGCCGGTTTGCGTGCGAAGAGGGCAAGCTGCCCTCGACGGAGCACGCGAGCCTGCTCCGAGAAGGACGGCGGGGTCCGGCCGCACMGCGGCGCGACWGCGGCCTTGAAGCGCACGGCCGCCGGTTCAGACCGCAGCAAAACCGAAGGGCAAGCCGGCGTGGAGAGGGAGACGACGTCCTCGAAACGAAACTGGAGGCTCCCCCGCAAACTCCGTCTTCCCCACGCGGGCGTGAATGCTCGCCTACCGCTCGGGCGGCTTGGGCAACCGGTAGGATTGCAGCCAGCTCGGACCGTGCGAGTTGCGAAGGCCCCGCAGCAGACCGCCGTCATCATGCGGCGGACCGCCCATCCACGCATTGCTGAGGATCGATTTCCAGCGGCGGCCATGCTTGGCGGCATAAGCCTGAAGCGCCGCTTGCTGATCCGCCGTCAGGGGCGGCATTACTTCATGGCGAAAACGGGCAACACGCGTCTTTGGCGAGGCCTCGGACACTGCTTCCCTGGCCGCGATCAGGCGCCTGAGTTCCGCAACCCCCGCGTTGACGCAGGCTTCGCCCTCGAGGTGATGGAACTGGCGCCAGAATGCGGTTCTCTCGGCTGGCGATGTGCCGATACCGGCTTTTCGCTCCAGTTCTCCGATCGTGCTCATAGCGACGCTCTCCGGGCGGTTGCGACGGGTGGATCGGATTCTACTCGCGCCCGAAATGCCGTGATTGCCGCATCCTGCCGGGCAAGTTTTCGGGTAAGCGCGTCGAGCTCGGGCTGGCGCTCGGCCGTCAGAGCTGCCAGGTTCGCGCGGTAGCGTTCGAGGAAGGCGCCCGGCTCCGGCGGCTTGCCCCGGCGAAAGCCAGCCTGACGTCGGCCAAGCTGCGGAATGAGCGCTGTCATGCGGCGCGTAATCTGCCGCTCGATGAGAGCGAGCTGGTGCTGTGTCTTTCGCCGCGCCGCTTCCATTCTGGCAAGCGAGCCGGCCTGTCGTTCGGAACTGGCCATTACGACGCCCTCCCACGCCAACCGGCGAAGCTGGAGGGTCCGTCATAGACGGCATGCCTCGCCTCATCGATGACAAAGCCGAAGCGGCCGATTGCATACTCATCGCTCGGCACCAGGAAGCGACGCTCTTTCACGCGCTCGCCGCGCTTGCCGCCGATCGTGGCGATCACCTCGGTCATGCCGGCGTTATGGTCTGACCGTAGCGCCGAGATGACGATCCAGTCGCCAGCGTGCTGCCGCGCGAAGGCTCGGGCATCCTTCTCGTAGCACTCGCCGGGTGCAAGGGGGCGACCGGAGATCGCCTCCCAGACATCCGGCCAACTGTCGCGGATCGTCTTGTCCGAGCACTTGCGTTCGTAGGCCGTGAACAGGTCCGGAAAGGTCAGGGCGACGACCGCCCACGCGGCATCCTCCTCGTACCAGCCGCCGTCTGCCCTCAGCATCGGATGGACCCTGGCGTTGCGAGCAGAGGAGAGTTGGAAGCCGCCATGGCCAGCCGTTGTGTGGGAGACGATGCCGTCGGCGTAGACGGTGGCGCTCTGGGACGCACCCCAAGGCGTGCTGCAGGTCATTCGCACGCTCTGTCGGGAAAGCAACCCCAACTCGCGGCTGTGTTCCGCCTGTTCGATCATACGGTCGCGAAACGCCGCTTCGTCGGCGACCGCGCCATGGTGGGAATAGAAATCATCGCGCTTCAGCGCGGCAAGCGGCCGCGACACGCGCCATGCACTGGCGAGCAAATATTGCCCGCCACCGGCAGGAACCATTGCGAAGACGAGATCGCCGATCCGCGCGACAGCCATGTCGTCGGCGGCTCTGGCGAATTCCACCCCTAAATCTTCAGGGGTGGAGGCCTCTATTTGGGGCGTGTGTGCCGGGTTCATGCCGCAGCCCTCCCTTCCATGTGATCGGCAGCAATCTCATCCTCAGTCACCTCGTCGAGAACGGCATGAGGATAGCCGTGCTGGGTGAGCCATTCCTCGGCCGCGTGCCGATCAACGGCGAGATGCACGAGCTCGGCATTGGCGCCGGCGCGATCGAAAACGCGAACCGATCCGAGCGGCGGCCGCTCGATCACTTTGAATGTCAGCGTGCTCTCGAGCGAGAAGGTGCGGTGGATGCGGATGGCGATCACGCCACTTGCGCCGAGATCGCCCTCGTGAAGCGTAAAATTGGGCGACAGGCTCGTGGCGCCGAGGCTGCGCTCGCCCTCCTTGCGGACCAGCCGGCCCTGACTGTTCCGGGTCTTCCAGGCGGCGAGCTTCTTGCTGAAACGCTCGGGCGGTCGGGGAGTGCCATCCGACCAGGCGACGATGGAACCAACAGGGGCGAGGTCATAGATCAGAGACGCGGACATTTGCGCATCCTCCTTTGAGTTTTGATGGTGGTGGAAACGAAACCGCCGCCGGGGCGGCCGGCGGCGGAGGATCATGCGGAGAAGAGGGTCTGCTATTCCGCCGCGATCGCGTAGGCGGTTTCCTCGTCGCTGGAGGGGTCATCATTTGTCGTCACCGCATCAGCGTCAGGATCCCCGTGATCCAGATCCTGTGCGTCTGAAGCGTCGGCGTCGTTGCGAGCGTCCGGCTGCGCATCGCCGCCGATATCGCCGATCGCCTCTTCGACCGGGGCATTCTCCTCGTCGAAGCAATCGCGATGTTTCAGGAGATCGGCGATGTCCTTCGGGTCAGGCGCAAACAGCGCCGCCGGATGGACGAAGGTTGCCTCAGTCGATGTGAAGTGGTCGACGAGGGCTGCGCGGGTTTCGCGGACCCGCGCCCGGGGCTGGAGGTTGGCCTCCTTTGCCGCAGTCTCCAGGGCCTGGCGCGACAGGCACAGAAGGAAGTCCTCTGTTCCCATATTCGGTAGGAAGCCTTCGGCGCCGATCGCCTCGCCGGCGATCCTGGAGACGACGCCGCTGTTCGACATACCACGGCGGCAAGAAAGCACGTCGATGAGGACCGAACGGGCGGCGACACGCACGCTGTCCATATCAACCGACAGCCTGCCATCGGCGGAATAGAGGCGCGCGGCATGACGTTGGAACCGCCTCAGTCCGAACATGGTGTCGTTGGCGCCGGAATCGACCCGGACATTGGTGCCGGCAAAGGCCATGACCAGGAGAGCCATCAACATGTCGTCCTCGATCGGCGCGCGGGCCAGCGCCTCATGCAGCGCATCGGTCCGGAAATCACCGATCATGTCGAAGCCCTTCTGCGTGACGTCGGGCCTTGTCTTTCCGGCGACCGCCGCCTCGTCGTTGGCCTCCTCCGTCCCATCGGCCGCGGTGCCGGTCTGGCCGGCGGACTTCCTGACCTCCGGCATCCGGTAGTGAACGCTCTGCACCTTGCCCTCGCGATCGAGGTACATTGCGGTGCAATCGCCTTTGCCTGGCTTGCCGTAGACGCGTTCGGCCTTCTTCGGCAGGTCCGGCTGGCCCCAATTGTTGACCTCGACGATCGCACCCTTCTTCGGCAGGTTGCTTGCCATCCACTCCTGCTGGGCGCCGAGGAACGCCTCGACATTTGTGGTGTAGCGATTGTCCTGATCGGCCGGGCCGAACAGGTCCTCGGACCACTCGATACCGTAGGCCAGGCGAAGATCATCGCCGAAGCTTGCATCGCGAGCGTACATGCGGGTTTTCGACAGCCCGTTGGCGATCTGCCACCAGGCTGCCGTATCGCCCTTCTTCGGCTTGTGGGCTTTCCAGACCTCTTTCTGCTCCTCGGAC
>NZ_JARWLA010000086.1:0-5948 GCF_047445805.1 Rhizobium sp. BR 314 | reverse complement strand
TTCCAGACCTCTTTCTGCTCCTCGGACGAGGCAGCGGCGATCGTCCTCAGCTGCTGCTCGTTCGGCATATCTCCCTTCGCCATCTGGTCGAGCATCGAAGGCAGAACGTTGGCGAGCAGACGGAGCTTGCGGATCTGGCGGACGGGGAGGGCAAGCGCTACGGCGATCGCCTCCTCGGTCCAACCAAGCGCGACCAGCCGCTCGATGCCGCGCCATTGGTCGACGGGGTTCAACGGCTCACGCGCGATGTTCTCGATCATCGAGCGCATGGCGCCATTGTCGTTGGCCGCCTCGACGACGATCACGTCGATTTCCTCGAGACCGGCGGCGACCGCCATGCGTGTGCGCCGGTGACCCGCTTCAATGACGTAGCCGTTGCCACCGGCTTCCGGGAAAATGACGGGCGGCTGGATAACGCCTACAGCCTTGATGGTCRCCAGAAGCAGGGCGTCGGCCTGCGGCGTCGACTTCGACTGACGCGTGTTGTCGGGGTTGTCCTTCAGCGCACGCGGATCGACCTTCATGAGTTGCATGGGATGCTCCTTCTCGGGGATTTGGACACGGCCCTTCTGCCTGTCCTTCTCGCGTCTTCATTTTTCCGAAGACATCTCCCGGACCGCGGAGCGGGCGGCCGGGTGCAACTGCGGCCGAGCATTGCTGCCGCGAAGGACGAGCGGGGCTGACAGCCCTGCGAAGGCGAGTGGCCGGGATGCGGAGGCGGCGGTTGAGCGGAAGCGGCGACCGGCGAACTGCTCTGCGACGATTCCTCTTCCTTCCTTCCTTTCTCCCTTGCTTCCTTCTCGTGTCGGCGGCAGAAGCGGCGGCTTGCACGCGACTGGACGTCGATTTTGATAAGATGGAAAATAAAAAAATGGGCCAGCGGAAACCGCGGCCCTTGAAGTGTGAAGGTCAATAAACCTCCAGAGGGGAACAGCTGCTGCGGCGGCACTGGGAGGAGAGGCCGCCATGTGCATCAGCTGCGTGCGGTATGAACATTATTTGAGCAGACGGAAGTCATTTATTGTGCAATGCAGCTATGCACATGCTGCACCGCATCCAAAAGACCGCAATCGGCCGATGGTCAAGCTGCCTCTGGCCTGGCGGCCGCTTCCTCGCGCGCCGTAGTCGCCAATTCCTCCTCAACGTCTCGAAGCTGCCGGCGCTTGTCGGTAAGCTCATCTGCAAATGCGAATACGCCGCCTTCGCGCGAGCGATAGGCGCCAAGACGCCGCTCGGCTTCATGCAGTCGATGCCGATACCGCGCCTGTTCATCATCAAAGCCGGCAAGCGCGTGCTCCAGCCGCGAGATCGCGCCGATCGGCGTCACGGTGACGGCAAGATCGACCTCCTGGGTGGCGCCGGTACGCTGGAGGAGGGTGGCGTAGTGATAGCCGTCACCCTTACCGAACCGCTCGCCGGAATAGATCACATCGAAGCCGCCGATCGAAGCAATGGCGACATCACCCTCCTGTTGAAGCTGGACGAGGGTCAGGATTTCCTTCATCAGCGCCCGGCCGGCAAGCTTACGCTCCTCATAGGTCTCGCCCTTGACCACCATCACGAAGGCATCGCCAGCAGTCGGAATGAGCTGTTCGATGTCCCTGGCAATCTCGCCGATACGCCGGATCGAAACCTCGATGTCGCGCTCGGCATCACGGATCTGCCGGCGCACGGCATACTGATCGTCATCATGAGCGGCGCGCAACCGTTCGAGCCGGGCAATGTCGGCCTCGAGCCCCGCCTTCTGCATTAGCCGTTCGTCACCGCTCGCGATCGCCTTGGCCATGGCGAACTGGTTGACGGCTCCTTCGCCGAGGTCTTCCAAGCGGCGAATCGAAGTATCGCCTGAAAGTGCCGCGGCAATGAAGCGGGCCTTGCGCTCGTTGTTCTGCCACATAGCAGCGTCGAGCGAGCCCTGGGTGGCATAGGCGAAGATATCGACCTCGTCATGCTGATTGCCCTGGCGGACGATCCGGCCCTCGCGCTGTTCGATCTGCGAGGGCAGCCAGGGAACGTCCAGATGATGCAGCGCCTTGAGACGAAGCTGCGCGTTGACGCCGGTCCCCATGGTCTCTGAAGAGCCGATGAGGAAGCGGACCTTGCCGGCGCGCACGTCGGCGAACAGACGCTGTTTCGCGTCGCTCTTCTTGTAATCCTGCATGAAGGCGATTTCGGATGGCGGAACGCCCATCCGGACGAGTTCGTCGCGGATCCATCGATAGGCGGAAAAGCCTCTCGTCTTCTCGACATTGATGGTGCCGAGATCGGAAAAGATCATCTGCGCCGCCCCGGGCAGATCGAACTGCTTGCCGTCCGGCCGCAAAAAGGTCCGTTGTGACGTCTCCTGCCAAATACGGAAGGCGTTCTGGACCAGCAGGTTGAGCTTGTTTTCCGGCTCGTTCTCGCTGTCGGGGTCGACCAGGCGGAGGTCAATGGCGGCATGGCGCCCATCGGTGATGACGGAGAGCAGAATGTCATCGCCGGGCTGCGCCGGCCCTTCGCGCATCTCGATCGCCTTGATACGGGCGTCGAGGATGGTCTGGTAGTTCTTGAAAGCCTGCGTCGGCTTGGCGGTGAGAATTTGCCGCCGGCCGGTGGAGATATCAGGCACCCTGACGTAATCGCGCAGATCCTCGGGCATCACCACGTCAGCGAAAGACCGGAACATGGCGATCAGTTCGGGGACGTTGACGAAGGAGGCAAAGCGGCTGACAGGCTTGTATCTGCCCGACGGCTGGATCTCGAGTTCGGTCGTCGTGTCGCCGAAGGTCGAGGCCCAGGCGTCGAATTCATGCAACCCGCGCTCGCGCAACGCGTCGGATCCGAGCAGGCGCTGGACCGAGAACATTTCGCCAAGCGTATTGGTGATCGGCGTGCCGGAGGCGAGAATCAAGGCCCGGCCGGGATTCTTCGTCTCGATGAAACGGGACTTGACGTAGAGGTCCCAGGCACGCTGCGAGCCGTTCGGATCGATGCCTTTCAACGTCGACATGTTGGTGGCAAACGAAAGCTTGCGGAATTCCTGCGCCTCATCGACGATGATCTGGTCGACGCCGATTTCAGAGATCGTCAGCAGATCGTCCTTGCGGGTCGACAACGCCTCCAGCCGTTCCTTCAGACCTTCCTTGAGCCGCTCCAGCCGCTTGCGCGAGACCCGATCCTCGCTGTCGACCTTGGTCAGCAGATCCTCATATAGCTCCAGCTCGTCCTGGATCATCTGTTGCTCGAAGGCCGATGGCACGGCGATGAACCGGAATGCCGAGTGCGTGATGATGATGGCATCCCAGGTTGCTGTTGCAGCGCGGGACAGGAAGCGAGCGCGCTTGTCCTTCGAGAAATTGGTCTCGTCGGCGACGAGAATGCGGGCGTTGGGATAGAGCGCCAGGAATTCGCGGGCCGCCTGCGCCAGGCAATGGCCCGGCACCACCAGCATCGCCTTGGCGATCAGTCCRAGGCGGCGCTGCTCCATGATGGCGGCCGCCATCGTCATCGTCTTGCCGGCGCCGACGGCATGCGCCAGATAGGTCGCTCCCGACGAGATCATGCGCCAGATGCCACGCTTCTGGTGCCCATAAAGAATAAAGGCGCCAGAGGCGCCGGGAAGTTGGAGGTGGGAGCCGTCGAAGCGCCTGGGCGCGATGTTGTTGAAGCGGTCGTTATAGACCCGCGCCAGCCGGTCGGTACGATCGGGATCGGTCCAGACCCAGTTCTGGAAGGCTTGCTTGATTTTCTGCAGCTTGTCGCGGGCGGCTTCGGTATCGACGACGTTCAGTACCCGCCGCTCGCCGTCTGCGTCCTTGAACACGTCGAAGATCTGCGGCACCCGGCTGTTCAGCGCATCGGCAAGCAGCTCGCCGGCGTGACGCCGGTCGGTGCCCCATTCCGATGTGCCGGCCGCCGTCCATCCGAGCTGTCGCGCCTCGACGGTCCATGAACCGAGCTCCGGCAAGTGGTGGATCCTGATCTCGGCGCCCATGGTCTCGTGGACGAAGTCGACGATATCGGTCGCTGGGATCCAGGGTGCACCCAGCCGAGCGGTGATGTCCGAGGGGCGTAGATCGGCGGGCTGTACTGCTTCAAGCCCCCGGACATTGCGCTCGTAGACGGGATCCAACTCGGCCGCGGCTTTTGCGACCGCGAGTTTCGTGCGCACGGCGCCGGAGAGATAGGCGTCCGCGGTCTGCCAGGAGCCATCGGCGGGATCGCGAAAGATGGCATCGCCAAGCTCGTGCCGAACGTCGTCGGTGTCGCGATGCAGGAGTTCGGCGATGTGGTCGAGGTCGATACGACCGCGCTCGTTGAGGACGACGGCCAAGGCATCGGCGGCCGAGGTGATGACCGGCGGGGCAGGGGGCGCGATGACGCGTTCGGAGAAAATCGCTCCGGGCCTGGCGGTATCGGTTTCGAGGTCATAGTCCTCGATCGACGCGACCAGCCAGCAATCCGGATCGTCGAGAAACGGAGCAAGGTTCGGGCGACGGTGAGTTTCGCGAACTTCTCCGCTCCCGTCATCCTCGCTGATAGACACCGTCGTATGATTGATCGGCCCGAAATCGCGCACGAAACTCGACCAGGCGACCCTGAGTCGCACCTGGCACTCGCGCCACGGTCGATCGAGTTCCTGGGCCTTCAGCACCTCGCGCACGGCGTCTCGGATCGGAATGAGCTTCTTGATGATCCGGACATGCTTTTCCCGAATGCCGTCGGCGCTGCGGCCACTGCGAATTTTCACCGCGACCGGTGCGCCATCGATCATCTGCATCAGGCCGTGCCTGGTGTCGAGGAAGAAGCTGCCCTCCCGAATCCGGCTTTGGTCAGGCTTCAGATCGAGGATTTCCGCCAGCTCTTCTTCGAGGTCGCGATCGATTTCGGTCGGTTCGCCATCGTAGATGCCCTCCGGAAGGCGCTCGATAGCCGCAAGAAGTACCGCCTCCAGGCTTTCGCCYGGCCGCGCCACGCAGGTATAGGTCTCGCCGAAGGGGCCGGAGACCAGGGCATGATCGCCGAGCACAGTATCCGCATGCTGCGCGAACCAGCGGTTCACACGGATGGCTCCGTCCTCCGCGGTCGCCGGGCGAATTTCCTCCAAATCAAGCCAGCCGAGATCGTTTGCGGCTTCGCCCGTCTTTCGTTTGCGAAAAAAAAGAATATCGACGACCACATCGGTGCCGGCTTCCCGCCGAAAACTGCCTTCGGGAAGGCGGATGGCGCCGATAAGGTCGGCGGTTTTTGCAACATGCGCCCGGCAGGTGCGGTCGGCCTTGTCCATGGTGCCGGCGCTGGTGACGAAGGCGGCGAGCCCGCCAGGTTTCAGGAGATCGATCGCCCGCGCGATGAAATAGTCGTGCAGCCTGAGACCGAGCGCGCGATAGTGCCGGTCGGAACGAACCGTGCGATCGGAGAAGGGCGGGTTGCCGATGGCAAGATCGTAGATCGCATTGAGGTCCGTGCGCGCGAAATCGCCGTTGATGATGCGCGCCTTCGGCTGCAGCAGTTTCGCGATGCGGGCCGTGACGGGATCGAGCTCGATGCCGGTGACGTAGCTCAGTTCGCGATACTGTTTCGGCATCAGCGCCGGAAACAGGCCTGTTCCGATCCCCGGCTCCAACACTCGGCCGCCGCGCCAGCCGAGACGATGAATGCCCGTCCAGATTGCCCGAATGACGAATTCAGGGGTGAAGTGTGCATATTGGGTGCAACGGGCGAGCGACGCGTATTCGCCCTCGCTGACCACTGTTTCCAGCGAGTTGCCGAGATCATCCCAACCTGTGCGGAAGTCGGTTTCCCCAGGCCGCCGGAACATGCCGTTTGCCAGCTCGCCGGCGCCGAAACCGGTGAAGCGGATCAGCCTCGCCTGGGCGGCCGGAGTCGCCGGCAGATTTTGCCTCTCGATTTCGTTTGCGGTGAGGATGGCCGCGACATTGATGCGTGCTCGCTCCTTCCAGGTC
>NZ_JARWLA010000085.1:0-5949 GCF_047445805.1 Rhizobium sp. BR 314 | reverse complement strand
AGGATGTAGCGGCAGTGCTTCGATGGCTGAGAAGCCCCCCGTCGGTCATGTCCCTCCGGGCGACGACGGCCGACGAAGCGGTGGCGTTTTTTCACGCGGCATTGAGCGAGTTGCCGGATGAATTTGCACAGACTTACCGCGCACGCTGCCTTGTGGCTACCACCGAGGATGCTGCGCGACAGCTTGGAGATGCTTCGGGGTCTCTCATACTCGTTTTGACGGCTCCAAACCCAGGCCTCAGCCGGGTCCTAGCCGGGAAGGGCCATTTCGTCCTTCAGATCTATGATGAGCGGGCGGCTGGCGATGGAGATGTGAGGACGCTTGCCCGGCCATCTCGCGAAGGCATTGCAAACGCGCTTATTGCAGCGGGCATGTCCGATACGCGGGCGGAGACGCTTGCGCGCGACAGTGCGCGCGAGCTGTCGGTCCTGCGGCGACGCCTGCCGGGTGCACCAGGCCGCCTGCCGGCTTGGGCAGTCACGTCACCCCCTCGCGCCCTGCTGGCAGCGCTGCTGATCGGCGGCTGGCACGATGAGAGAAAGGATGATTGCCGCATTCTTGAGGAAATCGCTGGCCAGCCGTATGAAGAAATCATCAAGGAGCTCACTCCTATGGTTCGCGACCTGGACAGCCCCTTGCAGAAAGTCGGGCCGGCATGGCGTGTAACCTCGCCAATCGATGCCTGGTTTCTGCTTGCTCAGAATCTTACCAATGATGACATCTCCCGATATGAGGCTGCGGCATTGGATGTTTTGGGCGCATCGGACCCCCGTTTCGAGATGGAACCAGATGACCGCTGGATGGCCAACGTCCGCGGAATTCAACCTCCGTACTCTGGCCTCCTGCGTCACGGGATCGGCCATTCGATGATACTGATGGCGCTATGGGGCGACAGGGTCCGGACGGTTCCAGACGTGGGGCGACGTGTTGATCATATCGTGCGAAAACTCCTTCAGGGAGCCGACGGGCATCGATGGTGGTCTCTCTCAGGTGATTTCAGGCTCCTCGCGGAAGCCTCTCCGGGTGCATTCCTGGACGCTATCGAGGAAAGCCTTGATCGTGATCAGCCCCCAATCGAGGCGCTTTTCGGAAGCGATGGAGGTGGGATTACCGGGCAGGAACATTTGGCTGACCTGATGTGGGCACTCGAATCTCTTGCCTGGTCAAAGCAACTCATGCCGCGTGTCACCTATGTGCTCGCGCGCCTCGACGCGATTGATACAAAACCGCGTCGCTTCACGAACGGTCCGGCCAACAGCCTCCGCAACATCCATCTTCTATGGCATCCAGAGACATTTGCGACACTCGACGAGCGGCTGAAAGCACTTGACCTGATCAGGAAGCGCGAGCCAGCCAGTGCCTGGAAGCTGATGATCGGGATACTTCCGCAAGGACGCGACCACATGACGCCGTCTGCCGTGCCGCGGTGGCGTGACTATTCGGTTGATGACGAGGAAGCCCTCACTTGGGGGCTCGTAGAACGAGGTACAACGGAAATCAGCAAGCGTTTGCTCGATGATGCAGGGCTCGATCCGCAGCGGTGGTCGGACCTGCTGGACTGCCTCGCCGACCTCGTTCCGGGCACGGAAGTCGCACTGGTGAACCTTGCCGCCGCCGAGCCGAAGATGATCGACGAGGACGCTCGCGCTACCCTGTGGCGCAAGCTCCGTTCAACTCTCCACAGACATCGGCAATTCCCCGATGCCGATTGGTCGCTGGACGAGCCTGTCTTGATTGCCTTGGAAAAAGTCTATCATCGGTTCGCTCCTGCCGATCCGATCGAGCGGGTAGCATGGCTATTCAACCAGACCGTGGAGCTCCCTGACCGCGGCTCTGCTGGGTGGGAAACGGAGCAGCGCGATATTGAGGAAACGCGCCAGCGTGCCGCTGCGGCAGTTTTCGAAGCCGGAGGAATTCCGGCGATCGAGAAACTTGCAAGACAAGTGGAAGCCCCAGGCTATATCGGCAAGGCGCTCTACGACGCCGGCCTGTCTCCGCCGGAATTCGACGACCTGCTTCAGTCTTTCCTGAAATCCGATAACGCTTTGGAGCGGGATGTCGCGCATGGTCTCGTTGTCTGCTCGTCACGTGATCGCGATAGAGAATGGTCCACGGGCTTGATTGAGAAAGCACTTGCTGAAAAGTGGGCCGATGAGGCACTGCTCACATTGCTACGCGCCCTGCCTATCGAGCGCTGGGTCTGGAACCAAATCTCCGAAATTGGCGGCGCGATCGAAACGACATACTGGCGGACCGCGCGGGTCATGTGGATTGATGATCGCGAGGACGACATCGTCTATGCGGTACGCAAGCTCATTCAGACGGGCGCGCCACTGCGAGCGGTGGGGCTCGCTAGCCGGATGCGGGAGTCCGATCTTCCTTCGGACCTAGTCATTGAGGTACTGACCGAGGCAGCAAAGCAACCCTTCACTGGCGATCCAGGTCATAATGAACTCGGCATGTTTCGCCATCATGTTGCGGAGCTCATGCAGATCCTGGACAATCGCGATGATGTCGAACGAGAAGCGCTCGCGACGCTTGAATGGAACTATCTCGAAGTTTTGGAGCATTCCCAGCGACCTGCAAAAGCGCTCCTCGCCGAGCTCTCGGAGCAACCAAAGCTTTTTGTCGATCTCCTGAAAGCCGTTTATCGAAAAAGCGATGATGAAGACGGTGACGCGGACGAGCCTGTGCCCGCGACACCTGAAATGGCGAAAGCAGTGGCGAGCCGCGCTTATGCATTGCTCGGACACTGGAACAGAATTCCTGGGACACAGAACGATAGCTCAATCGATCCGATCAGACTGACCGAATGGATCAAAGAGGCKAGGAAGCTCGCCCGCGAGGCGGGCCGCCTTGATATTGGCGACAGCCGCATCGGGCATATGCTCTCCTCGTCACCAGATGGCAAGGATGGCAATTGGCCAGCCGAGGCTGTTCGGGAGGTCATTGATCTCTTCCACAGCAAGGAAATGATCGACGGCTTTGTCGTGGGCAAGATGAACCGCCGCGGCATGACGACCCGTATGCCTCGCGACGGCGGATTGCTGGAGCGAAGAGAGGAAGCGCGCTATCGTAAGTCGGCGGATGCGATCATTTTTGATTATCCCCGCACGGCCAACGCTTTGATCCGGCTTGCTGACTATTACGAGCGAGACGCGAGACGCGAGGACGAGCAGGCCGAACGGTTAGATTGGCGCGGCTAGTGTCTCCCGGCCGACTTGCGCCCGACTAGGTGATGGGAATGAAACGGAGGTCTTGCGGGACCTGGGGGCATTTGCCGAGAATATCCGCATTGCCTCTTTCTGTCACAAGAGAACGCTCGAAGAACTAACTTCCGCCCGCATGAGGACCGCGTTTCTAAGCCACCCAGTAGACTAGGAAGGCGCAGTCGGTGGCACCTTGGCTGATGGGGTCATCGGAAGCTATCTGTACTCAATGCCGACTAGCAGCCAGTCCGCTCTGGCCCATTTCCCTATTGTATTGAGGAATTTCGGTGTTAGCTCAATTTCAATAACAGGGTCGAAGGTTCCGATCCTTTCAAGGCGCCCGAGTATGATCCGCCGGCGCCACCCGCTGCACGCGATTGCCACAAAGTCACGAAAAAAGCCGGGTCTCGTGATGTTCTCACGAGACCCGGAAGTCGGCCGGACAGCCGGCCTCTGGGAGAACATATACCTTCTAGGGGCCTACGTGAGTTTCCCTACCGTCTTCTCGAGAATTGCCCACAATTCCTCGCCATATTTTTCGCGCCAGCCGGTGTAGAAGCCGCCGTCGCGAAGTTTCTGCCTGAACGCCTCAGTGTCGGGCTGATTGAATACAAGGCCCTGTTTGGCCAGGACCTCTTTGAGGGACTCCGACAACTTGGCCATATCTTGGCGCTCATCAAGCGCGGCTAGGTTGATGTTGCGGCTCACGACCTCCTGCACATCCGCCGGCAGGCTTGCCCAGTTGCGCTTGTTGGCAACGCAGAAAAACGCGTCCCACATGTGCCGGGTTAATGCGCAGTATTTTTGGACCTCGACAATATTTGCGGTCTTGATGTTGGCCAGCGAATTTTCCTGTCCATCGACGACCTTCGTCTGAAGTGCAGAATAGAGTTCGTTGAAATTAATGGACGCCGGAGCTGCCCCAAACGTCTGGAACATGGAGGTCCACAGCGCTCCGACTGGAACGCGGATTTTCATACCGGCGAGATCTGCGGGCGAGTTGACTGGGTGCGTACTGGTGGTGATGTGCCGGAACCCGTTGTCCCACATCTTTTCCATCGGGAGGAGATTCACCTTTTCGATGAGCTTATGCAGAGCGGCACCGAGTTCACCATCCATCGTCTTCCAAACCGTATCATAGTCCGGGAAAATGAAGCCGAGACCGTAGATCGAGGCCGCCGGGACCATCGTGGACAGTACATTGATACCAGAGTTCAGGAACAGATCGATGCCGCCTGCTCTCACCTGCGACAGCATATCAGTGTCGCTACCAAGCTGGTTGTTCGGGTAGACCTGCAGTTCCACCCGCCCGTTTGTCTCGTGTTGGATGCGTGCTGCCGCCTCCCTTGCGCGCGTGGTGATCGGATGGGTCTCGGCCAGATTGAACGCGAACTTCAGGGAATACTCGGCTGCGGCCGCTCGCTTCATCGAAAACCCGAGCGCCGTGGCGCTGAGACCAAGCGTCGTCGTCACTGTGAATGCGCGTCTTGTCAGATTTACCATTTCGTTCTCCTCCAAATAAGCTCTGTAATTTTGGTTGGTCGAGGTCGGGCTACAGGAAGCCGATCGAGAGCCACGGAACCGCAGCAACCGCAGCAAGACCAATGGCCATGGCGACGATGTAGCCGACGATCGGTTTCATGCCGGCGTCGGGGCTGACTCGGCTGATTGCACAGGCAGCGTAGTAGCCAACACCGAAGGGTGGAGCGAAGAGGCCGATACCCATCGCCAACACGACAACCATGGCGTAATGCACCTGATGGATGCCCAATTGCTGAGCAACCGGGAACAGCAACGGTGCGAACAGTACGATTGCGGGTATCCCCTCGAGCACACTGCCGAGGATGATGAAAATGACGATCGAGACGATCATGAAGGTCACCGCACCGCCCGGGAGCGTTGAAAGGTTTTGAGCCAGCGCTGTCGAGAAGCCTGATTGCGTCAGGCCCCAAGCCATCGCCGTGGCCGCGCCGATAATCAGAAGGATCGAACCGGATAGGCTCGCCGTCTCGACAAGCATCGGCTTGAGTCGGCGCCAATCGAACTGACGGTAGAACAGAAGGCCCGCGATTACCGAGTAAGCAATGCCGATTGTCGAAACTTCCGTCGCCGTGGCGACACCTTCGATGACAGCTGAGCGGATGACGAACGGAAGCGCAAGGGCAGGCAGTGCAGCGAGAAGCAGCTTGCCGATCTGCCGTCGACTTGCCCTCTTGACGTGGCTCGGATCATCGTTGCGGCAGCGCCAGCGGACCAAGAAGCAAAGGGTTACCGCCAGAATAAGGCCGGGGAGAAGACCGCCGGTGAACAGCGCGGCGATCGACACCCCGGTAGCGGATCCCACTGTAATCAAGACGATGCTAGGCGGGATTGTCTCAGTCTGGGCGCCCGTCGCCGACAGAAGTGCGACAAGATCGCCTTCGTCTGCGCCGCGCGCCTTCATCTCCGGAAACAACACGGGCGCGACGGCGGCCATGTCGGCGGCCTTCGATCCTGAAATCCCAGATACAAGATACATCGCAGCCACCAGCACGTAGTGAAGCCCGCCGCGCACATGGCCAAGAAGGCTGGCGAGGAACGCAACCATCGCCCGTGCCATACCCGTCATCTGGATAAGTTGGCCGAGAAACACAAACAGAGGGATCGCAAGAAGGATCAGATGGCTGACACCTTCATCGATCCTGCCGACAATGATCAGAGGCGGCGTTCTGGTGGTCAATATAAGGTAGCCGAATGTAGC
>NZ_JARWLA010000084.1:0-6947 GCF_047445805.1 Rhizobium sp. BR 314 | reverse complement strand
GATTGTAGAAGACCTCGATCTCCTCGCCGCTTTCCCGCCTTGCCGCTTCGAGGCGGATCTTTACATCCTCTACCTCGGCCTTGACAGCAAAGTACCGCTTCATAACCTCAACAAGGTCGCGGTCGCGTGCATTCATCTCCATGCATACTCCACCTTACTAATTTTAGCCCTCGGCAATGATCCGATTCGGATGGCGAAATCTAGATCAACGTCTCGGTGACAGGATGGGGTATCGTCGAACGAGGCCAAATTGCCCCCGTTCGAAATGGCCTAGCAAAAGCTATTCAGCGCGCATCGCGATCCCCAAGATACGCTTGTTGCGCCTTAAGTCCTGGGCTCTACGCGTGCCGTCGTTGCAAAACCGGTCCACAGTCCTGCGCAACGTGCACTAGGACCAGTTTTCCTTCACCGATTGGGGTGTTGATCAAAGGTGGCAAGCCTCTGGAAATGATGGCACGCATCCGCACATTGGTGCTCGATAAAACAGGCACCCTTACCGACGGCCGTCCGGAGATTATCGCGATCGAAAGCCCCTAGGCATGTCCGAAGACGATGTATTCCGTTTTGCAGCAGCACCTGACCAAGCATCCAGTAGCCCAAGCCATCGTTTCGGCTGCTCAGCGACGAGGCTTAACGCTACCGGTGCCATCGGATGCAACCGAGATCCTGGGGAAGGCGTTATCGGAAAGGTTGACGGTCAGAGCGTCATCGTGGGTGGAGAAGATTTCGTAGAGCGGCAAACGGGTCGAACGGCAGGTCGTCATCAGGCACTCTCGGCCGGCTCGGTACTTGTTGCTGTCGCCGTGGACGGCCGTTTGGCAGGTCATCTCGTCATGGCCGATGCACTGCGAGAGGGAGCCGGAGTGGTGTTGACCAAACTGCGTCAGGAAGGCATCAAACGGATCCTGCTCGCACCCGGTGACCGCATTGAGGTCGCAGAGCGCGTGATAGAAGGACTCGGCCTCGACGGGCTCTGCGCGGGCCTGACGCCGGACCAAAAGGTCCTGACAATTCTCACTGAACGGAAGAATGGTCCGGTGATGATGGTGGGTGACGGCGTGAACGACGCGCCGGCGCTGGCAGCCGCAGATGTTGGCGTTGCCATGGGAGCGCGCGGAGCCGCCCCGTCCGCAGAGGCGGCCGATGTCGTCCTGCTCGTTGCCCGCATCGACCAGCTTGGGGTTGGCGTCGAGATCGCCCGCCGCTCTCGGCGCATTGCATTCGAAAGCGTCGCGACCGGGATCGGTTTTTCAGTCCTTGATATGAAGGGGCTCTTCAGCAGGAGGTGATCGACCTTGCCGTCATTTTGAATGCTCTGCGCGCGCTGCGCATCCAACCGCATCTGCCGGCCGTCTGCGAGCCAAACTCGCCCGATAGCGCGAAGCAGCGATCAGTCGCCTGAGCCCCTCCCCCCAAGGCATTCCGGAGCTCGGCAATCGGGCGGCTAAGGCTTTCCAACGAGACCCGATGCACGAAGCGAGGCAAAGACCATGATCCCACTCCGATGTAGCACCCAAGACATCCAAGCCCGGCACGGACTTGGTTTTCGACAACGTCAAGCGGGCATATTCGCGCTTGTCTCGACCGATATGATGCACGAGCGCTCCGAGCGTCACAACAATAGGCCGGCCGAGGATGACATGGAGGATGAATGGATCGCAAGGGTGACTTTGCAGCAGATACGTCCAGCCGGCTGGAAAGAAGCGCCTGTTCGTCTATGGCGATGACATTAAGCCAATAATCGTGCAGCCTCGCTTGATCATCGGCTTGGTTTCAAGACGGGTGCCCATCGGAGCGGCGATTTCATTGAGCAGACGCGCCGGAAAGATGTGATGATGAAGCAACACAGATGCAACAGGTTCGAATAAGGAATTGGGATGGAGAGTGTCGAATCTTTTGAGCGGCTTGGTTTGGCACTGGCTATCGGGGCAGTCGTCGGTGTAGAGCGCCATTGGCGCGAGCGCGAGGAAAGTGCCGGAAAACGGACCGCGGGCATCCGCACTTTCATGATCGCCGGCATGCTGGGCGGTCTTTCTGGTCTTCTTGAGCAGACGCTTTCCGTCGAGCCGGCAAGGTATGGCCTGATCGTCATCGCCATGTTCGCGATCTTTAGCGCAATCTTCGGCCTCTATCAGTTTCGGGAATTGCGCGCGGAGGGCAATTACAGCGTCACCACCACCGTCACAGCGATGGCGACATTTGCGCTGGGATCCCTCGCCGTACTCGGAAATGCGCGGTTAGCGGCGGCAGGCGGCGTTGCGCTCGTAGCGATCCTGGCCAGTCGCGAAATACTACATCAGTTCGTTCGAACACTGAGTTGGAATGAGTTGCGGTCAGCGATTGTTTTCCTTGCGATGGCTGTCATCGTCCTGCCAATCCTGCCGACCGCACCGCTCGGCCCATTCGGCGGGATTTCTCCTGCCGACACGTGGCAATTGGTCGTTCTTCTCGCCGGCATTTCCTTCCTGGGTTATGTTGCGGTCAAGGCATTCGGGCAAGTTCGTGGAGAGCTCGTCGCTGGAGCGGTCAACGGCTTGGTATCGTCAACCGCGATTGCCGTTACGAATGCCCGCCTCAGCGCGGCGGGGCATTCGGCTGCACTCTTGGTTGCTGGTGCAACGGCCGCAAACGCCGTTTCGTATTTCAAGGTGCTTCTCTATATTGCTATTCTTGCACCACCGATCGCAGGCCGCCTCAGCCCAGCACTTGTTGCGGCCGCTTTCGTGATGGCCGGTTTCTCGCTGATCTTTGCTCGGAATGATACTGCGAGACATACCGAACACCGCGCGCGAAATCCGTTCGAACTGCTTTCCGTTTTGAAAACTGCGCTCCTCCTTGTGGCTGTCGGCTTTTTGGCGCGGGCCGCGGCTGCCTTTTTCGGGCAATCTGGTTTGCTCGTTGTCTCAACGCTCTCCGGGCTTGCAGATATTGATGCGATCACCGTCACAATTGCTGGCATCTTTGACACCATCGGTGCTGAATTTGCCGCAACAGCTCTCGGTGCGGCCGTTATCGCCAACACGCTGGCAAAGGCATCATATGCTTTAACCCTTGGAAGTCGCGACTATGGTGCACGTTTTTTCTTGGCGAGCGGCACTGCACTAATGGCTGGCGTCGGCGTGTTCGAAGCAACGCCGGTGGTGGAGCAGCTCTTTACGGAGCACTTGCTGAAATAACGATCAGGGCAACTCGGTAGCTTCGTCTGCGCTAGATCGACTCTGAATGCACAGCCCGATGAAGGCTTGACCCCGGGGACTAGTGCATTCTCCATGAAGGTCAAATGCGCGAGGCAGTCCTCGGACGTTCAGTGGGCAGAGGCGCTCCTGCCGCGCCAATATTGACACCGATCAATGCAAAGGCACCGTTTCCCGACAGACTGCATCGCACGAGGGAAACAGGGAGAGCAAACCACGCGCGGAGCCAAAGGCGACTAGCTGCACTGACCGGCCTCCACAGCTTTTCCCTCGTGCAGAAACGTAGAGAGCCGCAGCTGGGCGTCGGCTGACACAATCGTTGAAAAGCTGTCGCAACCGAAGGTGAGGAATAATCGTGCAAGCAAAAGACATCATGACACGGAACGTCATCACGGTCTCGCCAACCATGAGTGTTCGAAACGCAGCCATTTTGCTCAGGGCCAACGACATAAGTGGCCTTCCGGTAGTCGGCGATGACGACGCAGTATGTGGAATATTGACCGAAGGAGACCTCATGCCACGGCTCGGAAGCAATTGGGGTCCGATCCGCAAGGGTAAGAGCGGCGCCGATGAACGGCACGAACTGAGCAACTATATACAAATCCACGGTTGGTCCGTCGCTGAAGCGATGAGCCGCGACGTGATAAGCGCGAGCTCCGATACGGAAATCGGCCGGATCGCCGGCATAATGACCTCTAACGGGATCAAACGAGTTCCTATCATCGACGGTTCCCAACTCGTCGGCATCATCAGCCGGTGCGACTTGCTGAACCTGATTATCGATGCGCCTGTCGAGACGATCGCGAGAGGAGACGAGGCACTGGGGCTTGCCATCCGGACCCGGCTTGCGACGGATCTCGGGATTGGCCGCGACAAGGTCGAGGTCGTCGTCAAAGACGGACGGGTGCAGATTCGGGGACGGCTCGATTCCGATGTCGAGCGTCGGGCGATCCAGGCCCTTATCGAGAGGGTGCGGGGCACCGGCGGCTATACTGATCGATCCGTAATTTCGCCGGCGAGCGTCAACAATATTTCTGACGGTGCCAAATGAGCGAGGAGCTGTTAGCCGACCGGCCGAGATCTTGGTATTCGCGACTTCCGGATCGCTTGGCGCGTCTGCGCCAACATCCGCTCGCCAAAGTCGGACCGGGTCTCATCACCGGTGTCGCCGATGATGATCCGAGTGGTATCGCAACCTATTCCCAAGCCGGTGCACAATTTGGCCTGAATATCCTTTGGGCCATGCCAGTATCGTTTCCAATGATGGCCGTCGTCCAGGCGACTTGCGCACGGATTGGTCGTGTGACCGGGCGCGGGCTCGCAGCAAACATAAAGAGCGCATTTCCGCCAGTTGTGCTCTATGTGGTGGTCTTCTCGCTGCTGATAGCGAACATATTGAACATTGCCGCCGATGTTGCCGCGATGGGCGAAGTGGCGGAGTTGGTGACCGGTTTCAACCGTCATTTGATGACAATGCTCTTCGTCTTTGGCACGCTCGCGCTTCAGGTCTTCATTCCCTACCATCGTTACGTGTCATTCCTGAAATGGCTGACGATCTCGCTTTTGGCTTACGCGGCGGTCCTCTTCACCGTCCATGTCGATTGGAACCAAGTTGCTCTAAGGACGGTCTGGCCGGCAATCACTCCGACATCGACCTATGCGGCGGTCGTCGTCGGTGTTTTCGGCACAACGATCAGTCCCTATCTTTTCTTCTGGCAAGCCTCGGAAGAGGTTGAGGAAATGAATGCAGCACCGGAGGCGAGGCCGCTGTACGAAGATAGCGCAAAAGCACCTGGCGAACTTAACCGGATTGGCTGGGATACGTGGAGCGGCATGCTCTATTCCAACCTTACTGCGTTCTTCATTATTCTGGCGACCGCCGTGACGCTGAATGTCGCCGGTATCACGCAGATCGACACTGCCGCTCAGGCCGCCAGTGCCCTTCGACCGCTGGCCGGCCCATTCGCGGCCCTTATATTCGCGCTTGGAATTCTAGGCGTCGGCCTCATAGGCGTGCCAGTGCTCGCGGGCTCCGCCGGCTATGCTTTGGCCGAAGCGATGGGCTGGAAATTCGGGCTGGAGCGAGCGCCGAATGATGCCCGGGGCTTTTATGGCGTCATTGCAATAAGTGTGCTGCTCGCATTGATCATTCAGTACTCACCGATCACACCCATGAACGCTCTATTCTGGAGCGCTGTCATCAACGGGCTCCTCGCGGTCCCCCTGATTGCCGTCATACTGTTGTTGGCTACAGACCCGAAGGTCATGGGGCCTTATAGGATAGGAGCTATATCGTCATGGATCGGCTGGATCACCGTCGCGCTCATGGGGGTAGCCGCTGTCATGATGTTCGTTCCAGCCTAGTTGAAACAGCGGCCTCGCCTTCGCGCTCAAATCCCTGAGTCCGCTCTTCTGCTATGCGGAACTGACGTGGCGGCTGAAATCACCCCATCCTCCATGCCGCATCGCAAATTTGACACCGATCAAAGCGCCGCCGCGAAGGTGTTGATAACTCTGGGTTCACCACGCCGCGCAAGGCCTCCCATCGCCGCGCTATGCGTTCTGAAAAGGAGATGAACATGCTGATCCAAGCCGTCATGAATGCGCCCGCAATTACTGTGGGTCCGGCGATGTCTGTTATCGATGCCGTAAGGATTATGCTCGATCATCGCGTTAGCGGTCTTCCGGTCATCGCCGATGACGGCAACCTTGTCGGCATAGTTAGCGAAGCAGATTTCCTTCGCCGCGGCGAATTGAGCACCGAACGCAAGCGATCCTGGTTGCTGGAGTTTCTGACAAGCCCTGGCAAACTCGCCGATGAATATGTGCTCTCCCATGGTAGGACCGTCGAAGAGGTAATGACGTCCGAGGTCGTGACCATAGCTCCAGATGCCGAGCTCGCCGTTGCAGTGGACCTGATGGAAAAGCATGGCGTCAAACGCTTGCCGGTCGTCGTCCAGGGTAAAGTGGTCGGAATGGTCTGTAGATCCGACCTGATGCGGGCATTGGCAAACATGCCGCCGAAGGACAAGCTGCCAGCCGGCGACGACGAGATCGCGAATGCGGTGATCGCAGAGCTGGCGCATCAGAGCTGGAGCCGGAACGGCTTCATCAATGTCCATGTGTCGGACGGCGTCGTCGAACTGTCGGGCAGCGTTTTCGACGAGCGAGAACGTCTTGCTGCTAAGGTTGCTGCAGAGAACGTACCAGGGGTCAAATCAGTTATCGATCAGATCACCTGGATCGATCCCTATCTCGGTGTTGCAATGCCGGCGCCAAATACGTCGATCGAGACGATACAACCACCTTTAGCGTGAGGCGATGGCACTCGATGAAGCCGCCATCCCACCTGCATTATTCATACCGTAACGATCCGATGACCTGCGCGACAGCTTCGTCTGTTCCGGATCGTTGGGTTGCCATCTTCAGTCCGGCGCATTTGGCGCCGCCTTCCTGTCAGACACACCGTAGGGGGTGGGAGAAAGACTATGGAACTTGATATCGTGGCGTTATCGCGCCTGCAGTTTGCCATGACGGCACTGTATCACTTCTTATTCGTGCCGCTGACGCTTGGCCTGTCGGTGCTGCTTGCCATCATGGAAACGACATATGTCATGACCGGCCGGCAGATCTGGCGCCAGATGACGAAGTTCTGGGGGACGCTCTTCGGCATCAATTTCGCGATTGGTGTCGCCACCGGCATCGTGATGGAGTTCCAGTTCGGCATGAACTGGAGCTATTACAGCTACTATG
>NZ_JARWLA010000083.1:0-7289 GCF_047445805.1 Rhizobium sp. BR 314 | reverse complement strand
TCGCTGACCCAGTCGATGGTGATCTACCAGACCGAGATTGTCGATGGCGCGCCGGTGCTGGTGCCGGTCGTCTATCTCTCGGCGGCGGACCGCGCCAAAACCACGTCCGCTGCCATGATCGCCGGCAACACGGTCAGCATCGATGCCGGCTCCGTCGACAATTCCGGCGCGATTGCTGCTGCAGACGGCATGACCATCAATGCGGGCAGCATCAAGGCCAATGGCGGCGCCTTCCTCGCCGGCGGCAATATGAACCTCAATGCCGAGAATGGCATTACGCTCGCCGCTCAGACGATGAACATCGGCGGGCAAACTGTCGTCACCGCCAATGGCGGCGTTTCCGCCGGCGGCAGCCTGAAAATGGATGCTGGTGCCGGCAGCCTGACGCTGAGCGGCACGAAGGTGGCCGCTGGCGGCAACGCGCAGCTCTCCGGGCAGACGGTAACGTTGGGTGCCGTCAAACAGGACAATGGTGGCGTCCAGGCGCTTGTCGGCACCACGGTGACGACCGGCGGCAATCTCAGCGTTGCGGGGAGCAACGGCGTCAACATCATCGCCAGTTCGGCAAAGGTCGGCGGCGATCTCTCCGTCGCCTCCTCGAATGGTTCGGTCAATATTATCTCCGCCGGCGTGGAGAACACCGTGCTCGGCATGGATCGTTTGAGCCTATCGCAGGGCGGCACGATCACGACCACAACCAGCCAGATTCAGCAGGGCTCGTCACTCATTGCCGGTGGCGCCATGCTGGTTTCGGGTAATCAGGGCGTATTGATCGGCGGCTCGACGCTCGACGCCGGCGGTAACCTCGGCATTGTCTCGACGAATGGCAATATCGCAATCGCGGCGTCGCAGGACCAGACCACGAGCCAATCGAAGACCGTCGCGGGTGTTGCGACCGGCTACAAGGGCGGCCAGTCGTCCTCGACCGCAGTGACCAGCAACGCGTCGTCGATAACTTCGAAAAACGGCAATGTGATCGTCCAGGCCAACACGGGCAATATCAGCGTCATTGGTTCCGATATCGATGCCAAGGGCGGTGTGGCCAACCTCATTGCCAAGGGCGACGTCACCATTGGCGAAGCAGTCGACACCGCGTCTTCGTCTAGCAGCAGCGGCAAGGCGAAGCGTAGCGAGACGACGACAACGGCAGAGGGCTCCTCGATCTCCGGCCAGACCGGCGTCAATATCAGCTCCACTGGCGGCGATGTCACGATTTCGGCCTCTCACGTCAAAGCTGGTGATGCCACCCACACTGCCGACGCCAATATTCAAGCCGCCGGCAACATCGTCATCGCCTCGGGCAAGGACACAGACGAAACGACATCCGACAGCAAGAAGAGCGGCTTCCTTTCCTCCAGCAAAACCCACACGCATACCCACGACGAAGACACCGTCGGCTCCTCCGTTTCCGCATCGGGCGATATCACAGTCAATGCTGGCAGCGCGGCCGTCGTCTCCGGCTCCAGCATCATGTCGGGTGGCAGCCTGTCCCTTTCAGGTTCGACCGTCACCGTCATGGGCGCCGAGGAGGAACACGAGAGCGACAAGCAGACCAAGAAATCCGGCATTGGTGTCGGTTCCGGCGGTGGGTTCATCTCGATCTACGGCAGCCACAGCAAGACGATCAGCGAAAGTTCAATCGATAGTGTCGGTTCAAAACTTTCGGCTGGCCAGGACGTCAATCTGACGGCCCGGACGACCGATCTCAATATCATCGGATCATCCGTCAACGCCGATCGGGACATCAATCTGTCCGCAGCCCGCGATGTCAACATCACACCAGGTGCTGAGAGTGCCTCGAAATCCGAACAGGACAAGCGGTCCGGCTTCGGCCTGTCATTCTCGGCCGGCAATGGCGGGCTTTCCGTCGGCATCGGCATGCAAAAGACAGCCGACAAGACAACTCAGGATTCCGACAAGAATTCGGCCTCGTCGCTGACAGCTGGTCGCGATCTCAATGTTTCCGCCGGCAACAACGTCAATCTTCAGGGCGCGCAGGCTTCGGCAGAACGCGATGTAAGTCTAGTTGCCGGCAACGACATCAACCTCCTGTCGGCACAGGACCGGACAAACTATGAGGAGATGCACGAAAAGACCTTTGCTGGCTTGACCGTCAGCGTCGGCACCAAGGCGATCGCCGCTGTCGAGGGCATCATGAACTCGGCGGAGCGACTGACCAATAGCGGCGGGGTGAATGCGGTTACCAATACTGCCATAGCCGGCCTCGGCTTCTATCAGGCCTACAAGGATCTGAAGAACGCCTATGAGCAACTGACCAGCACGGATCCCAAGTCGAAAGGTCTCGAGTTCTCTGTCTCTGCGACGCTTGGCGTCAATCATCAGGAAAGCAGCTCATTTTCGACCACAACGACGCCTGTCGTCAGCGATATTCGCGCCGGCCGTTCGATCACGATGGAGGCCGAGAAGGGCAGCATCATCGCAAACGGCGCGCAGATTGCGGCCGGTTACGACAAAAACGGCCTGCCCATCTTGTCTTTCGATCCGCTGAAGGGGGATATCTTCCTGTCCGCCGCCAACGGTAACATCGACCTGAATGCGGCGGCTGCGACGTCGAACACGTCAAGCAAGAACTCGTCCTACAGTGCGGGCATCGGTGTCGGCTGGTCCTGCGGCACGAAAACGGGCTGCGGCGACATGGGTGTCACGGTCAGCGGCTCCTATGGCAAGGGTAATGCCGATACCACCGGCGTCAACTATTATAACAGCCATGTCGGTGGTACTGGCGATGTCACCATCGTCACCAATGATCTCACGCTGAAGGGCGCCACTGTCAGTGGTAATTCAGTGACAACTGATGTCAAGAACCTGACGATCGAAAGCCAGGTGGACACCGCCACTGCCAAGGCCGCCCAGCTCAATGTCTCTGGCTCGCTCGGCACTGGCGGCTTTAATGCCTCCGGTGTGACGCAGAGGGCGACGGGCGATGCTGCCATCGTTTCTGAACAGTCAGGCATTCATGCCGGAACCGGTGGCCTTTCCATCGACGTCAGCGGTCAGACAACGCTGGCTGGTGGGCTCATCACAAGCGAAGCTAGCGGCGCGCACAATAGCTTCTCCACGGGCACTCTGACCGCTACCGACATTGATACGCACTCGATCTGGAAGGCCGACACCTACGGCGGATCGATAGGGACGGGTGGTCTCTCGATTGCGCCGCCGGTCAAGGCTGGCGAGAACAAGACCGGTCAAGCGCTTTCGGCAATCGGTGGCAATATCGGCATCTCGATCACCGATCCGGCACATCAGACGCAGGACATCTCTTCGATCCGCCGCGATACCGACAACACCAACACGTCGCTGCCTGGCTTGCCGGACCTGCAAAACATCCTGCGTGAGCAGTACAAGACGCAAGCCGATCTGCAGGCCGCTCAGGCGACGATCGCAGGCTTGGTAGGTGATATCGCATCAAACCAGTACGAGAACGCCAAGACGCAATCCGAACGCGACCTCTGGAAGGAGGGCGGTGTCGGGCGCGCAATATTACACGCCGTCGGCGGTGGCATCCTTGGCGGAGTCAATGGCTGGGAGGGCGCGCTTAAAGGCGCCTTAGGTGGCGCTTCTTCAAGTCTGCTCTCACCAGCGATCGCTGATTTAGTAAAGGGTATGCTGAAAGGAACTAAGTACGAGGGAACTCAAGAAGGGCGGCTGCTCGCTGCTTCTATTGGCCAGAGTTTGGCTGCTGGCGTAGGCGGGATCGTCGGAGGAGGCGAAGGTGCATCCTATGGTGAAGCTCAGTATCAGTACAACTATCTGAAGCACGCAGAAATAGAACTTGGAGACAAGCTGCGAGCCCAATGTAAGACTAATGCGGAAGCATGCAATCAATTGGAGCAACTGAGCGCGCTCGATCAGGCCCGCGATGACCAGCTGGAATTTTGTAAGAGAAGTGAGACAACTGCCTGCGTCAATGCTCGTTTTGAGGTTCGTCAAGCAGCCGCCGAGATGTTTGACGCTATTGCAAGCGGAACTGGTCCAGTAAGTCTATTGGATCAGTTTATGATGATGCGCACGCTGTCCCAGGCCACAGCGTACTTTGACGCGAGCGATCCCAACCAAGGCACCTTAACCGCCGGCCAGTGGCAAAAATTGAGATCGAATGACATCAGCGTTGTGGTGGGTGTTTTGGCGGATGCCTTTAGGGCGGGCGATTTTGAAGGCATGTCCTTTGCCTATAGGGCATTGGCTGCGAACAAAACGCTGCCAGCACTTCTGATCGCTCTCGATGTAACTGGTGGTCTGGGCAGCGGATCACCTGGGGCTGCCTCTGGAAACCTAACAACGGTATATCGCAGCCTAACAGCCTCGGATGGAACAACGGTCCTTGTACCGGTAGGTTATAGACCTCTACTGTCGACGATGGGGGCAACAGCTGGCGATGTTAGTGGTCTTCCGGCAGGCTTTGCTCGCGTCGTCGATGATCAGGGCAATATCGTTATCGCCGGCTCAAATGGCGCTATCTATGGCGATGTCGCCGCCGCTCAACGAGCAGCCACGACAGCCAGCCGAGCAGGGTTCAATGATCTAGCAACATTCCGTGTTCAACTTGGCCTTCCGCCAGCCGGCACTGCGGCCGACAAGAGCACCTTGGCTGTCATTGAGATCAATGGGCAAAAGATCTATGGCGTGAATGCCCACGGCCAACCAGTTTCGGGGGTCAATGCAATCTCATCGACCCACGCCGAAATTGATGCCCTTAATCAAATCAAACAGCAGGGGATTAGTGTTTACGGCCAAGATCTGACGTTATATGTAGATCGGGCGCCCTGCGCAGCTTGCGGAACGAACGGCGGGATCCGGTCGATGGTGGAGCAACTGGGGCTAAAACAGCTCACCGTTGTTGGCCCCGATGGACCAATGATAATAACTCCAAGGTGACTCATGCGACTGATTACTGACACGCGAAACGGCAATCACAATTTGGATGTCGAAGTCCCCGACGCAGACGTGAAGGTTGTTCTGGATTGGCTTTCAAGGCTTGACGGCAAGCAGCACACCTTATTGAGCCTTGAGCGGAAGGATGGATGGCAACTTATGGTGGGAGGCGGACCATTCCGTTATGTTGTTACATTGGGGAGCGATATTGACAATATGACACTTGAAAACCCGAGCGGAAATCAATCTACGATGGTTGAGTTGTGTGCCGGAGGTCAATATGGCGATTTTCCTGAAACCATTTGCGTAAACCCAGAACAGGTGGCGAGCGCAGTTTCCTTGTTTTTCTTGGGACGAGAGCTTCAGCTACGATGGGTGAAATGACGCCTTGAAACGTTTTTGCAATCGATGAAGAAACGGCCAGAATTACGGTGACAGTGCACTAGATAAGATTCCAGACCTGACCAAAGCAAGCAAATACCCGTCTTGCTCGGGGCGTCGTCACTGATATTCCACATCACGCCTGACCTGCCATGGAACTTTCATCCGGCGGCGACTAGAGCCCCAGCGGTTTTGAATACGCCAAGTGGCGCGGTGTGAGCAACCGGCGGAAACGCGAAGCTTTCATCTTGCGTAGCGATGGACCCGGCAAAGCTTGCCGGGGTCTGATATCCGAGCGATGAGTGTGGCCGGAAATTGTTGTAATCGTCAGCCCATTCAGCAATGGCGCTTCGGGCGTGATCGAGGCCGAAGAACAGACTCTCGTTAAGTAGCTCATCACGCATGCGCCCGTTGAAACTCTCGACATAGCCGTTCTGCATTGGCTTGCCCGGCGCGATGTAGTGCCACTCCACCTTGTGATCCCTCGACCAGGCGAGAATGGCATTCGACGTTAGTTCGGTGCCGTTGTCGGAGACAATCATTCCGGGCTTGCCGCGTCGTTCGATCAGCCCTGTGAGTTCGCGGGCGACACGTCGACCAGAGATAGACGTATCCGGGATCGCTGCCAGGCACTCGCGCGTCACGTCATCAACGACATTGAGGACCCGAAAGCGTCTGCCGCAGGCGAACTGGTCGTGGACGAAATCCAGCGACCAGCGGGCATTGGCCGTCGCCTCGACCAGGATCGGCGCACGCGTGCCGACAGCACGCCGCCGGGCCTTTCGCTTGCGAACGGAAAGACCTTCCTCGCGATAGAGCCGGTAGATGCGATTGATGCCGGACGGCTCTCCATCCCGCCGAAGCAGGATGAACAGTCGACGGTAGCCGAAACGCTGCCGCTCGTTGGCGAGGTCGCGCAGCTTTGCTCGCAGATCGACCTCCGGCGGTCGACTGGACCGATAACGCACGCTCTTACGATCAGCAGAAATAATCTCGCAGGCCGGCCGCTCCGAAAGCCCCATGGCGGCTTTCAGATGGGTGACGGCTTCACCCTTGCACGGACGAGGCGGACCATACATTTTTTGCGAGAAGCTCGCGGAGTGCGGCTGCATCCAACATCTGTTCAGCCAGCAGCTTCTTCAGCCTCGCGTTCTCATCCTCAAGCGCCTTCAGCCGCTTCGCCTCTGAGACCTCCATGCCGCCGTATTTGGCTTTCCAATTATAAAACGTCGCTTCTGAAATTCCGTGCTTCCGGCAAAGATCGGCCGCTTTCGCTCTGGCTTCCTGCTCCTTCAGCACCGCAATAATCTGCTCTTCCGTAAATCTCTGCTTCTTCATTCGTCCGTCCTTTAACAGGCCGGACTCTAATCCAATCTGGAGGAAATTCTCAGTGCTAGGTCAATGGCGGCGTGCTGATCTCTACCAACAATATCGACTTGGCTGGCGCCCATGCAACGTTCAATGCTTCGTCACGCAGCCAGTCCGCCGGCGCCAGCATCGGTGTGTTTGTCGGCGTCGGCATGGGCGGCGCGACAGGCATCACGCCGACAGCCAGCGTCTCGGCCAAACGAATCATCCCAGCCAGCCCGACGATTTCAGGCCCTCGCCAGCGTCTCGAACATCCAATTCCAATCGCATGTCAAAAATGGATGTTGGCCCTTTCGCAGAACGTTCCTAACGTTACCGACAACAGTAATGTCAGAGCGATTGGTTTCGAGCGACGCCTCGGCCGAACGATCTTGGCATCGCGAACGAATGGACGATGGAAAGGAGTGGCTTGCGGCTTTGGTTGCCGGCCTCCCGCTGAAGGTGATGGCAATGACCAGACAGACGACCCGTATGACGCTGTCCCATAAGACCCGTCTCATTGCGCTGCTTGCCTCGACGGCGCTGGTGCATTCGACGGCAGTGCTGGCGCAGTCACTGCCGTCAGGCGGTCAGGTGGCCGCCGGCAGTGCGACGATCGGGTCGCCATCGGCCGGGTCTCTCACCATCAACCAGACGAGCGGCAGCGC
>NZ_JARWLA010000082.1:0-7828 GCF_047445805.1 Rhizobium sp. BR 314 | reverse complement strand
GATGCGGCCATCCGCATCCACCACGCACACACTCGAGTATTCCAACGAGACATCGATTCCGGCATACTGCTTCATGGTCGTCTCTCCGTGATGCTATGGAGCAGGCCACTCCTGACTCCGCGACACCATCATTGTGAGGGACGACCACCAAGCCTTCAAACTCGCCTGGCTGGGATCCGCCCGTTACACCATCTAACGGTCAATTTTGGTGCCTTGCTTCACTCTAGCAATCCGCTCATCAACACGGGGCTCGCCGTCCTTTCAGGTGTGCTCGTCGCGATAGCCGGTGACTTCTTCTATTATTGGATGCATCGCGCCCAACACGCCGTTCCGTTCCTTTGGCGCCTGCATGCCACTCATCACTCAATTCGTGAACTGACGGCCTGGAATTGCAATCATCATTTTACCGAGCCATTTGTATACGCATTGTTTGTCACGCTACCACTTACGCTGGTTAACTTCGAATCAGGCGTCGTGCCCGTCGTTGCCATGACCCTAATTACCTTTCAGGCCCACCTTTCTCACTCTAGCACACGAGTCAACCTTGGGCCGCTCCGATACATTATCGGCGACAACAAATTCCACCGCATTCACCACTCGATGGAACCGCATCATCGGCATCGAAACTATGGGTTCTTTACGACGGTATGGGACACGATTTTCCGCACGGCATATTGGCCGAAAAAGGACGAGTGGCCGCAAGTTGGTCTCCGAGATCAGTCCGAACCACTCACCGTACGTGACTATTTTATGTTTCCGTTTGATAAGCGACGTTGGATCAGAACCAAGGTCGGAAATGGTATGCGGGGAGTTGAGGCTGGCGGATTGAACGCGGCGGAAAGAGATGGACCTGTTCGTTCGGATATCAGTTCCGCAGCTTGAAGTTCAAAGAGTTGGGTCTGATCTAAACTTGGTGGCGGCCTTGATCAGGAGGCTGCTTAGCGAGAAGATCTGCAAGGCTGCGGCCCACCGTTTGGTGATGATCCTATCCGGCAAGTTGAGCACGAGGGTCGGCTCAGATCCGTTTCATCTTAGCATCAAAGCTCCCCGGCCCGGCCAAGACCAGATACAGGACGACGAAGCAAAACAGGATTAAGCCATCGCCGCCGCCTGCGGGCAGCATTGGCGAAAACCAACTGTCCTGCCGGTGCCTCGCCGCCTGAGGGGAAGCCAAATAGTTTCACAGTGCCATGTTCAGTGAATAGCCGCGCGGCAACAATCCAGAGCACGGCAAGTGCCGTCTGCGTGTTTTGAAACGTTCCTTCAAATTAGTATTGAGCCTCTTCGCCGCATCATAAACTCCCGCTCAATCGGGATCCGGGTCAGAAGGCGCTCGACCGCTGGGATGAACCGAATTGATCTCTGGCAAATATCACGCCAATAGAAATTCGCAGAGGACGTGAAACCATTGTTACGCATGGAAAGGTCTTTCCGGGCGCCGAAGGGGATTGCCCTCCGAACAGATCGACTACCGATATAGCGATGACAAAAGGCCTGCCGTTCACTCGCTGAAGTTCACCAGGATGCTGTGCGGATCGCTCTTTCTTTCCCACCAAATGGGCCCGCTGTCGGACTGCGCGATATTCAATTTTCCGCCCACTATGCGATTTGCGAAGAAAGTTTTCACAGAGCGTCTTTGCGCTGTGAAAACGTCAATTTGTATTACTAATGAGGAGTACTGATAGGTTTGTAGGGCGTACATACACGCTGTGGATAGATAAGTTATGCGGTTCAATGGGCTTGACCTAAATCTCCTAGTCGCGCTCGACGCCCTGATGAGCGAACGCAATCTGACGGCGGCGGCGCGCAGTATCAACCTGAGCCAGCCAGCCATGAGCGCGGCGGTCGCACGGTTGCGCACCTATTTCCAAGATGAGCTGTTTACGATGGCCGGCCGCGAATTTATCCCCACCCGGCGGGCTGAAGGTATCGCGCCGGCGGTGCGCGAGGCTCTGCTGCAGATTCAGCTCTCCATTATTTCGAGGGAGCCGTTTGACCCGGCTAGGTCGGATCGCCGCTTCAAAATTGTGCTTTCCGATTACGTTACACTCGTGTTTTTCGAAAGGATTGCGGAGCGTGTCGCGCGAGAAGCTCCCGGCGTCAGCTTCGAATTTCTTCCCCCCGGCGATGATAATGAAGACCTTCTTCGGCGCGGCGACGTTGATTTTTTCATTCTGCCGGAAATATTCTTATCAAACGCCCATCCCCAAGCGAGACTGTTCGATGATGTCCACGTGTGCGTAGGCTGCACCTCGAACAAGCAACTGGAAGAGCCGTTTACGTTCGAGAGATACATGTCGATGGGGCACGTTGTGGCCAAATTCTATACGCGGAGGCCGGGACTCGAGGATTCGTGCCTCCTCGAGCACGGTCGCGAGAGACGGATCGACGTCGTCGTACATGGCTTCAGTATGATTCCGTCCATGGTTTCGGGCAATGAGCGCATAGGAACCATGCCCTTACGGCTGGCGCAGCACTTCGCAAGAACAATGCCGCTGCGCATCGTCGAGCTTCCGCTGCCACGACACCTTCCGTTCACCGAAGCCGTTCAATGGCATGAACTTCACAATAGTGATCCGGGAAGCGTCTGGATGCGCGAAATGCTGTTTGAGGAGGCGTCCCGCATGGTTTCGCCGATTGCCACGACCGCGCCGCTCAGCAACTCAAACCAGCACGAATGTTGTCCTGCGCACATGTGATCCGAAAACTTCATCGGGCCATGACTATTATATGGCTGCCATAGCGCCGTTTCGGGCGCCGCGCTATACGCCGCGCGTTAATGCTGCCGGCAAGCTTATACGTTCCCGCGCCCGCTCGCCGACCGCTTTGACGATAGTGGGATTAGCTTAACACCGGGGACGCTAGTTTAGGGTAGCCGATCGCGAACATCGCTCATCCATGACCTCACGTTTTGCCGGTCTGTCTGCCGCTCAACGATGTCGGAGATGCGACTACGCCGTGAGGGCCACTTGGGTGATCTTGTTGGAAAGTGGCACTTTGAGCCATCGGCAGATCCGGATAATGCACGCGCCCCGCCGAAGAGTAGATGATTGCGTCCATCGCTCGTATGTGACTGCTGGGCTGCCGGACAATTGCCGCAGGGTATCTTGTCGACGTGCTCACTGCCCAGTTGGATCAATGTCGCGGACATGGTCATGAAGAACCCCCGGTCAACGCCGTGCCAAGATTGTAGGACTCGGCGCGGCGATGGCGGGTGATCAAATTGATCGGTGATCGTGGGGTTGCTCACTGCTTTGCGGGCGCGGATTTCTGCAGTTTGTCGTCAAGTTTCTTCACGAGAACAGGATCCTTCTGTGCAGCGGCCAGAATTTCGTTGTATTCGTCCACTGAAATATTGGGAGAGGTCTGAACGGCCTGTATCATCTGTTTTCTTGCCTCGCTCCGTAGCTCTTGCTTCGCTGTCTCATCCGGCGCCGCCTTGATCTTGGCCGCGTACTCCTGCCTAATCTTGTCCACCTGGAGATAGGCGACGGCAAAAGCTTCGATCTTCTGGTCACTGATGGCCGCAGCCGCACCATTGCCATCTGGTTGCCCTTGGGCGGGTTGCGTCTCTTGCGCCGCTGCAGGATTGCTGAGAAACATCAAGCCCAAAACTGCAGCGGTCAACGATGCGGCAGAGATGTAACGATCGATCATTTTAATTCCTCTCATATAGTGCGGGGGACAAGGCTTCTTTCCCAGCGTAAAGCCAAAAGCGGTGATATAGCCGGCTTCGGTCGACGAGGATTCGGCGACAATGTGGCCTTCAATGCTTGCCATAGGACGATAGCGAGGCGATCATGATACCATGAACGGGGCGCTGCCGAGAACTTTGCCATCATCAGGAGCATATGAACCGGATGCGACGGCGAGGAGCTTGACGTTTAGCATCCAACTGGACGGCCAGCACGGCGCAGGAAAAGTTGTTGGGGCTCCAAATTATGGCGCATCAGTTAAGACGAGCCATAAATTCGGATTGAATAGTGGCTGCTGTGTAAAGGGAAGCATCCAGCGGCAGGGTCCCAAATGCAAGTTGACACAGAAGATAGTTGGCGCCTGCCTCTTCTACCTGGCTAAGTAATGTTTGTCTCACCGACGCCGCCGACCCTGCGATGCATAACTCGTTCTCAACCGCCTCGTCGAAAGTCAGCGGCAGGTTTGGTGGAGTCTGCAGGTCATTTAGCTCGTAAAGGAATTCAAAGCTGGCGAGCCAGTGTTCGTAAGCCGGCGCTGCGAGCACCCAGGCTTCGCGGTCAGAACGCCCAATCACGATCATGCGAAGCAAGCCACGAAACGAGGATTGATCATCTTCGCCCGTGTTCTCTTTTCGATGGGCGCGGAAGGCGTCAGTAATTTTGCGGACAGAAGAGGACGGTCCCAGGCACGCGATGTTTGCGCCGTTCGCAGCGGCCCAGCGGGCCGATTCGGGTCTACCTGTGGCAATCCACATCGGTGGATGCGGGCTTTGATGAGGTTTTAGTGTCAAAGGTATGTTGCTCAGCTCAAAATGCTGGCCCTTATGGGACAACGTGCCGCCTCTCATCGCATTAAGAAGAATTTCACTGGCTTCCGCATAGCAGCCTGGTGCCGCGTCCGCACACATCCCGAAATAACTTAATTCGATCGGGAGAGAACCGCGTCCAATCCCGACCTCAACTCTGCCGCCGCTCAATTGGTCCAGCATACAGATTTCTTCAAAAGCACGCAGCGGGTGATAAAGGGGCAGCAGCATGACAAGTGGCCCGATACGAATCCAACGCGTACGCTGCGCGACGCTCGATAAAAACAGATTTGGCGATGGCCCTCTCCCATGTGGAGTACAGTGGTGCTCAGCAAGGTGATAAGCGTAAAAACCAAGGCCGTCGCACGCCTCGGCTAACCTCAGGCGATCTGAGTACTGCTGGGCTATGTCGCAGCCGTTGTCGTCCAGATGATCGAAGATGCCGAAGGTCAGATTAGAAGGAATGGCATTTCCCATTCGATTGTCTCCAATGTTAGATGAAAGATGTCGATTCAAGCGATGAAGAGGCGGTCTATGCTCCGGCCGTGGTTCTCCACGACGAGGCATCAAAAGGCACCAGGGTCAGTGCAATCGCCGACACCGGTTGTGTCGACCTCATTTGGTGCGGAGATCTGGGTATCCCGGCCAAATCGACTTGGCTGTTTCTGTGGTGTCGGCAAAAACAAAGATTAGCCGTGCGTGACCGGCTGCATCTTCAGGCTTTTAGAAATGTCAGCGGCGGCTGATAGGAATGCATCCATTTGGGTTTTTGAACCGACGCTTACGCGAATATGATTTTCCAGGCCGTCATCGGGAAAGACGGCAACAAGTATCTTTCGTCTTCTCAACGATGCTTGCCACCACGTGCCGTTTTGCCCAGGTGGTGCGCGAGCAAGCAAGAAATTTGCATGAGACGGGGTCACCGAAAATCCGAGTTTAGAGAGTGCGGCCGTGGTTCGGTGTCTTTCATCTTTGATATGTTTGTGGTTCTCGGCGTAGGCGGCGCGGTGCGAGAGGATGCTGGTGCCGACCGCGTGGGCAATAAGATTCATATTGAAGAGATTTTGGCTGTTACGCAGCCTTCCGATAAGTTCAGGATGACCGAAGCCGAAACCAATGCGAATACCGGCGGCGGCGTAGCTTTTAGAAAATGTTCTTAAGACCAGCAGGTTCGAATGGCGATTGATAAGTCGTAGAGCATCGTCGGGCGCAAAATCGACATACGCCTCATCCAACACTATCAAACGGTCGGATTGCGCAGCGAGCCTGTCGATCTCGGCTATTGGAACAAAGGTTCCGCTCGGGTTATTCGGATTGGCCAGCAGGATGAACTTTGCCTCTTTTGCGGGACCGAGAAGCAATTGCTCTATCGGCAACGAATAAGCTTTGCTCCATTCGATTTCGAGAAATTGAGCACCCTGCAACAAGGCTAGTTTGCGGTTGAACGAAAAACCTGGCGACATCATCGCCACGCTATCACCCGGAGCAAGGAAAGCCCTGTAGATTAGCCCCAGCAGTTCAGACGATCCATTGCCGGCGATCACCTGATCGCGGGAGAGGCCATACGCATTGGCGGCCGCTTCCCGCAAGCAGCGATTATCATCCTCCGGATAAAGGTAATGCCGTTTGAGGGCGGCAATCGCGCTTCGCATCACCAGCATTGGCAACGGAAATGGATTCTCATTCGTGTCCAGCTTAACGCAATTGGCTTCAGGACCCGGCTGTTTAGCCGGAATAGCGTCGAGCTGTCTCACCGTCTGCGAAAGAGCCGAAAGCACACTTTGCAGTTTTGCATCAGACATATCTTTTCTCCGTATCAGTTAGTCGAACCCGCTAGCATGTGATCGGCAGTCCTAGCTGAAGCCCATGTATCTTCGTTCCGCTTCGACGACGGCAGCAACGATCATCCTGTCCGCAGATCGCCACGCAACGCTAACCCTCTAAAACCGCAATTTGCTCAAGCCTTTGAAATTAGAGCGGCGCCTTTGGACCAGCCGCCTCTCACGATGTGATTTGGCGGCCAATGCCGCCAGCTTGCCCCCGCCGTTTTCGAATGCGGCTCTCACCCGGCCCATCCCCTAAAGTGGTAGTCTCGGCAAAACTCCGAAGGCAGCTGACGGGATCGCAATCGCGACCGACCGCGTCGAGACCGGCAGAAACGTGCAGCTCGCTTGGACGATCACCACGGAAATCTTCATGAGGGCCTCCTGGAGCATGAAATTACAAGCCGAGAGCTACGGACTGGATCGAGACCTCAAACACGACCATGCGAGCGAGATCGATACCGTCCGTCGGCGGATTGGGTATTCTGATCTGCCCAATACCTTCGCCACTGATGAGCCGGCCGTCGCCAGTGGGATCAATGGGGACATCGTCGACATCCCTGCCGAGGAGGCTTATCGTCATGTGAACCACCACTGATTAGCATCGCCGACCCCACCGTCGGTGGAGCACTTCACCGCCTATTTACGCTTGATCGGCCCATCGGGATAATCGATTGATTTAATAGGACTCATCCAAATGTCGGATGGTTGCGGCAAGCTTCGCATCACAGCGGTGAAAATCGACCAGGGCAGGTGTCGTCGGTTCGTGCCCGCGGCGGCGTCGCTCGTGGCAGCGCAATAGACTGCCGGCCATGGCTCTCGCGGGCTCCTCGACTCACCGCCGCATCGACATTGCAATGTCCTAATCATCGTCTCGGCACGATTTGCTGCAGGCGATGTTCAGGCCGTCATTCCAACGCGATCGGAAGTACAGGCTCTCCCTTGAGTCTGATGCGGGCACTATCTCGCGATTTTCATTGGAGGATTAGGTTATCGTCGAATTTGGCGGCGATCGCCGGCTCCGCTCGTGCTGTCGGCACCCTCGCCGGCATTGGCGAGAAGACCGACCGGCGGGACTGGGTGTTCGAGGAAGCTGCGGGACTATAGCGCGGGCTTAATGCGAGCCTGGCTCGCGGGCAAATGACATATTTTGATGCAAGCGCCGCTGCGAGCAACCTCCCAGCGTCGAGAAGCATGTTGCCTCCAGCTGCAGCTCCTGATCCGCCTTTCCTTCGGATAGAGACGTAGCCGCAAATGCTTAGAGGCTGCCTCAAAAAGAGGTGGGTGATTTCAGCAGGTTATGATTCCTTCGGATTTGCGAGATTCGATGGAGAACACGATGGCCTGGACCAAAATCACCCGTCGGCAATATGCCCGGCGAACGGCACGCTACGCAAGCGATATGACGGATCGGGAATGGGGTCTGGTTCAGCCTTTCCTGCCAATGCCGCGCCGCTTGGGCCGCCCGCGGACCACGGATTTGCGAGAGGTGGTGAATGCCCTG
>NZ_JARWLA010000081.1:0-8803 GCF_047445805.1 Rhizobium sp. BR 314 | reverse complement strand
AGATCATCAAGCGCTCAGACAAGGCGAAAGGCTTCGGGGTTCTGCCGCGTCGATGGGTGGTCGAACGGACCTTCGCCTGGCTTGGCAGATGCCGCAGATTGGCCAAAGACGTCGAACGCTCCATCGCATCAGCCGAAGCGTGGATCATGATCGCCCACATTCGTCTCATCACCAGACGGCTAGCAAGGTATGGATATCGTTGAACGCTTTTCGAATCCGACTCTAAGGGGGGTGCGGCCCGGAAACGGGCCGCGCCTACCCGACTGATGGCCGCGACGGAGGATGAAGTGGCGGCCCAGGCTGCTGCCGCCAGAACGTCGAGCGTGCGTTCGTTCACACGCAAACGGCCGGTGCGCAAACCCTGGCCAGAGGATGCCGAGCGCGAGCGCGTGGTGATCGATCCCCCGACCATCTGTGCTGCGGCGGCGGGCCGCGCCTGTCGAAGCTGGGCGAGGATGTCAACGAGACACTGGAGGAGATACCGCTGCCGCTTCAAAGTGATCGAGACGGTTCGGGAGAAATTTACCTGCCGCGATTGCGAGGCGATCAGCCAGGCGCCAGCACCGTTCCATGCCACGCCGCGCGGCTTCATCGGTCCGCATCTGCTGGCGACGATCGTCTTCGACAAATTTGGGATGCACAGTCCGCTGAACCGCCAGAGCACAAGGTTCAAATGTGAGGGCATAGACCTGTCGACCTCGACGTTGGCCGATCAGGTCGGATTTGGAGCGGCACCTCACGGATCACATTAAAGGAGCGTCCAAACGAGTGACAGGCTCAGGCGACTCCGCAGCGATTGGCAGAGGCACGAACGCTGGCTCGACACCATGCGCTCTGACGGCAGTGTTACGGCAGTATAAGAATGCAGTCGCGAGCCTGACGCCGCCAATCGGAAAGCTGGTTCGCTATTACGCCGTGACGACGCGCGACATCAACAACACGAACACCAGGCTCAAGGCTTTCCGCCACAATTCGAGCCTTCACATCATCCGGCGACCGCCGGTTACCGCGGCGCGGCTCAACAACCTCGTACCGACCAACAAATCCATCATCCATCATTCAGCTTCCATATGCGCCTGGAAACCTTCTCGCATTCGAACCTATGCTGCAAAAAGCAGCCGAACCGATGGGACACAGACGGGGCTTACGCTCCACCGAAGGTGGAGGTTTTATCTTGCTCACAAGAAGTCGTCGCCATGATCGGCGAGAACTTCGAATTAGTCGAGAGGTAACCGCCAACTCGGACAATATCGCCGAAGGCAAACTGGTTTATCTCCGTGGCGGCAGTGAAGATGGCAAAAGGCCTGACCGAAAATGGGATTGACGATCTTCAAGATCTCCTCGCCGACATACGGTCAGCCGAGCGTCCCGACGCCAGATGTTCAGCAAACCGCGATCGCCAAGTAAGTCGCCAACTGGTGCGAACCCAAAGCTGCTGGTGAGAAGGTCTTCCCCACGTCTCTACCTGCTTTGCAAAAGCCGCCCTGCCGTTGATGCGTTGGTTTCAGCACGCTCCATCCGGCTCAAAAGCAATGGAAACCAGCACCTATCTCGTGCGCATCGTTCCAGATCCCGACATTTGCGGTGATCGAGTTGTATGCCCGCGGTCGACAGTACGCATCCTAGGTGGTCTGCTCAGATGTATATACACCAACTACCAAGACTAATAGTTGAGCAGGTGGGCACATTCCGAATATCCTTCTATCCGGAAATTAACAGGAAAATGACAGGAATGAATGTACACCGTCTGCGGGAATAGTGATCCCATGCGGTTTACAAAGCTCAGAGAGTTCGGTGCAAACGACACCTTCCGCGACAAGTGCTCGTGAGTGTGTGAGCAAGCATACGGAAGTGGGACCCGAGTGGTTCGATAGTGCCGGGTCTACGTTTCGACCGCCGCCTGCATAAATACAAGGTCTACTTACCCGTCCAAGAGGTTAATACCGCATGCTGCTGGTTAGCCAATTCGCTACGGTCGCGATGGGAGTCGTCGCTTAACGAATTCACGCAAAATATGAGATTAAAAATGGTTGAACTTGAAACAGTAGCATCCTCATTGGCGCCGCTAGAAGACTCTGGCTGGTCATCGATTCCTACAGTGACAGAGCTATTTGACTGGGAATTTGCGACGAACTACCGAGATCCCATGCGGCCGGTTCTCCTACGTGGAGGCTGTGCAGCCTGGAGTGCCTGTCAGCGCTGGTCACCTGAGTATTTTGAGAAAGTCGCCGGGTCAATGATTGTACCCACCAAAACGCTCGACGGCAGCGAGATTAAGGTCTCTTCTTGGGAACTAGCAAAATACGCCCGGTTTGTAATGGAGTCACCGTCTTGCCACGATGGAGCCTCTTCATTGAACGCGAGAGCGGCACCCTACTGCCACGACATCCCCCTACTGGGCTTAGTGGAGAGCTTGGCGGAGGACTGTCAGCCCTTCCCGGTTAACTTTGTCAGTTCGTCTTACCGCCGGCACTGGTGGCGCTATACGCAGTTTTTCATGGGTCCGGAAGGAACCGTTACCCCCCTCCACTTCGATACGCTGCTTAGCCATAACCTATTTTTCCAAATCTTCGGTGCGAAGCAGTTCACCATTCTCCCACCCAGCCAAGCCACCCGCTGTGCACGCCGAGGTTGGCGGTGGTTTGATGTGGACCCGGAGCAACCGGACTATGTGCGCTTTCCGCAGTACAAGCGAGCGACACCCCTCGTAATCACGGTAAATCCCGGTGACATCCTTTATATGCCGCCCGGAACGCTCCATCACGTTCGCAGCTTATCGGCCTCGATTTCCTTCAACATCGATTTTCACACGAATCGCAGCGTATTAGATGCGCTAACGCAGGCAGACAAGGGCATGCCGAAAGAGGTCATTTTTTACAACGCGGTCACCGCGCTGGCGGTAATCAGCAACGTACCGGAAGCTATCACGTTTCCCCTATATCGGCCCTATCTGAGCTATGTGAGTTGACAACAGTGAGCCGCACGAGCTCGCATACGGGATTGCTAGATCAAACCTGCTGCGGTAGTGAGGTGTTGCCCGCTGAGCTGTTCCTCCGACGGTCGCTCGAACAAGCCGATTGCACCGGGCGGGGGAACTGACGGGAGTTTGGGTTCCAGATGAGACCCATGAGGCGATCCGCGATCTGGTCCGGGCTCGTGAGGCTGCAAACGACGCCCTGAAGAAATCCCGCCAGCAGTTGCAGGCTTTCCTGCTGCGTCGCGGTCATATTTATAGCGGCCGCTCGCCCTGGACACAAGTCCATCGGCGATGGTTGGCAGAGTTGTTGTTCACCCATCCCGCCCACCACATCGTTCTCGCAGAATACATTCAGACCATCGAAGACGCTGAGGTTCGGGTAGAGCGGCTGACCAAACAGGCCGCCGCGACTGTGGTCTCCTGGTCGATGGCGCCAGTCGTCGAAGCCTATCAAGCAATGCGCGGCGTCTCGCTCCTCACAGCGGTGACTTTCGTGGTTGAAATCGGCGACGTCAGGCGCTTCGAAACGGCTCCGCAGCTGATGGCGTATCTGGGGTTTGTGCCGTCCGAGAGCTCGACTGGCGAACCGGTGAAACGCAAGGGTATCACCAAGGCGGGAAGTACGCGGGCCCGCCGTGTTCTGAGGGCGCGTGGACGTATAGATTACCCGGCCCGGGTAAGTCGGGCCATTCAGGCAAGACTGGAGGGGCTGCCACAGCCGGTCCGCGAAATCGCCTGGAAAGCTCAGATCCGGCTATGCGCACGCTATCATCAACTTATCGGCGCGGGGAAGCTCAAGGCAGTAGCCACCATCGCGATCGCTCGGGAAATGGCGGCGTTCCTGTGGGCTATCGGTCAAGAGGTCGCTCCCGCGGCATAAGCGTGATCAACGCCAACCTCAATACATGAAAGGAAGCAGCTAATCAGCATTCGCATATATCTGCTGATGTATAAACTTGGGGGCAGAGCCCCGGTGGGGAATCCTCGCCAAATCCAAGTGGCAAGCGTTGAGCCCATGCCCGATCGTAGACAGAGGCAGCCCCAGACGAACCTGTCAAGCGAATCGAGGAATTGACCCCTCTGCCGAATTGAAGAACTGACCCCCTCATTTGTTTGCAGTTTCGTTGGTTTCAAGCGCCGCTCCGGCCTTCTGCAGAAGGCCGGAGCGGCGCTTTTCGCGAAGTCGGTAGCTATCGCCCCGAATGGTGATCACTGTCGAGTGGTGAAGCAGGCGATCCAATATTGCCGTGGCAACGACGGGATCCCCAAAAACACTTCCCCATTCGCCCACAGAGCGATTTGAAGTGATCAGGATTGAGCCCTTTTCGTAGCGCCGAGACACCAGTTGGAAGAACAGGTGGGCGGCATTGGCCTCGAAGGGCAGGTACCCCAGCTCGTCAATGATCAACAATTTCGGTCGCGACAGAATCGTCAACTGTTTGTCGAGCGAGCCGTCGCTGTGAGCCTTCGCCAGCATCGCCACCAAGGTAGCCGCCGTGACGAACTGGACGTTGTAATTTTGACGGATCGCCTCGCGGCCGAGGCTCACCGCCAAATGCGTCTTGCCTGTACCTGGCGGTCCAAGGAACAGAACAGTGTCACCGTGGGCGATCCAGCGGCAGGTCGCTAGTTCCCTGATCTGCCCCTGATCCAGCGAGGGCTGCGCCTCGAAGTCGAAGCCGTCCAGTTCGCGCACGAACGGGAATTGCGCCAGCTTGCTCGACATTGATATCCGCCGCTCGTCGCGCCGGGCGATCTCGCGCGATACCAGGAAGGCGAGAGCCTCCCGCAATGTCATCTTCGACCGCGCTGCCTCGTCCAGCAACGTATCGAGCTGGTCGCGGATCGCCGTCAGCTTCAGCCGGTCGAGCGTTGCGATCAGCACGTCATGATCCACAGTCGTCATCACCAGCCTCCTCCAACCACTGCTTCATATTCCGCAAGCGGCCGCAGCAAGGCAGCGGGCGCGGCCTCGATGGCCTCCTTACGAACCGGCCCGTCGAAGCCGGTAACGCCAACAAAGTGCGCCCGGTCCACAATTCGTTGTCGTCGCCCCCGGCACTGGGGATGGTTAGCGATGACCTGGCCGGCATGACGGATAATCACGCGGCCGGCCAACACTACGACCTGAACGCTTTCACCGATCAGGTGCCAAGGGACCGAGTAGCTGTTGGTATCGAGGTCGATCGCGCAATCGGCTTGAACCTTGCGAACCAGATCCCGCAATTGTCCGAAGGGTGCCCGTCCGGCCAGCGGACGTAGCGCCTTRGCTTCGTCGGCAAAACGTTCCGCCGGTTTGACACCGGTGGTGCCGTGTTCACGCTGGTCGGCAACTTCGCGTGTCCATCGATCCAGGTGCGCTTCGAACTCGGCCCAGCTCTCGAAGCGTCGCCCGGCGATCGCGTTCTTCTTGATGTAGCCGACCCCGCGCTCGTCTTTGCCTTTCGTTCTCGCCCGATACGGTGCACAGGCCCGCGGCGTGAAGCCCCAATAACGGGCAAAAGTATGCAGTCGCGCGTTGAAGCTTACCTCTCGCGTCACCGCATCATGATGCTCGACCAGGGCTTTCGCATTGTCGATCAGCACTTCCGCCGGAATCCAACAAACCGCAGAAAGGCGCCTTCCATCCCCTCGAACCAGTCCGCCTGCCGCTCCCTCAGTGACGCGCGAGCGTGCATCCGTCGCGAATAGCCCAACGTCGCCACGAACAGATGAACCCGAGCCCGCTCGCCGCCGATCCATACCTTCGTATCACCGAAGTCGATCTGCATCTGATGGCCTGGCGCCGTCTCAAAGCGGACTGTCGCCCGCTTCTGTGCTTTTAGCTCTCGCCGCCACTGCCGAACTCGAAGCTCAACTGAACGCAGACCGATGGTGATTCCATGCTCGCTCGCCAACTCCTGGCGGATTACATCCGCATTGCCGTCGTGCCGGAAAAAACGCTCGCGAAGCCAATCATCAAGCCCGTCGAACCCCGTGCGCCGAACAGGCTGTTTGAACGGTGCAACTCCGCCTTCTCGAAGATAACGCCGGACCGTATTGCGGGCGCATCCGAACTCCTTCGATAGACGTTTGGCGCCCCAACCGAGCTCGTGCAGCCGCAACATCGCCACCACCTCATCAGCCTGAAGCATATCCCCGTCCTGCATCGTTCGCGACAATGCAGGATGCGATAAAATCGTGCTCGTCATCCATCATTCCTCGTTTTGACACGAGGGGTCAGTTCTTCGGTTCGTCAGGGGGTCAGTTTTTCATTTCGCCCGACAGAACCTACGGAAATGCGGTAAACAACCCGCGCACAAGAGTATGCCAACCGTCGTCGAAAGCCCTGCCTCCAACTTTGTATATCAGCTTCATCTACACGGCTTCATCACTGCTGATGGAAGGGACACAGTCATGCCTAGACCACTTGACAACGAACATAAGAGGATTTGAAGACTCGGTTTGATAGCCAGTTATCGCACGTGAGCTCTGATGTTCATTGTAAAGGTAAATCGTGCAACCTTCGGCCTTCCTTATTATGGGCCTGGTATTTGGAGCGGCTGCGCAGGGCGGGAGACAGAGCTTTAGACAGTTGAGCAGCCAGCGACGCGAGCCAGATGGTGGCTCAGCTAGGTCCGCATGTGCGCTATCAAGGGCGCTGATCGATCCTGTCCTCCGGCCAATCGATAGGGGAAACAAACGCAACTCAGCCTCGATGCGATAGAGTTCAGCGACCTGCTAGGCGGAAACGAGCGGTTCAAATTTCTGGCTCTTCTTTAGTCATGAGAGTTCTTGCCGACGCCGCTCTTCAGAGCATAAGTTTCGAATTCCATAAGTTGTTCTTCATGGTCAGCCAGAGCTCGAAGAGCGAAGCTCCCGCGTCTCGCGGCGACCAGTTCCATGAGACATTCTACTGCGGCCAATGCGGGAGTCATCGTGTGAATAAATGAAGGAACTTCGGTGCGAACGCGGATTACCGCTTGAGAAATCTTGGCGATTGGAGACAGTTCGCTGTCCGTCAAAGCGACGAGTTTTGCACCACGGGATACGGCAAACTCGGCTGCCTGTACTGTGAAGCGAGTGTAAGGGTTGACTGTGACCGCTAGCAAAATGTCTTCTGGGCCGACAGACCGAAGCGCATCATCGGAGGCACCGCCCATCCCATCGATCAATGTTGTAGGAGAGCCAAGCAATGATCCAACATGGTGCATTAGATAGGCGATGGGAAAGCTTGAACGGCGGCCGACGCAAAAAATTTGTTTCGCCTCCGCTATTAGGTCGGCTGCTGCCGCCAACGCGGCAATCGCGGGCGGCTGCGCGAACCTGCTTAGATGACCCTGCAAAGCATTCACTGTATCGCATATGAGGACGCCATCGCCCCCGATCTCCGCTCGTGCCAATAACTCCTCTCCACTCCCACCGAAGCTTTCCGGCCGTTCCCTGACCCTATCGGCGAATACCTCCTTTAATTTGTCGAAACCGTCGAAGCCAAGGCGTTTTGCAAGTCTCGTTAATGTTGCCGGAGGCACTCGTGCTCGGCGTGCCTGCTCCCTCATTGACAGCAGTGCGACCTCTGTCGGATGGTCAACCAACCAACGCGCAGCGACCTTCATTTGCCGAGGAAATCGCTCATAGTTGTTCTTTATGAGACTTGTGGTGGGACAATCCATTCTTACTTCCTGAAGTCTATTAGGCAAATGCTTAAGCGACAAAGGCTTTTCCTTGGTCTATGGATTAAGGTCGCCGTCTTCGTTGACAAACGTGACCATTCCGCGATGCCTCAAACAGCCCGTGTTGCCTACGGCATCCACGTGCTTAAGCGTTCCCCGGGACCTGGTTTGATTGAAACTTTCTTGAAGATCAGGCGATGTCAACCCAAGCGCACCAACATCGTCAGGAGAATCAGGACGGCGCCGAACATGAAATTACTCGATGTGCGGCACGCTGTCTTCTACTTCTCATCATCATAATCTCGTCCTTGACGTTAAGATCGGCAGTCCATTGCTTCGCAATAGGAAGCAAGCAAAAGATGTGCCAACTCCGCAGAATTAGCCAACGAAGGGGTTATCTCCACTGTTCGTAAGCGGACAGGCCATCCCACGTAGCATGGAGACGCGAAATCGCTCATTTTCAGCATGAATCATGCTGGGAATCCTATGAGTGAAGATATGAATCATGATCGTACGTTCGAAATTCTGACGGCGGAGCCGGTGCGAACGCGGCGGAAACCGAAGTCGTGGTCAGATGAGGCGAAAGCTCTGATCCTGGAGCAAGCGTTGGCTCCGGGCGCAAATGTCTCTGCGGTCGCGCGTGCCCATGGAATGGACCCATCGCAGCTCTTTGGATGGCGGCGCGTAGCCCTTGCATCTGGTTCGGTTCAGCGGTTGAGAGCAACCGAAAACGATGAGGCCTTTACTCGTTTCGAGGCGGTGCGGACGGACACTGTCGAGATCCAGGTGGGCGACACGACACTTCGCGTCAGCGCTTCGATCGATCCGGCGCTGCTGAGCGGCATCGTCAGGGCGGTACGGCAAGCATGATCGCTTCGGGTGTCGTGGTCTATGTGTCGTGCCAACCGGTCGACTTCCGCAAAGGCGCGGCCTCGCTGATGGCCCTGGTGCGCGATGGCGGCCTCGACCCCTTTTTATGCATCGGGTGAGATTTTGTGGCGGAGCCGTCATGGCGCCAGCCGGGGACTGCCAAATCTGGCATCTTCCGCCACATAATGTTTTAGCTTAGATGCTGTTCAGCAGTTGCAGAACGGCATCGGTGGGCCGGAAGCGCGTCCCGTAATCGCCCTTGATGCCCGCCTTTTCGAGTCCGTTACGCATCATCTCGACCGAC
>NZ_JARWLA010000080.1:0-10781 GCF_047445805.1 Rhizobium sp. BR 314 | reverse complement strand
TGGTTGCTGCATGTCTTCGCCGATGGTGGCTATGCGGGCGATAAGTTGAAGCGGCGACTGAAAAAGATCGGGCGCTGGACGATCGAGATCATCAAGCGCTCGGACAAGGCGAAAGGCTTCGAGGTTCTGCCGCGTCGATGGGTGGTCGAACGGACCTTCGCCTGGCTTGGCAGATGCCGCAGATTGGCCAAAGACGTCGAACGCTCGATCGCATCAGCCGAAGCGTGGATCATGATCGCCCACATTCGTCTCATCACCAGACGGCTAGCAAGGTATGGATATCGTTGAACGCTTTTCGAATCCGACTCTTAGTCGCCCGTGAAGAACCGTTTTCGGTGTGGCGGCGCATGATTGTCGGCGTCGAGAGTTTGCCTGACGAGCAGGCACAAAAGTAGCCTGAACCACCTGAGCAGAAGCGAGAAATTGTAGCCGGCGGCAGCCAGAACGGCATTGAGGGCATCGCCCTGCTGTCCGGCAAGATAGTTGCGGTCCATTCTGCGCTCGTTCTTGAGGTGCCCGATGACGGGCTCGACGGCTGACCGCCTTCGCATCAGACGTTTGATGGCCGGCGTCACGTGGCGCTTCTGGCCACTGGTGAAGACCCGCAGCTTGTGGCTCTGGGGCGCATTGTGGCCGCGGTATCCGGCGTCGGCCAGAATGCCAGGATCAGTCCGAGAAATGGCCGCCTTCAAATCGGAACGCCCGCCGGAATGAAATCGGAATGACTGGCCGGCTTCAAATCGGAATCGATGGCCGGCTTCATCGGAATACGCAGCCCATGAGTCGATTTTAGTGAGACGCCGTATTAGTTGCTGGTCTTTTGGGTCGTCGCCTCGGTGCCTTTGTTGTTCGCTCGAGTACCTAATTTAATGCCGCTGACATCAGTGAGGCGCCTTGAGAATGACGGCAATCAACCCCACGCTTCCCTTCACCTTGCCAAAGATATCGATGCCCTGAGCCAGCCTATACCGCCCGCATCAAGGCCTCACAATGAGCTCGTCAGGTACTCTTCGGTGAGCTCATTTGACGGCGCGTAGATCAACCTTAGATCCCCGCAACTGAAAATCGACGGGGCGTGGACGCCGCATACCAGCGATCTACTATTCGTCGGCATCGCTCCCATCCGCCCCACCAAAAATATCAAGCAGAAGCTCTGGGTTGGACCCCTCGCCCCGTAGTTCCTCAAGAACGTGTTCCAGGATGCGCCCGTACTTTGCCAGTGCCCTTAAACGATCCTGGTGCTTGAGATCACCTATCGTCCTCTCGACTGCTCGAACCAATTTATCCGCCTTAGGGTCCTGCCCCTCAACCAACGCGAATGGCTCGACCACCCTCCAACGGAGAAGGCCAACAAGCAGCATCGGAGCGTATTGGAATCTGGTGTACGTCGAGCCCAGATTTTCTTCGAACTCCCGGAGAATCCGTTTGGTCAACCGCTCGACATCTTTGCGAGTAAGCAGCCGAGGCGCGGTTTCAGAGCGCGAAAGTAGGAACGCCATGGCGGCGGTTTCTTTCTGCCACTTCCATTGATCTATGGGCTTGCCCAAGACCTTGTGGATTGCCTGCAGCTCAAAATGCTGGTTGCTGGCGACCCGCCCCAACCCCTGGTAAGCGAGCTTCCAGTGGGCACCTTGAGTGAAAATTGGGTGTCCCCGGGCTTCTTTGTCCCAAGCCTCCAGCAACCAGCCCGAGACGTCTGGCGGGCATCGGCGGAATTGCCATGTCAGAAACCGCAGTGATTGGGTTCCAACAGCTTGGCCCCTCAGCCCGCGACGGACTTCATCTAACGCTCGTTCTACAAGTCGATCCAAGCGCGATAGCGCGACAGCATCTACTCCATTCGGGACATCACCGTCACTTGATATCGCGTATTTGCCGCCAGGTCGAGCCGAGAGCCGATTTGCGAGTGCCGTCCAATCGACGGCAGTCCGGTCAACGTTCTTTTCAAGCAACGTGAAAAGCCCGTCTCCGCGAGGGCTATCGTTCCAACTATCGATTCCGCAGGCGAGCACAAGCCGTCCCGGTATTGTCGGTGCTGGTCTCTGGAACCCTTCGATCAACGCGTCCCAATTTTGTTCGAGTTCGGTCGCGGCATCCCAGTCGACCTGGAATTGGTGACCAAACTTCTGAGAGTGAACGAGGATTTTTGCTCGACCGGACGCCGGGCTCTGTTCCACCCAAAGTTCGACGGGAACTGTCTGGTCGACTTTCACACCGATGTTGACTTCTGCCTTGCGCGGAAGCTCGGAAGTTTCCTTTCTAAGGAAAATAGAAAAACGATCCTGCCCCGCTTGAATGGCCAATCTTGCCGGTTTCGGGCTCCGGTACATCTCACCTGCCGGAAGCGTCTCATCGTAATCAACGAGGTCGAAGTTTTCGACCGCGTCACGCCGCTGCACAATCGTTGAAATCTGCGGCAGGAAATCGAAATAGATGGGATCGCGCTTGCTTAGGCGCCGCGCGGCATGAAGCGCACCATCTGCGATCGAGTTGTCAGCAAGTAACACAACATCTCCACCGATGCTTTGTATCACTGCTGAATGGAATGCTTTTCTGATCGCACCTTTGGACAGAGTTTCCAACAAGACCACATCGCACCCAGCGACATCATCTCGCACATCCTGCAATCGAGGTATCTGCTCGTGATCGATCGTGTCGGGCGGCCTTAATACCTGCCAGTCTCCGTTTCCTTGGCGTAACACCTCGGGCTCTGCCTGGAATCCGAGCGCAAGGCGTCCATTCGAACGTGCCCATTCCAAATGATCGGTTCGGTCGACCGACGAAACTCTAGAAATTGCAGACTTTGCCAACTCCGCCAATCCCCGGTATCCCCAACCCGAACGGATCAGTTTTCCTGTCGAGCGACGCTCCGGCGCTAAGACAGTCTCTCCATGGCTACGCTCGCGACGAATGCGCAGCCTTTGAACCGTGACACCGTCTCCGGTGTGCGAAACCACACCTACGGCCTGGCCTTCTTCAACTGTTCCCCTTTCGATAGCGAACAATGTCGCCAACACGGATCGCCAAACCAGAAGCGGCGTCGAGACCTTTGCCTTGCGCAGAGCCGCCAACAGTCGTTCCTGCAGTAGCTCGCCGGTTTCAGCATGATCATCAAGGCTGGCGATGCCAAAGCTGGCACCGGATGACATCCCTTTCAGCGCTGCAGTCAGGTGGGGGACGGATGGATCGTCGTTCAGCAGATCAGTCACCCTCAACCGCTTCTCGGCAGCTCCGACCACACCCCAACCAGCACCCAGGCCGTGCGGAGAAATTGATGCCTGCGCACCACCCACAAGGCCCCCGTCGGCCTTCGCTCCAGTTTCAACCACGACACCGAAAATGCCGCCTTCGATGAGAGAGCTAATAACCTCCTGCTCCTCGCCGTCCGGCAAAATGGTCCAGTTCCTCGCAGCGCTATCGCGCCATCCATTCAGATCGTACCCGCACAGTTTCCTCATGGCGTCGTCGCGTATATTTCGCTACGTGCGAACGCACGGATAGCGTCCAACCCTTGCCGCAGCCCCTCGCCAGAGGCCTCCAAGGCAATTCCATCAACGCGCGTGCTAGCCTTACGGGATAGGCAAGTCTCGAACTGACCGTGAGATGGGGTCAGTATCAGCCCGTTACGCAGAACTTCAGTTTGGCCGAATGGCTGAATCTCGACCAATCGCTCATTTGCCCGTACGACAGCGTCGTTGAGATCTATGCGAGCCATCGTGTGCGGGGTCCAAACTGCTACGCGGCGCGGCATCCCGCCTCGGTCGATGTCGGAGATGCGGAGAGACACGTGGGCCCGCGTCAAGGCCAGCATACGGCCTGGTGCTTCAGGGCGGGATTGTACCTCGACTATACGACCTGTGTTCTTCAACCAGAACACGGCAATCGGTCGATCCTGCTCGAACCATCGTCCGAGCGATGCCTCTGAACGCCAGACGATGGGCGATTGCGCAATTAGCTCGGCTTCTTCGAGTTCGCTGAGAGCGAGCACGACAGAAAGCACAGAAAAATCCGTCCAGGTCTCCGCTTGCCATGCCCAGAGGTCATCGAGGACCCTGTCTTCCTCCAGCAGGCGGCGCCAGGCTTCATAGATGGAGTTGTAGCTCGGGTCCTGCATCAGAACGTAGTTCGGAACAATCCCGGCATCGGCTACGCTCACTTCAAGATCTGCCAACATCTGCGCGAAGGTTTTGCAGAACCGGCCGAAATGATTGACTTGCGCGTAGCGGCGGCTATGCCGTGCTCGTGGATGCTCCTGCATCCATTCGCGAGCAACCTGGAAAGCAAGTGTCGTATACGCGTGGAGAACCCTGTTTTCAGGGGTATCAAAGTTCTCTCGCCTGACTGTTGCGAGAATACGCTGGCTTGTACCGGCTCGCTCCGCAATCGTCCGCCCCGGTTGACGGACGAGCCAGCGCATCGACGCCCGATCCATTTCCTGAACTCGGTCCAAGAATGTAAGCTCTCTCGTCCGACGAAGCACGCGCCTGATCCTCGGCTCCAGCGCTTTCAGGCGCGGAAGGACATCTTGAGCCTGCCTTACGATCTCCGCCATTCGCGGATCGTGTTCATTCTCTGCGCGCTCCCACGCATCGCGCAATCGGGACCATACATGCAAAGGGTCTTCAAGGGCCTCGCCAAGCTCCTGGACCCGCGCCAAAACCTCGTTCATCCGCCGAAGAAGCTCTCTCGCCCGCACGTCTTCCGGGGTCTCATGCTCCTTTACACCACGAGGGCGAACCGGAAACCCAATTCGCTCCGGTCGCTGAGCATTCGCCGTTTTCGGGTATGGATGGAGAATAAGTTCCACCGGTCCATCTTGAAGCCGGGCCGACATAAGACGCGAGTGTCCGCCGTTCTTGGGTGCCTCGCCACGGACCTCGCTGACCAAACAATCACCAGGACTGAACTTCGCATTGGCAACTCCTCTGCGATCCCAAGGTCTGCCGAGATGGAGCATTACCGCGAAACCCCGTTCCATACGAACTGACCGGAGCCCTCTTTCGCAGCACGGATCGACTCATCGATCGCCTTCGCAAGGTGATCGTCCCGCAGGGCATCACCAACGAAACTTATGAGTTCGGAGAAAGCATGATCGTTACCGTCTTCAACTTCGATACCGCGAAGCTTTGGTAACAAGCGCATTTCAACCTGATCTGCGAGCGGGACACGCAAGTCCTTCGCCTGGTCGAACGAGGTGTAGTTCGCGACATACCCCATGATCGCGCGGCCGAGACGGTGACCGAAAGGTCTCTTGAAGCCCTTCATGAGGCTGACCATTCTATCCACGCTGTCGATAACGGTCTGCTCACTCTCCACAGTCGAAACAGGATTCACCCATGACCGCCATCTTGCCGCCGACAGCGCCTCGGGCTCGGCGATATTTGCTTTCTGCGCAGTCGTCCTGATGGTTCTTGGTGCCGAGAAGCGAAGGACATTCGCCCGGTCCACAACCTTATCAGAGAGCGACTGCGTGCTCTCGTCTTCGTTCATCGTTCCGGCAAACAGAAGGTTGTATCCTGGGAAGATGCGGGGAGCGTCCATACCTCGCGGCATCGGTATCTCAAGCTCGATCTCAGCGTCTTTGCGCAGGGATTTATCCGACACACGGTTCATCGGCGGGCGGCTTTCCAAGCGGCTGAGGAAGTCCGAAAAATAATACTCAACACGCGCAAGGTTCATTTCGTCGAGCAGGATCATTATCATCTGATCCTGAAACTCGCTCTTCTGGTTGTTCAGAATGTCCAGGTGATAGAGCGCCCGCGCCATATCGGTCGGACGGTAGCGCTTTTCGATATAGTTGTAGAAACCCATCAAATCCTGGGGGCTATCCCAGCGAGGTTGAACCGGCACCTGCAGGAACCCGATCCCTATGCCTGCCGCGTACTGTCGCGGCAGCTGGCTCTTGCCAGTCCCGGAGATACCGGCAAGCACGGCCATCTGGGTCGTGTCGTTTGTTTTCATTGCTGTATGGAAGGCATAAACAATGCGACGGTCGTAATGGAGGCCGCTTTGTTCAAGGCGCTGAAGCACCCGTTGGACTGCCTCAGCCTCATTTTCAGCGGCGCGATCTTTCCAGCTCCGCATTTGTGCCAGCACCGGCGGAAGCGTGGTCAACTCCTTGAGACGTTCAACGATTGCCTCCTCGCGGCCCGGCGCATCCCTACCGCTCGCCTCAGCAACGTCTTCCTCCATCTTAGCGACCTGTGCCATTAGCGACGAACGGCGATCTTCCAACGATGAGATGTCGCTTTCGATGGAACGAGCACGCTCCTCGGCGGCTGCGAGTTTCGCCGACGTCTGCGTGAATTCAGCATGAACGGCGGCGGTCGCCTGACGCTCGACAGCGAGGTCTTCTTGAACCTGAGAGAGTTGGGAGTTTGCCGCCTGGAGGAGGCCTTCGACACGTGCGCTTTCTCTACCAAGTTCCTGCGACAGCGCTTCTAAGCGTTGCACTCGCTCCTGCGCTTCGCTCAACTCAATCGCTTGGGACCGCATTTCTGCAATCTTCTTTTCAAGCGCTGCCTGTTCACGCTTCATCTCATCGTTGAGAGCGAACAGCCGCTCGGCGGCAGTGAGGCGGTCATGGACAGCGTCGAGATCTGCCCGGGCGGAAGCCAGCTCAGCGTCAACTGCGTGTTTTTCAATGATCTCCGCTTCGATCACCTCGCGCAGCGCACGGATTTCCTCGCGGCGCTCATCCTTCTGAAGCCATTCAGCATTCAAGTCATCGAGCTGTCTCTTGGTCGCATCGTAGTCAGCCTGGACGTCGGCAATATTGGCTAGGGCCTTGCGGCGCTCTCCTAGTTCATTTTCGATATCGCTAAGGGCCATCCGCTTGTCGGCAATGGCTGTCTCCAGAGACTCCAGGGAGCGCGTCGGCCCGGAGGCGGTAACGGCTCTGTCATGGAGCACCGCGAGGCTTATCTGCACGACGATCAGAGCTACGACAGCCATTGCTGCGAAAAGCAGTATCAAGATGTTTCCTGTTAGCATGTCGACGCTCTCTAATTATGGCCTCTCAGGCTGTGGCTGGGTAGTCGTCGGGGCGTCAATAGCTGGCGGCGCGGGTGCCACATCCGTCTGCTTTGGCGTCTTCGCGTCTGAAAGAGATGCAATTTCCTGAACAAGCACCCCTTTCCTGCCGTTAAGCTCGGCCAGCTCCGCTTTCACAGTATTTAGGTCGCTCTGACGCAAGCTCAGCTCTTTGGCCAGTTCTGCTTGTCGGTTTGATAGGTCTGCGACAGCCTTTTCCAGAGCAGCTTTTTCAGCTGCTGCGCGATCAGCATCGGCTTTGTCCGCCGAAGTTCGAGACTTCAGTGCCTGAAGACTGCTTAACTCTTCTTTGAGCGTGTTACGTTGCGTTGTGGCAGCTGCGACATCTGCCTGGAGATCATTTAATTGTGCCTTCGCGACCGGAAGAGATTTTTCCGCCTCTGCAAGCGCGTCCTGGGCAATTTTTAGCCTGCCTTCAGCCGCTGCAGCATCTGATCGTGCGCGGTCCGCTGCTGTGGTCACGCTCGTGAGATCGCCGTTCAATGCAGCCTTCCGCATTTCGAGAGCGCCGACTTGGTTGGCCAAGTCCGTACGGTTGCTGTCCTGGCGGGCCAAGTCGGCATCCGTTTTAGCTGCAGTGACCTTCGCCTTGGACGCCTGATCCTGGAGCTTTGCGATCGTTGCGTCTAAATCCTGCGAGGCACGTTGTTTGTCGCCGATATCTTTCGTGATTTTCGTCATTTGCGCCGTCAACGAGGCCTGACGGGCGGTAAGATCGGCGACCTGACGTGTTTTGTCGTCAAGGTCCTGAAGCTGGGCGTTTAATTTGGAGATTTCAGCCTCCTTATCGCGCCGGACCTTTTCGCTGACTGCAATCGCGTCGTCGGCAGCACTTTTTCGATCTTCTGCTTGTGCAACGTCGGCATTTGACTGATCGATCTTTGCCTGATTGACAGCAATCCGCTTTTCAAGGTCAGCGTTCTGAGAGCGTAAGGTCGCAAGCGTCTTCTCGGCCTTAGCTGCTTCCGCAATAGTATCGGCGGCCGCTTTCGATTGCTCTTGGCCCGCCTGAAGCTTCTCAACGCCCTCGGCGAGCGATGCCGTCTGTTGGTTTATCTCTGCGTCGAGGCGATCTCGCTGTGCGGTCAGATCAGCGATGGTTTTCCGAATACCATCGGCTTCTACACTTCGTTGAGAGATTTCCGAAAGGACACTATCGCGTCGGCCCAGCGCCTCTGTCCGCTCATTGTTATAGCGCTGAATGTCGGAACGCACGGCACCGTAGTCGCGCTCAAGAGCGTCGACCTGAATCAACGCGACAGAGATCGCGGCCGCTGAGAGCAAGCCAAGCGTCAAAGCGATATAGGTAAACCGCCGCGATCTAGGAAAGCTGTTTTGCGACGCGTTCAATGCACCCCTCCAAATCCTGAGCTAGTTCGTCCACCCAAAAGCGCTGGATTTTCCAGCCAAGCGATTTCAACTGATGGTCTCTCCAATAGTCGCCAAGCTTTCTTTTGCCGTCGGTGTCGGCATGCCAATGTCGACCATCGACTTCCAGGTCGAGCTTGACATCGCCGCTGCCAAACAGTGCAAAATCCAGGCGACGACCGGCGACTTCGAATTGAGCAACGGGGTTCAAGCCGCGCTTCCTAAGCGCCGCGTCCACAATTCGCTCCCAATTGCTGTCAAACGTGCCCTCGCCGATGCGGCCCTTTGGTTCGGTTGCCGTAGCGGCTAGCCGTTGAAGACTCCGCACCTTGCCAGATCGCGCATACGACAAATCGCCAAAGACATGGGCGACGGCCCGGGCGCGGCTAATGGCAACGTTCAGGCGGCGCCAGTCTTTCTGCACGAACGTGACCGCGCTGATCGCACTCGAATGGCCGAGCGTGGGTGAGAAAAGGATAAGGTCTCTTTCTTGACCTTGGAAACTGTCAACCGTGCCGACACGCAGTTCAGCCTTGACACGAAGCTTTTCATTGACTTCTGCGTGGATCGCTTGCTCCAACGCGTATACCTGCGGCCGGAAAGGAGCGATGACCCCGATCGACCCGCTATATCCTTGATCCACGAGGAGCATGCGGACATGCTGCACTATCGCGGCGATCTCAGAATTATTGATGTTGCCGATCATTGGTGATGTTGGCGCCGGTACATCGGTCCACGCAATACCTGGCTTCATGCCCCTTGGTGATTTGAGCTTGTCCTGGTCACCTGCAACCCGCAATTGACCACCATAAAAGTGTTCGTTGATGTAGCCAACGATATCGGCAGCGGATCGATATTGATCGCGAAGCATAACCTTCGCCGCCCCGGGCGTGAGGTCCGCCAAGTCGAATAGCGATCTCCGGCTCTGCGCGAACCGACCCATCTTTGATACCGGCAGGTTCTGGGCCTGCATCAGGTTTCGATCATGCGCAATGCCCAACTGGCTGATGAAGGAAAGCTGGCGATTGTCACCGACAACGACAGCACGTTTTGCCCTAGCGAAGATCGGCAGTGCTGACGCGATATCGCACTGGCTTGCTTCATCAAAGATCGCGAGATCGAATAAGCTGTCTGACAGCGGCACTCGCCGTGCCGCGCCAAGGACTGAAACCAACCACAGGGGCCGGTGACTTACAACTTCACCGGCCAATTCAGATGGCAGCGGCCCGGTGTTTTGAGCAAGCTCTAGGTTGGCAAGCTCCTCGCCTAGCCTCCGTCGGTCGATCTCAGTCAGGTTGACCTTTGACGCCAGAACTTTGGGAAGAAGCTCCCGAGCGACCTCTCCTATCTCCTGCGTAATCGCGACTGGATCACCCTTTACTTCGATCGTAGCTAATTCAGAGCGGAGCTGTTTTAGACGCTGCCTGAGGGTGGCGAGCGTTGTCTCTCCACCGGAACGTTGGCTGCCTACCAACAACTTCGATTTAAGACCGAAAGCTCCCAGTATTGTGTTGATCAACCGAATGACGAGGTTTTTTTCGGGCTCTACCAATGTCTGGACTCCGCGTTCAGCGCTGCTCGCCTCCTGCGCCTCGAGCCTCTCCAAAAGCTCCGCAATCAACCCGTGGATACGCGAAAGCTCGTCGATCTGGTCGAGCAGCCGATTTCGATTTTGCGCGAGCGTCGAGAGTTTCGACAGTAGAACCAAGTCTGGCTCAGCCGCACCTCTTGTGGGCTCGCTGACAAGTTCGCCAAGCACCTGATCGAACGATTGATCGATGTCGCGTGTAGGATCAAGCGTCCTCACTAGGAACGGAGACTGCGGAGCGATGCCACCAAGCCTGGTCTCGACAGCATCGAGGGCTTGGTGGTTCTTCGATGCAACAAGTACGCTTCCACCATCGGCAATCACGGAAGCAGCGATGGACACGATGGCCTGGCTTTTGCCGGTCCCCGGCGGACCGGTTACCACCGTAAGCGGTGCGAGGAGAGACCGCCTCACCGCATCAATCTGCTCCTTATTCAAGTCGCCCGTGTTGATGACGGGAGCAAGCCTAGTTGCAACGGGTGCATCCAAGCCGAGGATCGGCGCCAGCGCAGTCGTGGCCAATTTTTCCTTCGGCCACGCTGCAATTGTATCGAGGTCACGCACAGCTCCGGCAGTGAAGGTAGTATCGGTCGGTAGAAAGAGTGCGGCGATATCATGGATGCCGACGATTGTTGGTTTCCACGCGGAACTGAGCCGGTTTTTCCACCGAGAAGTGAGCCACCTCTGAGTATGGTTTTCTGATCAGGGTTTGGTCAATGGGCTGGCTTTTTCTCCTCTCTTTTGCGCCGCGGCGGCCGAACTGGCCTTGAAT
>NZ_JARWLA010000079.1:0-12189 GCF_047445805.1 Rhizobium sp. BR 314 | reverse complement strand
GGTAATGGCAATGCCGTTCGGATTGATCAGATAGACCTGGCCATTGGCATTGATCTGRCCKGMWATGGTCGAMSTYGTCTGGCCGGTCACCCGGTTGAGGATGGCTGAATTGGCATCGGGCTGGACGAAGGTGACGCGGTTGCCCTTGCCGACATCGAAACTCTGCCARTTGACGACRGCGCTGCCGCTCGTCTGGTTGATGGTGAGAGACCCGGCCGATGGCGACCCGATCGTCGCACTGCCGGCGGCCACCTGACCGCCTGACGGCAGTGACTGCGCCAGCACTGCCGTCGAATGCACCAGCGCCGTCGAGGCAAGCAGCGCAACGAGACGGGTCCTATGCGAGAGCGTCATGTGGGTCGTCTGTCGGGTCATTGCCATCACCTTCAGCAGGAGGCCGGCAACCAAAGCCGCAAGCCACTCCTTTCCATCTTCCATTCGTTCGCGATGCCAAGATCGTTCGGCCGAGGCATCGCTCGAAACCAATCGCTCTGAAATTACTGTTGTCGCTAACGTTAGGAACGTTCTGCGAAAGGGCCAACATCCATTTTTGACATGCGATTGGAATTGGATGTTCGAGACGCTGGCGAGGGCCTGAAATCGTCCGGCTGGCTAGAACGATTCGCTCGGCCGATGACAAAGACGTATCCCCTCGGAAGAGGGCATTCCGCGATCAGCGCGGCCGCGCCAAGGTCGCTGGCGTCTCTTCGCTCTTGAGCGGAATCGAACCGGCGCTCCGTAAACTATTTTGGCGCAGCATATAAACTCGCGATGTAAGGCGTACCGGACGCAGATTCGGGATTGTTAACGTTCTAAGCCACCGCCTGTGCTCCGGTGATCTCGACCAGCGATCCACACATGAACGCGGCTTCCTCTGACGCCAGGAATGCGACCAGCGCGGCAACCTCGCTCGGCTTGCCGATACGGCCATAAGGCACCAACCTATCGAGATCGGCGATGGTGCGGCCCGATCGCCTGACACCTGCCTCCAGCATGGGCGTGTGAATTTCCCCTGGGCAGACGGCATTTACCCTCACCTTGTTTGGCGCGTAGTCCCGAGCCAGGTTTTGCGTGAAAGCCGCAACCGCCGCCTTCGTGGTGTTGTAGGCGATGTGGTTGGGCGCCGGATAAAGTCCCCATTGGGACGCCGTGTTGACGATCGCCCCGCCGCCGGCTGCAATCATATGCGGCAGGGCCGCGCGGCAGAGATGGAACATGGAATCGAGGTTAACGGTGAAGCTGTCTTCCCAGTCCTCGTCGGAAAGAGACAGAAGGCTTCCGCGCCGATTGATGCCGGCATTGTTGACGAGGACGTCGATGCGGCCACGAAGATCGAATGCCTGCTCGACAAGCGCGTAGCAGGGGCCTTTCTTCGAAATGTCGGCGGCAATCATGGTCGCGGCACCGCCTTCGGCTTCGATGTCCCTAACGACCTGTGCGGCAGCCTCGGCATTCACGTCAGTGACGACGACGAGCGCTCCTTCTGCGGACAGGCGACGGGCGATTGCCGATCCGATACCGCCGCCCGCACCGGTGACGACAGCGACCTTTTCTTCAAAACGCTTCATGAGAGGCTCCCCTTGTTTACCTGATATAGCTGCCGCCGTTGACGTCGAGCGTCGCTCCGTTGAGCGAGGCCTGCGTGGGACGCAGAACGAAGGCGACAAGTTCGGCGACCTCCGACGGTTCCGCCATTTCACCGATCGGTATGTCAGCGACCGCAGCGCTCTTCCCGTGCTTCGCGACGAAGTCTTCGGCCATGTCAGTTCTCACCCAGCCGGGCGCGACCGCCACCGCCGTCACGCCGTCGGCGCCAAAACTTCTGGCGATCGATTTCGTCAGATTGACAAGAGCAGCCTTCGTCGCGCCATAGGGCATGGCATCGGCGGCATAGCCACGCTGCCCGGCACGGCTTGCCATGTTGACGATGCGGCCTCCGCCGTTTGCCTTGAAATGCCGGATGGCCTCCTTGGAAAGATCTGCCGCTGCGAAGAAGTTGACCTGGAACTCTTTCCGCCATGCAGCCCGCCAGTCATCAGCCGTAGCGTCGATCGTTATCTCCGAGCGGATGCCGGCGTTGTTTACCAGCGCATGCACGCGCCCCGCCGCATCTATCGCCCTCGCCCAAAGTTCGAATGGGCCTTCAGGCCTCGACAAATCCGCCTGGATGATCCAGCCCCGTCCACCGATGCGATCGAGAAGGTGGCGTGCCTTTTCCCTGTCCCGTCCGTAGTGAATGGCCACGCAGGCGCCTTCGGCGGCGAGGCGCTCGACAATGGCGGCGCCGATCCCGCCTGATGCGCCGGTGAGAAGGATCGATTGACCCTCAAGCGGCTTGCTCATGTGCTCCTCCTCATTTCAGCAGATCGACCTGCGGTCCCCAGGTGTCGGATAGGGCGAACCCCGTGGCAAACGGCTCGTCGTCCGCGATGCGAAGTTCGGTACGGCCATAGACATACCCACGGCCCGTGATACGCGGCAGCACTGCTCGCCGCCCGCTGATTTCGGTCTCGCCGATCGCTTGCGCCTGGAACTCGCCACCGATGATGGAGCGCGACGTGCGGCTGTCGCCCACGGATACGATCCCGCGTGCATGCAAGCTCGCCAGATTGGCGGAGCTGCCCGTTCCGCAGGGCGAGCGGTCCACCCTGCCCGGCAGCAGCGTCGTGCAGGTGCGGATGGCGCCGTCCGCTTCGCTGTCGCGGAACATGACATAGGCAATTTCGTTGGTCCCCGGCAGCGTTGGGTGCCTGACCTCGACCTGATCCACAAGAAGCCGCTTGAGCTCGACACCGGCCTCGGCAAGAGCGCGGGCATTACCGGGTTCGATGGCAAGCCCGATCTGACGGACGTCAACGAGCGCATAATAGACGCCGCCGAAAGCGATATCGAGCTTGATCCGACCCCATGCCGGCGTATCGATCTCATGATCGAGCAGCTCTGCGAAACTTGGCACATTGTCGAGACTGACGCTCAGGCAGCGGCCACCCTTACACCTCGCGCGAGCGACGACCAGCCCGGCGGGCGTGTCGAGGCGAACGGTGGTTTCCGGCTCCTGCATCTGCACCCTGCCGCTTTCAAGCAACGCCGTAACGACACAGATGCAGTTGCTCCCCGACATGGGATGTGCCCGATCTGCCTGGAGCACGATGAAGCCAGCATCGGCGTCAGATCGGATCGGCGGCAGCAGGAGATTGACCGACATCGCGACGTTGGCACGCGGTTCGAAAGTGACGAAGCGCCGGAGGCTGTCATCGACCGTGTTGATATGGTTCATCTTGTCCAGCATGGTTGCGCCGGGGATCYCCGGCGCGCCGCCGACAAGCACATGGCCGAGTTCGCCTTGGCAATGGACGAGCAGCAGCTCAAGCGATTTCTCGAAACGCATCGACGCAATCTCCTACTTGATGTACCAGCCCCATGGCTTGTCGGTGACGTATTTGGTGATCTGCTTGGTCTCCAGGTAGTTATCCAGGCCCCAGCGACCGAGCTCGCGACCGATGCCGGATTCCTTGTAGCCTCCCCAGGGTGCCTCGGTGAATGTCGGCTGCGAGCAGTTGATCCAGACGATGCCGGCCCGGAAAGCTGCGGCCACCCGCTCGGCGCGGACGTCATCCTTGGACATGACGGCGGCGGCGAGACCGAAACGGGAGCTGTTGGCAAGTTCGATCGCCTCCTCCTCCGTCTTGAAGGACCGCATGCAGACGACGGGGCCGAAGATCTCCTCGACCCATGCATCGCTGTCGAGCGGAACATCGGTCAGGACGGTCGGCCGGAGAAAGTAGCCCTTGTCGAACCCTTCCGGACGGATGCCTCCGCAGGCGACGGTCGCACCTGCGTTGCGGGCGGCTTCGATTGCGGCAATGACCTGCTCGTATTGGCGCTTGGAGACCAGCGGGCCGAGCAGCACGCCTTCATCGAGGCCATTGCCGATCGCGATCCTGCCGGTTTCCTCTATCAGGCGGGCGAGCAGGCGCTGATAAAGTGCCTCGTGAACGAGAACGCGCGAGGTCGCGGAGCAGACCTGCCCCTGGTTCCAGAAGATGCCGAACATGATCCATTCGACGGCCTGATCTATGTCGGCATCCTCGAAGACGACGAAGGGCGACTTGCCGCCGAGCTCAAGGCTGACGCGTTTGATGTCGCGGGCGGCTGCGGCCATGATCTTCGAGCCGACGGGGCCGGACCCGGTAAAGGCCAGCTTGTCGACCCCCTTGTGATCGATGATCGCCTGACCAGCCACCGATCCGGCGCCGGTGACAATATTGAGGACGCCGGGCGGCAATCCAGCCTCGTCGGCAATGGCGGCGAGTTCCAGAGCGGTAAGGGATGTCAGCTCGGCAGGCTTGAGGACGACGGTGCATCCGGCGGCCAGCGCCGGAGCGACCTTCCAGGCCGCCATCAGCAGCGGATAGTTCCAGGGAATGATGGCGCCTGCGACGCCAATAGCCTCCCTGACCGCTTTCGACGTGAAGCGATCGTCGGCCAAGGCGATCGGTTCTTCAGGATTGTTGTCGAGTTGTTCGGCAAGTCCGGCATAAAAATCGAAGCAGCCCGCCGCGTCGGCGACATCCCAGGCCGCTTCGGAGAAAGGTTTGCCGTTGTCCAGGACTTCCAGGCGGGCAATTTCGGATTGCCGGGCACGAATGCCCTCTGCGATGGCGCGAAGATATTTCGCGCGTTCGGCACCGGTCAGCTTCGGCCAACCGTCCCGGTCGAAGGCACGACGAGCCGCCTTCACCGCCGCGTCGATGTCTTCGGCCGTCGCAGCCGCGATCGTCTGGATCGTCTCCTCCGTGGCAGGATTGGTCACGAGGCAGGTCCCGCCCCCGACCGGCTTCACCCATTTGCCGTCGATGTACAATTCTGTTCGCATGTCAAATTCCTTGCTTTCGGAATGGCGGCCGGCTCAAAAGCGGTCGACGCGATAGGGTTTCATGTCCACGGGCGGCTGGACGCCCGTGACGAGATCGGCCGTCAGCCGGCCTGTTGTCGCCGCGTAAGTCAGCCCGAGATGGCCGTGGCCGGTAGCATACCAAAGGTTTTTTCGCCTGGCGGACGGCCCGATGATGGGCACGGTATCCGGCAAGGCGGGGCGGTGACCCATCCATTCCGACGCTCGGTGGGCCTGCAGCTCCGGCAACGCCTCCCTCGCCCGTTTCACCAGCACCTTGGCGCGACGATAGTCCGGCAGTGCATCAAGGCCCGCCATCTCCACGGTCCCGCCGACCCGGATCCCGCCGGCTGTGGGTGTCACCATGAAGGCTCTCGCCGGCCAGATGACGGAGTGGCGCATGGAGATCCCCGGCTCCGTGATCTGGGTGTGATAACCGCGCTCGGTTTCAAGCGGTATGGGCTCACCGACCGCCCTGGAAAGACGTCCCGTGAAAGCGCCCGCAGCCAGAACGACCTCATCCGCGACGATCTTTCGTCCATCTCGAAGCACCACGGCGGATATATCGCTTTCGCCATGCTCGAATCCAACCGCTTCACCCTGGTCCACGGAGCCGCCGAGCGCCTGAAACTTATCCGCGATGGCGACCACGAGTTTGTGAGGGTCGGCTATCGAGCGGTTGTCGGGAAAGAGGACGGCCTTTCCGATTTTCGTCGTCAGGGCGGGTTCCAGATCGCGTATCGCGTTGGCGCCAATTACCTCATAGCGGAAACCGAAGCGATCCAGGATCTCGATATGCTCCCGATCGGCGCGGAATTCCGCATCGTCAGTGTAAAGACTGAGGCAGCCTTCCTGGCTCAACATGTGCCTTAACCCGGTCTCCGCAAGCAGAGCGTCCAGATCCTCGTGGACGCGCCTGCAGAGCGCTGCCCCTGCGGCTTCCAGGGCGCGGAGCTTCGATGGCCGGCTTGCCGCCAGAAAACGAACGAACCACGGCATCAGCCTCGGCATATAGGATGGCCGGATGCGCACCGGCCCTTCCGGATCGAGCATCCACTTCGGCATCTGCGCCCAGATGCCCGGCCGCGAGGCCGGCATGAATTCGGTGACGGCGATGCTTGCCATGTTGCCAAAGGAAGCACCGGTGCCCGGCGCATTCCTATCCAGAAGCGTGACGACCCTGCCGCGACGCTGAAGCTCGTATGCGATGGCGACGCCGATGATTCCGGCTCCCACGACCACGGTAGATGTCATGACGACCTCATGTTTGCTTAAGGGGCGGAGCGGTCTTGCCGCCCTCATCCTTTACCAGTTCAAGATTGGCTCCATGGCAGCCTTGAACTCGGCCTTCTCATCGGCCGTCAGTTCGCCGAGCGGCGCACGGCTGTTGCCGACCGGCAGGCCCTGAAGCTCGCAGCCATACTTGACCTTCTGCACGAACTTGCCGCTCTCGAGGATGTTCATCGCGCGATAGAGCACGATCATCTTCTCGCGCGCACTTGCGAGATCGCCCGAGCGGAAGGTTCGATCGAGATCGACGCAGGCCTTTGCCATGCAGTTGGCAGGCCCGCAGATCCAGGCATCGGCGCCCCAGAACATGAAGTCGAGAGCAATGTCGTCAGAGCCGGAGATCAAGTTGATACGCCCATTGTAGCGGGAGTGGATATCGACCGCGCGCTGCAGGGAACCAGAGCTTTCCTTGATACCGAGAACGCGAGGGTCGTCGGCGAGCGCATCGAGGATGTCGAATCCTATCTCGATGCCATCCTTATAGGGATAGCTGTAGAGAACGAGGTTGATATCGGTCGCCTGGAGCACCCGGCGAAAATGCGCGAGCAGTTCGTCCTGTGTCGGGCGCGTGTAGAAAGGCGTCGCCAGCAAGACGGTGTCGTAGCCGATCTCCTTGGCCCGAAGAGTATTCTCGATGACTTCGCGGGTTGCCGACGCATTCGTGCCGGCAATCAGGGCCTCGCCTTCTCTGGCGAAGTCCTTGACGAAGCGCAGCACATCGTCACGTTCCGGGTTCGACATTGCGGAATATTCACCTGTCGACCCCATGGGCACCCATCCGGTCACACCGGCGGCGCGCAGCGCAGTCAGATGCTTTTCGAAGGCCTTGAAATCGACCCTGCCGTTCGCGTCGAAGGGGGTGATGAGCGCGGGCATGACGCCGGACAGTTTCATGGAAGTCTCCTGTATGTGAGGCAATTGCGTTTAGAGGGCGAGTTTCTTCAGTATGCGCACCTCGATGAACGAGACGGCTCGCGTCAGCGGAAATGCGATGACGAAATAGATCAGCGCGACGACGGTCAGCACCTCGACGGGGCGCGCTGTATTGTTCGAGATGTTCTGGCCGACGAACATCAGATCGGCCATGCCGACGGCCGAAACCAGGGCGCTTTCCTTGAACAGGCTGACGCAGTTCGAAAGCAGCGTCGGGATCGCGCGCAGGACGGCCTGTGGAAGCACGACGTTGACGATCTGGATATTCCGCGGGAGTCCGAGCGCAACACAGGCGTCCATCTGCTCCGATCCAATCGACCTCAGACTTGCGCGAAAGGTCTCGCTGGTGATCGCACCCATATAGAGGGTCAGCGCAATCACACCCGATGCGAGGTTCGACAGCTCGACACCGAGCAGCAGAGGCAGGCAGAAGAAGATCCAGAAGAGCTGGATGAGCACCGGCGTCCCGCGAAAGAACTCGACATAGATGCTGGAAACAGCCCGCATCGCGACGTTGCCGGAGGTTCTGGCGAGACCCACCAGAAAGCCGAGGGAGCATCCGAGCACAATGCAGATGAGCGTCAATTTGATCGTCATCCAAAGGCCGAGCAAAAGCGCATGCTCGAAGCGGAGAAGGATCGAGAAATCGAGTGTCATCGTGGCCTCCTAGCTGACGAGAAGTTGCCGGCGGCGTTCAAGGAAGCCGACGATCTGCGTGATCGGGAAGGACACGGCGAAATAGATGAGCGCGACGACCGTGAATGTCTCGATCGGTCGGTACGTTTCCGTCGCAAGCGTCTTTCCCTGGTACATGAGATCCTGGATTGCGACGATTGCGACCAGGGCGCTCTGCTGGAAGATGACGATGCCGTTCGTCAGCAGGATGGGGATCGAGGCACGGAATGCAGTTGGGAAGACGATGTAGAGCACGCGCTGCAACGGCGACAGGCCGAGCGCGATACCGGCGTCAAGCTGCTCGCGTGGAACCGCCTGGATCGCCGCCCGATAGGCCTCGGCATTGAAGGCCATGAGGTTCAGCCCGAGCGCCAGCACACCCATGGTGATCGGATCGAGGAAGACGTCGAAGATCATCGGGACGCAGTAGAAGATCCAGACGATCTGAACGATGGCTGGCGTGCAGCGGAAAAACTCGACGAACAGCATGAATGGCAGGCGGACCGGCCGGTAAGGGCTCATGATCAGAAGGGCGAGCACAAAGCCCAGACCGATACCGATGACATTGGCCGCCGCGGTCAGTTCCAGAGAAACCCAAAGGCCCTGCAGGAGCGGCGCGATCGAGACCGCGTTGAAGTCGAAGGCGTAACTCATGCAACCGCCCCCTGCTGCTTGATGTGAAAGACGCGGTCGATAAATTCCTTGGTTCGTTCCTCCCGGGGAGAACCGAGCACCTGTTCGGGAGGGCCGTCCTCGACGACAACGCCGCCGGCACAGAAGATCACGCGCGAGGCGATGTTCCTCGCAAACCACATGTCGTGGGTCACGATCATCATCGGCATGTTCTGCGATGCCAGCTGAAGGATCACTTGTTCGACCTCGCTCACAAGCTCGGGATCAAGCGCCGACGTGACCTCGTCGAAGAGCATCAGCTTCGGATCCAGCATCAGGGCGCGTGCGATGGCGACGCGCTGCTTCTGGCCACCGGAAAGCTGGGCTGGATAGGCTTTGGCCTTTGCTCCCAAACCGAACCGCTCGAGGAGAGCCTGGGCGCGGTTCACGGCCTGCGTCTTGGCTTCCCGGCGCACCTTGCATGGCGCAAGAACGAGGTTTTGCATCACGTTCAGATGCGGAAAAAGCGTGTAGTGCTGAAAGACCATGCCGATCGACCGGCGGACCTCCGTATCGATGAGCGTCTTTTTACCCAGGCCTTCGGACGAAATATAGGCTTTCCCATCGAAGCTGATCGACCCGCTATCTATCTGCTCGAGGCCCATCATCACCCGGAGCAGCGTGCTCTTGCCGCCGCCGCTCGGGCCGATGACCACGACGCGCTCACCGGGCTTCATTTCGATGTCGATGCCTTTCAGCACCTGGACGGCTCCGTTGCCGTAGCTCTTGTGGAGCGCCTGCATTTTAACGAGGGGGAGACTGAAAGACGTGGTCATGGCCGATCTCGGTTTATCTGAACAGCGAGAGGGTACGCCGGCGACAAAGCGCCGACGTCGGGCGGAACTTATTTTGCGCCCTTGAGAACTTCGCCGACGGCCTTGCGGATCAGTTCGTCGACATGACCGGTGGCCACCCTCTCCTCGAGAAAGATGTTAGCGACTTCGACATCCGAGGCCGACATGCTGTGCGGCAGGCCGAAGGAGACGCCTTGCTTGGCAAGCGCAGGCTTCGGGTTCAGGGCCACGGCCCAATCGGGATTTGCCTGGGTGAGAAGCTGGTTGGTATCGGATGCGTCGACCAGAATGTCGGCTCGCTTCGAGGTAAGGGCCAGCCGCGTCTCGTCATTGCCCGGAAGGCGCATGATGGTTGCGCTTTTCACGGCTGCAGAGATCGCCTTGTCCTGGGCCGTGCCGGACATGACTGCGATCGTGACGCCAGTTTTGTCGATGTCGGCGACCGAGACTGCAGTCGCCGGGATCTTCGGATTGTTCTTATTGTAGGCGAGCGAGATCTGATACTCCATCGCCGGGATCGAGAACTGGACCGCCATGGCGCGGGTCGCCGTGCGGTTCAGCGCCAGCGAGACGTCCCATTTGCCGGCCTGAAGACCGGCAACGATATTGTCCCATGTCGTATCGACAAACTGCGGCTTCACCTTGAGCACCTCGGCGAATTCCTTGCAGAGATCGGCAAAGAAGCCCGAATATTCGCCGGTTGCCGGGTCGCGCATGACGTAGGGCGGAGCAACCGCCGCGCCGCACCTCAAGACACCGGCCTTCTGCACGCCCTGCCAATAGCTATCGGCGGTCTGAGCATAGGCGCTGGTTGCGGAAACGCCTGCCATAAGGGCGAGCGCGGGCAACGCCCGCAAGGCGGACGTGATCAACTTCGAAAGCATCGGCATTCCTCTTTTGCTGTGCGCGAAGCGCGGTTCCACTCGTCGGCTTTGGCCGTTTCTTCTCGATTCTTCTGTCGGCTTCGTGTCGACTGGCAAATTTATGTCAACACAGTGTCGACAAAGTCAAGCGAAAAAGTTACATTGCCGACACGCTGTTTTTCTGGCCCAATGTCATATGTGTGAACGAAAGGGACTTAAGTGTCTGACGAGACTGAAGTGAAACGGGTCCGGGGAACCGGCTGGAAAAGCGTCTATGAAACGCTGCGCAACGAGATCCTCGCCCTCACCCTGCCGCCGGGTCAGCTTCTCGATGAAACAACACTGGCCGAGCGCTTCGACATGTCGCGATCGCCGGTGCGCGAAGCCTTGATCCGCCTGGGCGCGGACGAACTCGTCGTGACATTGTCCAACCGCAGCACGATCGTCGCGCCCATCGAAGTGGGAAGCTTTCCGAAGTATGTGGAGGCGCTCGACATCGCCCAGCGAATGAACACGCGCCTGGCGGCGGCGCTTCGAACCGATACCGACCTCAAGCTGATTGCCAAACGGGAAAAGGCATTTGCGACCGCCGTGAAAGTCGGAAATCATCTGGCGATGTCGGAGGCGAACAAGGAATTCCACATGGCGATTGCCTATGCGGGAAAGAACCACTATCTGGCATCTTTCTATGAGAAGCTCCTGTCGCAGGGTCAGCGCATGCTGCACCTGCATTTCGAATATCTGGAACGCACCCACGAGGGGTATCTCCTCACGGACGAGCATAGCCTGATGCTGGAGGCAATTCGGGATAAGAACGTCGACCTGGCAGATGAACTCGCCCATGCTCACACACGGCAATTCCAGGATAACTTCATCAATTTCATGCGCGAGAACTATACCACCGATGTCCCGCTCGGACCCGCGCGGGCTGCGGAGTAGATGGCAGATATGAAAACGATAGGCTTTGTCGGAACCGGTGCGATCGCCGAAGCTATGGTGCACGGCCTCCTGGCCGAGCCGGCACATGTCTCTAAGGTCTATGTCTCGCCCCGCAACGCGGACATCGCAGCAAGGCTTGCCGCCAAATTCGACGACGTCACCGTGGCAGCAGACAACCAGACGGTGGTTGATCGCAGCGACATTGTGGTCCTCGCCATACGTCCGCAGATCGCCGAAGAGGTGATACGCGCGCTCCGTTTCAGGAATGAACAACGCATCGTCAGCGTCATCGCCACGATGGGGCGGCAAAACCTGCTCGACTGGATCAGGGCGGAGATAGACCTCGTACAGGCGATCCCCTTGCCTTTCGTCGCAGATCGCCGGGGCGTGACAGCGATTTACCCTCCCAATCCTGAAATAGCTGCCCTGTTCGACGCGCTTGGCACGGCTGTTCAATGCGAATCCCGAAAGGAATATGATCTTCTTGCTGCTGCCAGCGCCATGATGTCGACCTTCTTCGGGGTCATGGAGTGGACGACCGACTGGCTGGAAAACAACGGGCTCGATCGATCAAAGGGGCAAGCTTATATTGCGCCGCTGTTTGAGAGCCTCGCACTGCGGGCCAATGAAGGACCCGTCCATTCGTTTCATACGCTCAGCGAAGAATTCGCAACGAAAGGCGGGCTGAATGAGCAGGTCCTGTCGGATTTTGAGACGAAGGGTGGGCGCGCCACACTGGTGTCGGCGTTGGATCGGGTCTTAGCTCGCATCGAAGGACGCAGTACCGACATCTGAGAGCATGGCTTGTTATAAACGAACTTAGCTTCGGATCCCATCACGTTGTTGCCTTGACCACATTTACGATGTGGCTGCCAATATTGCTCTTGATGGGATCCGAACTGGCGACCCATTGACCCAGACACGAGTTGGAAGCCTAGCTGGTTGGAATAGTGTCTGGCCATTCCTGCGCGCCATGAAGTATGCGGAGAATACGAACCGCCGATTGCGTTTCAGCATAAGCTGCGACGTATGGGGTACCGTTGAWCACCAGTTCGCGCGTCCCTGCAATTCTGCCAACACGACCACTCGCGGGAAAATCCATTAAGCGACGAGCGGCCGCGACGATCCG
>NZ_JARWLA010000078.1:0-12409 GCF_047445805.1 Rhizobium sp. BR 314 | reverse complement strand
CTGAATCCGGGTTAACAGTCATGCTCGGATGATTTCGGCCATGTATTGTGGGTTTCTGCCTGCTTTGTTTCGTCTGAGTTTGATACTGCGCTTGTCGTTATGGCTTCGAACCATGTTGATGGCGAAGTGTCGGACGACGGCCATGTTGGCTGGTCCATGCCCGGTTCGAGATCGGGCGGCATCCTCGTTGAAGGTGACGTCGAGTACCCAATGGAGGGAGTTCTCGATGGCCCAATGGCCACGTATGGCCTCGGCGAACTGGAGCGCGGTCATCGACCGYGAGGAGATATAGAAGCGGACCTGGCTGCTTTGCCTGGACTTTTCATAGACTTGTGCTTGCACCTTGACGATGGTGGCGATGGACGGGAAGCGGTATTCGCCGGGAAAGCGCCTGTCGCCGGAGAGCCAGTCGATTTGAGTGGAGACGGTGACCCGCCGCTCTTCGACCCGGCCATGGCCCTTGTCGACTTCGGTCACGGTTGAGGTGAGGTTTGCCGGAGCGTCGGCAAAGAAGCGCTCGATCTCACCCATCAGGCCGGGCTGATTGGCCTTGGCCGCCAGGAGGTAATCAGCGCCTGCATCGAGCACCGCCTRGGCGGTTTTGGCATTGCAGGCAATGGCGTCGATGGTCACGAGCGCGCCTTTCAGGCGATCYTTTTCGGCCAACCGTTCCAGCAGCAAGGGGATGGTGTCCTGCTCACAGCTTGTCGTTGCCACTGCCTCTTGTCCAAGAACCAGCCGTTCACGGGTGGCGAAAGCCGAGACGAGATGCAGCGCCGCCCGGCCGTTGGCCCGGTCATGACTGCCGCGCGAGGTCTTTCCGTCAATCGCCACCAGCGCCGGAGCATCGGGTCGAAGCGTCGCCGCCCAGGATATGAAGCAGTTCGAAAACAGGTCCGGATCGATCCGGTTGAGCAGAATGCGCAGCCAGCGCGAACCCGGTATGCCATGGTGATAGGGAAGAAACCGACGTAAAAACGCCAGGTTATCCTCYCCCCATTCGACGAYCTCGTCAAAATCGTCGCATGCGCCGATCGTCCCGCAAACGACCAGAAGAAGCACCTCGGGTAACGGATGGGCGACCCGCCATTGCTCCCGCTCATCCTCAACGAGACTAAAATGGTCCAGCAAAACCCGCAGCCGCGGGCGATCGTCTTCAAACATGTCGGCCTCCAAATCACCGACACTCTTGAATCACACCCAAACCGTTCAGGGAAGAAACGTTAACCCGAGTTCAGAGCCGTGCCAGCGACGCATCAATTCCCACAACATAGTCCCCGCTTGTCCCCCGCTTGATGCTTGGGGCCGAAATCATCGGACCCGCTTCACCATCGTCGCTCTGAGGCACAGTCATCTTCTTGGCTATGCGGAGCGCCGCCCCATTGCGGCATCTGGCTTCGTCGTTTGAGCGCGCCCTCACAACGGGCATGCTAGATCGGAAACAGATATCAATCTTCACAGCGCCTCTTCGAGTTCCGGCAGTGCCTCGAAGAGATCGGCGACGAGGCCGTAGTCGGCGATCTGGAAGATCGGTGCCTCCTCGTCCTTGTTGATGGCGACGATGACCTTCGAGTCCTTCATGCCGGCGAGATGCTGGATGGCGCCTGATATGCCGCAGGCGATGTAAAGCTGCGGTGCCACCACCTTGCCGGTCTGGCCGACCTGCCAGTCGTTCGGCGCGTAGCCGGCATCGACGGCAGCGCGGGAGGCGCCAACGGCCGCCCCGAGCTTGTCGGCAACCGGCAGAATGACTTCCTTGAACTTCTCCGCCGAACCGAGTGCGCGTCCGCCCGAGATGATGATCTTGGCCGAGGTCAGTTCCGGACGATCGGAGGTCGACAGCGCATCGGCGACGAAGCTCGAAAGACCGGGATTGGCGACCGCCGGGATTGCCTCGACAGTGGCCGAACCGTCTTCTGCGGCGGAAGCGAAGGAGGCGGTGCGCACGGTGATCACCTTCTTGGCATCGCTTGCCTGCACCGTCTGGATGGCATTGCCGGCATAGATCGGCCGCTTGAAGGTGTTGGACGAAACCACCTCGATGATTTCCGAGACCTGGGCGACATCGAGGAGAGCTGCGACACGCGGCATGACGTTCTTGCCGACCGAGGTAGCAGCCGTCAGGATGGTGTCATAACCTGCCGCCAGCGAGACGATGAGATCGGCAAGCGGTTCGGCGAGATTGTTGGCAAGCTCGTCGCTTTCGGCCAGCAGCACCTTGGAGACGCCGGCAAGCTTGGCGGCGGCATCGGCCGCAGCCTTGGCGGCTTTGCCGGCCACCAGCACATGGATATCGCCGCCGATCTGAGTGGCCGCCGTCAGCGCCTTGGCGGTCTGGTCGGAAAGATGGGCATTGTCGTGGTCAGCCAGAAGAAGAATGGCCATGGTGAAGTTCTCCCTTTCTATCCTCAGAGCACGCCGGCTTCGGTCTTCAGCTTCTCGACCAGTTCGGCGACCGACTTGACCTTGACGCCTGCCTTGCGGCCGGACGGCTCTTCGGTCTTCAGCACCTTCAGCCGCGGTGTCGTATCGACGCCGAAATCGGCAGGCGCCTTCTTGTCGAGCGGCTTCTTCTTCGCCTTCATGATGTTCGGCAGCGAGGCGTAACGCGGCTCGTTGAGGCGAAGATCCGTGGTCACCACCGCCGGCAGCTTGACCTCGATCGTCTGCAGGCCGCCATCGACCTCGCGGGTCACCTTGGCTTTTCCCTCGCCGATCTCGATCTTCGAGGCGAAGGTCGCCTGCGCCGAACCCAAGAGGGCCGCCAGCATCTGGCCGGTCTGGTTCGAGTCATCATCGATCGCCTGCTTGCCGACGATGATCAGGCCCGGCTGTTCGGCATCGGCAACACCTTTGAGGATCTTGGCGACGGCCAGCGGCTCGACCTGATCTTCGGTCTCGACCAGGATGGCGCGATCCGCGCCCATGGCAAGGGCGGTGCGCAATGTCTCCTCGGCCTTGGCCGGTCCGATCGACACCACCACCACTTCCTCGGCCTTGCCGGCCTCCTTCAGCCGCAGCGCTTCTTCGACCGAAATCTCGTCGAACGGGTTCATCGACATCTTCACATTCGCAAGCTCGACGCCCGAACCATCCGGCTTCACCCGGATCTTCACGTTGTAATCAACTACCCGCTTCACGGGAACGAGAATCTTCATGTGCAGCACTCCTGATCAGCGGCTCGGAACCGGCGTATCGCCGCAATAATCATAAAAGCCTCTGGCGACTTTGCGTCCTAGCCATCCCGCTTCGACATATTTCACCAACAGTGGACATGGGCGGTACTTGCTGTCCGCCAGGCCTTCATGCAGAACGTTCATGATGGCGAGGCAGGTATCGAGGCCGATGAAATCAGCCAGTTCCAGCGGTCCCATCGGATGATTCGCGCCAAGCTTCATGCTCTGATCGATGTCGAAAACCGAACCGACACCCTCGTAAAGCGTATAAACGGCTTCGTTGATCATCGGGACCAGAATCCGGTTCACGATAAAGGCGGGGTAATCCTCCGCAACGACTGCGGTTTTGCCGAGTCGTTGTACGACGGCGCGGACAGCCTCGAAAGTCTCGTTGCTGGTCACGATTCCACGAATGAGCTCGACGAGCTGCATGACCGGAACCGGATTCATGAAGTGGAGGCCCATAAACTGCTCGGGCTTTCGAGTCCGTCCGGCTAGACGGGTGATCGAGAGCGAAGACGTGTTTGAGGTGAGGATCGCTTCCGGCTTCAGGTGAGGTCGGAGATCGTCGAATAATTTCAGCTTGACCGGCTCGCTCTCCGCCGCCGTCTCGATGATCAGATCGAGCGTGCCAAGTTCGGGCAGGTTTACGGTCGTCCTGAGGCGTCCAACGGCGCTCAACATTGCCTCGGCCGCGATCGTTCCCCGTGCCACCTGCCGGTCCATATCCTCGCTAATTTTGGCGACCGCGGCGACGAGCCGATCCGCGTCGACGTCCATCAGCGAGACCTCGAATCCCGCAATTGCAAGCACATGAGCGATACCGCTGCCCATCTGCCCGGCGCCGAGCACTCCGATGGTTTCGATCGTCATTTCGTGTCTACCCTCGACTCTTCGGAAGAAAAGCTCCAGCGTCCAGCACCCAAAAGCGGCGAGGCACTGTCGAGCGTGAGGAGGCTGCGCGACAAGCCGATCGGCGTTCTCAGGCCGGACAAGCCTTCCGGAGCGATCTTAAGCCGGCGCGCCTTGATCTGCGGATCGTCGATCGCCTCGGCGACGCTATTGATCGGTCCTCCCGGAACACCCGCCCCTTCAAGTGCGGCGATCAGTTCTGCTTTCGGCCGAAGTCGCGTCTTTTCCGCAATTATCGCGCAAAGCTTCTCGCGGTTTTCCACTCGTGCGGGATTGGTGGCGTAGGCCGGGTCTCCGGCGAGCGCAGCGAGATCCAGCAGGTCGCAAAGGGATGCGAACTGCCGATCGTTGCCACAAGCGATAATGAGATGACCGTCGAAGGCCGGGAAAACCTGATAGGGCACGATATTCGGATGAGCGTTTCCCATACGGTGAGGCACGTTGCCGGTTGCGAGATAATTCATGGCCTGGTTGGCAAGGACGGAAACTCCGACGTCGAAGAGCGCCAGATCGACATGCTGGCCAACGCCGGAGCGGTCGCGCTCGGCAAGCGCTGCCTGAATGCCGATGACGCCGTAAAGTCCGGTAAAGACGTCGATCCAGGCGACGCCGACTTTCTGCGGTTCACCGTCTGGCTCACCGGTCAGGTCCATAATTCCGCACATACCCTGTATGAGGAAATCGTATCCTGGCTGACGGGCGCGCGGGCCTGTCTGACCGAAACCGGTCACCGAAGCGTAGACGATCCGCGGATTGATCGCGGCGATGCTTTCATAATCGAGACCGAATTTTTGCAGCCCGGCAACTTTGAAGTTCTCAATCACAACGTCAGCTTCTGCGATCAATGCTTTGACGCGCTCAAGACCCTCGGGATCGCCGAAGTCACAAATGACCGACGACTTGCCTCGGTTTGCCGCATGAAAATACGCCGCCACCTTCTCAGCGCCGCCCTTACCGTCCGGGCGTTCGATAAAGGGTGGCCCCCAACTGCGGGTGTCGTCGCCCTGCGGGCTTTCCACCTTGATAACCTCGGCGCCGAGATCGGCGAGTGTCTGGCCGATCCAGGGACCGGCAAGGATGCGGGCAAGTTCGACGACTTTCAGGCCGGCAAGCGGTGCACTGTTCGGACCGCCCATCAGAAGAACGCCTGAATACCGGTCTGGGCGCGGCCGAGGATCAGTGCGTGGACATCATGCGTGCCCTCATAGGTGTTGACCGTTTCAAGGTTCTGGGAATGGCGCATGACGTGGTATTCGATCTGGATGCCGTTGCCGCCGTGCATGTCACGGGCTTGCCTGGCGATATCGAGCGCCTTGCCGCAGTTGTTGCGCTTGACGATAGAAATCATTTCCGGCGCGAACTTGTGCTCGTCCATCAGGCGCCCTACGCGGAGTGAAGCCTGCAGCCCCAGTGCAATCTCCGTCTGCATGTCCGCCAGCCTCCTCTGGAAGAGTTGAGCGCCAGCCAGCGGTTTGCCAAATTGAACGCGGTCCAGTCCATATTGCCGCGAACGCAACCAGCAATCCTCGGCAGCGCCGAGCACGCCCCAGGAAATGCCATAACGGGCGCGGTTCAGGCAGCCGAACGGCCCCTTGAGACCCGAAACATTCGGCAGCAGGGCGTCCTCGCCGATCTCGACGCCGTCCATCACGATCTCGCCGGTGATCGAGGCACGCAGCGACAGCTTGCCGCCGATCTTCGGCGCCGACAGGCCTTTCATGCCCTTTTCGAGGATGAAACCGCGGATCTGGCGGTTATGAGCTTCCGACTTCGCCCAGACAACGAAGACATCGGCGATCGGCGCATTGGAGATCCACATCTTTGAGCCGCGCAGGCGGTACCCGCCGTCGATTTTCTCGGCGCGGGTCTTCATGTCGCCGGGATCGGAGCCGGCATCCGGCTCGGTCAGACCGAAGCAGCCGATCAATTCCCCGGATACGAGGCCCGGTAGATACTTGTCTCGCTGTTCTTCCGAGCCATAGGCATAGATCGGATAGATCACCAGCGACGACTGGACGCTCATCATCGACCGATAGCCTGAATCGACGCGTTCGACCTCGCGCGCAACCAGGCCGTAAGAGACGAAGTTGGCGCCAGCCGCCCCATATTTTTCCGGCAACGTTACGCCGAGAAGCCCGGCCCTGCCCATCAGCCGGAAGAGACCGGGATCAGTCTTCTCCTCAAGATAGGCATCCCCCACGTGCGGCAGCAATTCGGCCTCTGCAAAGGCCTTGGCAGCATCGCGGATCATGCGTTCCTCTTCAGAGAGCTGCTCCTCCAAGAGGAAGGGATCGTCCCACGCAAACGCGCTCGTCTGTGCGGAAGACATGGCTGTGGCGGAATTTGTCGTCACGGATTTCCCTCGAATGAAATGCGACCTCGGATATCGAAGCTGCTTGCTCATGCATTTACCGATTGTGTTTCGCGAGAAATAACCCTATTTAGATGTGATCTAATTCATAAAATGCATAGGTTTGATGCGCCCGCGTCGGTTCCTTCCCTCCATGAGCCTCCTCTCTGCGTTCGAAGCCGTCTTGCGCACCGGCTCAACGGCGGCGGCGGCGCGTGAGCTTGATTTGACACAGAGCACTGTGAGCCGCCTCGTGCAGAATCTGGAGCAGCAGCTTGGCCGGCCGCTCTTCGAGCGACACAGGCAGAAGCTCATTCCGACGGAAGCAGCCCATGCCTACGGGCGGAACGTGAGCCGCGCGCTCGATCTCATCCAGCGGGGCAGCATGGAATTCGCCGCCAACCCAGGCGGCGGCACCCTGTCGCTGGCTATCCTGCCGGCTTTCGGTACGCGATGGCTGGCGCCGCGGTTGGGCGCATTCCTGGTCAAACATCCAGGTATCACGATCAACCTCGCGACGCGGCTCAAGCGCTTTAACTTTGCCGCCGAGAGTTTTGACGCAGCCATTCATTTTGGAGCAGACGATTGGCGGGATGCCGACCATATGAAACTCTTCGAGGAGCGCCTGACGGCGTGCATTTCGCCAGCGCTCCTCGCTGAACATCCGATTGACGACATCGCGGACATGGCGAGGTTGCCACTTCTGCAACTGGAAACCAGGCCGACCGGCTGGAGGATCTGGTTTGCCGCTCAGGGAGCGCGACCGGCGAACGTGACGGGGATGCTTTTCGACCAGTTCGCGACGATGACGCAGTCGGCGATCTCCGGGCTCGGCGTGGCTCTTCTTCCGGCCTATCTCGCTGACACTGAAATAATCGAAGGGCGCCTGGTACCGGTCCTGAAGAGATCGGTGCCGGGCTCGGGGTCCTACTGGCTCGTCTGGCCGCAATCGCGGACCAATTACCCGCCGCTCGAAGCTTTCCGCGCCTGGCTGGCCAAAGAAAAGGTCTCGGGAACCTCGTGAGTCTTAGCAGCAAGACGGGAAGCGGCTGTGTCGTTTTCGTGACAGTCATCATCGCCACATTATAGTCGGCCCGAGCTTGTGGGCATGCATGATGTGTCCCTCATTTCGGGCAACGGATCGTGTCCCGCCGGGTAGTGTAGGTCCTGAGGATTAGATGGCCATCAGTTTTTTTCCGGCAGGGTCGGGCTGTTCAAGACCAACCTGATGGAAAGACACCGATGACCGACGATATGATGAACGTGCGCTCGCTTGTTGAGAAGAGTGCCGATGCCGATTTGCTACGGGAGATGATCGGCGTTGCCGCCGAACGGCTGATGGAGCTGGAGGTCGGCAGTGCGACCGGTGCTGGCTACGGCGAGAAGAACGCGATGCGGCTGGCCCAACGCAACGGCTACCGCGACCGAGACTGGGACACGTCGCATGGCGGAAAAGGCTCTGACGGCTGTTATCCAGGAAGCTTACATCCAAGGCATCTCAACGCGTTCCGTCGACGATCTCGTCAAGGCGATGGGTATGAGCGGCATCTCCAAGAGCCAGGTGAGCCCTCTGTGCGAGGAGATCGATGTCAAGGTCAAGGTTTTCCTCGAAAGACCCATCGACGGGCTGGCCCTATCTCTGGATCGATGCCCACCTATCTGAAGGTCCGGCGCGGTGGCCGCATTGTTTCCGTTGCCGTTATCATCGCCGTCGGCGTCAATACCGATGGCAGGCGCGAGGCTCTGGGCATGGAAGTTGGCACTCCCGAAGCCGAGCCGATCTGGACGGAGTCCCTGCGTAGGCTCGCCCGCCGAGGTCTGCGCGGTGTGAAGCTCGTCGTCTCCGATGCTCATGAGGGCCTCAAGGCCGCCGTCACCAAGGTTCTCAGTGCCACATGGCAAAGATGCCGGGTTCACTTCATGAGGAACGTGCTGGCGCACGCCGGAAAGAGCGGCAGACGCGTCGTATCCGCCTTCATCGCCACTGCTTTTGCTCAGGACACATCGGAGGCGGCGAGCACCCAGTGGCGCAACGTCGCCGTCCAGATCCGGCCGAAAGTGCAGAAGCTCGCCGCCATCATGAATGATGCCGAAGAGGATGTGCTCGCCTGCATGACCTTCCCGAAAGAGCACCGGGTCAATTGCATTCAACAAATCCGATCGAACATCTCAATGGCAAATCAAGCGACGCACCGAGGTCGTTGGCATCTTTCCCAACGACGAAGCCATCGTCCGTCTCGTCGGCGCACTGCTGCCCGAGCAAAACGATGACTGGGCCGTCCAACGTGCCAGGTACATGACACTTGAGACAATGGCATCAATGAGCGATGATCCGGAAATCAGCCTGCCTGCAGTCACGCGCTGAAATCCCACTCCGGCGCTCGCCGGAAAACACGGCTACCTGCCGGAAGCTACACCAATCCCTTAGGCTGAGACACGATCGGGAAACGTGAAACAGCGCATGGGTAGTGCCTCCGGATGACGCTGGTCCGAGTTGAGTCGGCAATTCCGGGCCGTCCTCATTTCGAAGCTAGGCGTACTGAGCTATCGGCGCGAATATCGCCTCTCTTTGAACGTGGCGAGCGACGGCAACCTTGTTACGGATGGAAGTCTGCCGAACCTCTTGTTGACGATCCAGGATCGTTGATCGGATGATCGGATGTGTGGAGGGGCGGAATGTTCGGTCGCCTGCGTAGAGGGGGCACCTCTGGCGATCTCGCGTTTCGTAAGCCAACCAAACCGCCTTCGCGTGGATGACTGGCTCAACGCTTGCAGGCGCGCGCCCTTTGCCGGTTTGTCGCGTATTCGCGCGAAGCTTCGCGTTCTGCCGCGCGACGATCAAGGTGGAAGTTCCTCCCAGATCGCCGCGCTATAGCGTTCCGCCATTCGTTCCGCTGATCCTTTGTCGATTATAGTTTATATCGAGGCCACCACGCGTGCATCAATCTAAATCAGACGCAAGTTCACGTCCCTAACCCAATATCCCGCCATGCCTCGACGCTCGGTGGTCCAGCGCAGACTGATATTTTAGTACGCTCGCCGATCTCATAGACGACCGCGCCAACGGTCATCGGTTCCGTCGCCAGTTGCGGGGCAACTAGCGAAACCTCACCGCCGGCCCGGCATGCCGCCAGTGCCGCCTTGACATCATCCGTGGTTACCCGCACGTCATCAAGATCGAGATGCAAGCTTTGGAGGCGACCGCGCGAACTATCGCTTCCTGCGAGGGGTATTGTCGCCGAACGCCTGTCGTCGCTCGCAAGCGGATGATTGGTATGCAGCGAACATCTAGACTTAGTAGCGAGCGGCAATACTTTGCCCGCGGAGCATTCGACAGTCGCGATGTTCTGACGGTCTCCCAATTGATAGTTCTGTCCCGAGGCGTGCGGAACGTCATGCAGGAACCTAATGGCGTCCGACACGCTCGAGCAGGCGAGGGCGCCTCGCATCACGAAAGCCACTGGCAACCCTGTCGGGCTGACAGCCAGTTGTGATAAGGTGTTCACACAGACGCCGACCCCGCGCTCGGACACGCCCATCAGGCCAATCAGACCTGCAGATGTGAAGACCATGGTCTCACCGGCTTCCGAGTCCTGCGTTTTCAGCAAAACCTGCGCCCCGTCGTGCCATCGTGGCAAGTCCATTGTTTGAGCAATTATTGTCGGGATAGGCCCGCAGGGGGCGATTGCAAGGCTGGAGCAATGTCCGTCTCCAGTGGAGCGGCCGAACCACCACTCCTCATCCAGTAGCTGGAGCGCAAATGCGGTTTCGTGGGCGATGTTGGATCCTTCCGCTATTCCTGCAACCTCTTCGGCGAGGTGGGGTGTGTGTCGCTTCACCGCATCGCCGAACCGTGTTGCCGCCAAGAAGCGCGGAATGAACGTCTTGGCGGTGACGCCGTAGGCTTCCGCGATGGCGTCATGCCAGCGCATTATCTTTTCAGCGATAGCGGTGCGCAGCGCTTCTCCATGAGTGCGTCCTCGTTGACGGGGCGACCCAGCGCAGTCAATGACGGAAAGGAGATCGGTCTTCATTGGTCCTCCAATTTAAATGCGTGTCGCAAGCGGTGTTGCAACGGTATCGGCGTTTCAATCTCAGAACACCTCGAGAAGACGCTTCGTACGTGGTGTTAGGATTTCGAAACCTTCCTCTGTAATTGCAATGGAATCACCGAACCCGGCGGCGACCTCCCCAAACACTCTGAACGAGTAGCACGCGTGGAAGCACATCCCCGGCACGAGAATCTGGTCAGACTCTGCCAGCCAGATCGAGTTTTCAGGCCAGGACGGAGGAAAGGCCAGGCCGACGGGATAGGCCTTCCACGACCTGAATTTCTCAGTCAGGTAGTCAGCCAAAGTGGAGCCTACTATTCGGGTTCCAAGGCGAGTTCGCGCGTCCAAACTCATCAGTTCGCACTTCGTGCTAGTCAGAACGTCTCGCATAGTTCGGCGGGGCTTCAGATTGCTATAAAGTGTCTCAAGACAATGGAGCGCGACATCTGACAGAAGGCGTGTACTATCTGACGCACGCCCTGCTATCGCCGTGGAATAAAGCGGCGCGTTATAGCGCTCATGGACCCCACTCATCTCCATGATGATGGGGTCGCCCCGCTTGATCTTGTTCCTACGAAACGAAGAATGCACTATAGCATGCCAATCTCCGGTACGGATGATGGGATCAATGGAGAAATATTCACTGCCTGCGCGGATCATACCTGCAGACGCCGCCGCGGCAATGTCATTGTCGGTGATGCCCTCCTGGATGATCGCTTCTGCTGCCGTCAGACCAGCTACCGAATAAAGCCCGGCCTTGCGCATATAGGTAATCTCTGTTGGGGACTTTACGGCACGAATGCGAGTGACCAAACCGGACGCATCGGCCACTATTGCATTAGGAAATGCAGAGCACAGTTTCGAGTAGGCATACGGAGTTAGTCCCTTTTGCCGACTCTCCAAGCCAATTTTTTTCGGCGTTGAATTTAAACTGTCTATGATTAAGGCTAGTTCCGTACCAGCCTCATCCATGCGACTCCACATTATCGACTCGATGCGCTCGACATTAGTATGGACGCGGCCAAGATCGACCTCCAGATCGCAAACATGGAGAACTAGGTTTCCCTGCGCAGGAAGGATCAAGCAGGAATACCAGTCCGATACCAATGTTTGAAAACCTGTTAGATAGCAGATATTGGAAAGGTCGGTAACGAGCAGCACGTCAATCTCAGCTTGCGCCATTTTCTCGCGCACGCGCTGAACGCGATAGTTGTAGTCTTTCTGCTCGAAAGCCGTAAACTTAAACGGTTGAACCTTTGGAGTCGCTTCAGTAGTAGTCATTGAACGATGCTTTCTGTGATGGTGGAGGCGTCGGGCGCAACGGCATACGCCTAAATGCGTCCGGGCGAACTCGGCTCGAATGCTGGATGAGAAAGAGCCTTTTCTGTGTTCTGCGTGTCGGTTCGCCGGTCGACTAATTTCCGCAGTTTATTGCACTCACTCGGTGCAGTGTCCACAACGATCCTGTCCGATTCTCGAACTGCGAGTCTCCATCTTTAGTTGAGGAAACAACAAGCGCGGTTGCGATGCGGCAGTTACTCTCGTCTGAAGCTAGACCATTTGTAATTCCCTGTGTTTGTGGCTGGGACAAGCCTCAGTCTGCTCCTTTCAGCGACATCGGTACTTCTGATAGTTAGAATGCATAGCGAACTCTCTCCTGCAATGCAACGCATGTTTTATAAGTTCAACTTGTGATGCAAACGTCCCGCTCTTTTTCAGGAGGACAAGGTCCTTGGGTCTTGTGATCAAAGAACCTCTGGACCTCTGGACCTTGGTACGCATTCGGCGAGTACCGCATTAATTTCGTATTTGCACGTGATAAGCTCTCGCAATGGATATCGACGAAGACAAGATCGACGATGCGGTGCTGGCGCTGTTGTGGCTGACGCTGCATGACGGGTATCGAGCCTGGAAGGGTT
>NZ_JARWLA010000077.1:0-12613 GCF_047445805.1 Rhizobium sp. BR 314 | reverse complement strand
GGTTAAGATGGAGTGGTTGCCGCCCTCCCCAGACGGCATCGTGATGTGCCAAGGATGTGGTCGTATAGGCCACTGAGCGGAGAGAGCGGCAGATGAAGGATATAATGATCGGGGTAGACCTGGCAAAGAACGTTTTCGTGCTTCATGGCGCGTCGATGGCGGGAGAGGTGCAGTTCCGCAAGAAGCTGCCACGCGGCCAGTTTCTGCGATTCATGGGAAATCAGCCGCCTGCRCTGGTGGCCATGGAAGCTTGCGGCAGCGCGCACCACTGGGCTCGAGAGCTGATGAAACTCGGCCATGAGGTCAAGCTGATCGCGCCGCAGTATGTGCGTCCTTTCGTAAAGCGCCAGAAGAATGACGCCGCTGACGCCGAGGCCATTGTCACGGCCGCACGTCAGCCTGAAATGCGCTTTGTAGAGCCCAAGACGCCGGATCAGCAAGCGAGAGCCGTCCTGTTCCGTGCCCGCGAGCGCATTGTCCACCAGCGCACGGAATTGGTGAACGCGCTGCGCGCTGTGCTCTACGAATACGGGCTGGTCGTTCCACTCGGCATCAGCCATGTCAAGCGGATCGAGGAGATGATTGAAGATGATAGCGTCGACCTGCCGGAGATCGTACGGGAAGAATGCCGCGACCTGCTGGCGCAGATTGACGAGAAAACGGCCCGGATCGAGCAGAAGAYCAAAAAGCTCGCTGAGCTTTCGAAGCAAAGCGACACCGCCSGCCGGCTTCAGACGATGCCGGGCGTCGGCCCCATGATCGCTCTGGCTGTCGAGGCCTTTGCCCCGGCGATGGAAAGCTTCCACTGCGGCCGCGACTTTGCAGCTTGGCTCGGTCTCGTGCCACGACAACACTCGTCGGGTGGCAAGGAACGGCTCGGACGCGTTTCGAAGGCCGGGCAGGCTGATATTCGTAGGCTTCTGATCATTGGCGCGATGGCGCGTGTGAACTGGGCAAGCCGCAAGCCTCCTGTGCAGGGTTCATGGTTGGCCCGGATGCTGGCGAGAAAACCGAAGATGTTGGYGGCGATCGCGCTGGCGAACAAGATGGCCCGGAAGATATGGGCCATGCTKACGAAACAGGAAGATTATCGAGATTTGCCGGCGGGTGTAGCGGCGTAAGCCGACTACGAACAACGCCGGCAAGGAGGTGTGAGAAGTCGATGACCTGAATGGGCGCTTGATCGAACTGATCCGGATAGGGAAAACCAGCCGTCGCCTTTGAGCATTGAAGCTCGGGGTTAAGATTTGGACCCGATCCGCAGATCACCATACCGGCCGGCGGCTTCTGAAAGCGCCGTACAAAAAGGCCTGACAGAAGACCGCACTCGATCACACCTTCAGACGGTGAAAAAACTTCTTGCACAACGGGCGGCAACCACAGAAGAAGACGCCACCGCCAACGGCGACGAATACGCCGTCGGAAACTTCGATTACTTCCTTTCGGAATTCGGTGGAGCTCGCGCGAAGTTGCTCCCTACCGGCAAACTCGCTGGTGACGACAGGCGAAGATGACTCGTTATTTGATGTGATCGTCATGGCGATACTGCCTCGGGTTTCCATTATCGACATAGTGTGGCACCTTAAGTAAGTCGGACACCGACCAACCTTTGGATCCTATTGCGTGACACCTCAGGAAACAGCAGCCTAAAGACCAGATCGCCACAGAAACATAAATTGTGTTGGCCTGCGCAGCAAGAATGCGCTCGGCACTCCTCAATTTGAGACGCTATAGGCACCGTTTGGGCGAGGCATTCACGCCTCCATAGAAAAAGCGCTCCGAAGGCGCCTGCGAACGAGTAGTGATTAAAGACGGGATGACCGCCGAAACTGTAATCTGCAGTTCACACGGCTTTTCTTGACGACGCTAGCGCTGTGAACTAAAGATTACATACGATCGAGGTTCACCAAACCGAAGTTTTCGCAAAGTGGTTTGAATACTTGCCGGACCGGCCGACTAAGATGCGAATTCAGAAGCGCATTGATCGGCTTCCCTTTGGCCTTCTCGGCGATGCGAAGTTCTTTAGCGGGATAGGTGAACTCCGCCTCAACTTTGGCCCCGGATATCGCATCTACTTCGTTCAACGGGGCAATGAACTTATTATCCTGCTCTCTGGCGACGACAAGGGCTCGCAAGGGCGGGACATAGCGCGAGCCATCGAAATGGCAAAGGAGGTTTAAGTGACCATTAAAACCATCCCTTGGGATCCAACTGCACTCCTCACCAGTGATGAAGCCATCAAGGAATATCTTGAGATTGCCTTCGAAGATGGTGACGTTACCGATATCGCTATCGCCCTCGGCAACATCGCCAAGGCCAAAGGCATGACCCACGTCGCCAAGGAAGCCGGAATCACTCGGGAGGCGCTGTACAAGTCCCTCAGTGAAAAGGGAGACCCGAAGCTGTCTACCCTCCTCCGCGTGATGAAAGCCTTGGGTTTGCAGCTCACCGTAGTTAAAGCTCACGAAGCTGCCTAAGTGCTGCCCGCGCCCTCGTTCAGCCGCATCAACTCGCCCCTTTTGGCAGCGCAATAGCTGCCTCATGTGAACATATTCGAATAATGGCGGCACTCTTCCCGACATGTCCCCGAATCGGAAAACCTCTCTCGTCGCCGTTTGCTTTGTCACATTGTTGATTTTCGTTAGGAACCGATCCTGACCTTCACCGGAATTCTTGGACAGCTATACGAACTCGGCGCTTGTCCGGAATTTCAGGACGTTCATCGTGAAGAGGATCATCGCGCCCAAGGTGAGGATTGAACCGACCTTGGCCAAGACCTCACTTTGCCCAGCCAGAGCCAATGCGATCCCTGGGACCATGGTGAGGATGCCGAGCATCGCGAATGTGAAATGCGCTTTCGCCAGCCAATGCCCCCCCGCTTTCGGGACCAAATGATAGTAGAGACCGGCCAGCGCCGAGACGACTCCACCAACCAGATTGAGATGAGCGTGGGCTGGCATCAAGGAATGGTCGTCGCTGACCGCCATGACAATACCCCACACCATACCGGCCAGAAAATAGAGAGTGGCCGTGAAGAAAAACCAAAAAGCAATTCCGCGCATATGGATCCTCCATCGTGATAATTGATGATGAATTGCGACACCCATCGGCTTCGTCTATTCGACAAGTCGGGGGATGCCTCGTGAGGCGTTGGAGGGTGAGGAAAGGTAGCGCGCGCCTCAAGACACGAGTTCGCGCAAGCCAGCACAGAAACCATTCCTGCCCGCCGATTTTACCACCAACAAGACATGATCCGCCCTCGAAAACGGCCATGGGCGATTGTTTAGATGCGCCTACAACAACCCCAACTAAGGCCAGGAACGAAAGATCTCTCGTCAGTGACGAAGCTTCTTCTTCGTACGGCTGAGATATCCCGCCGAGAATTCCCGACAAAAGATAGCAATCTTTATGTATATCTAATGTTATCTTTTATATTATATTTATATATTATTCAATAGCGGATTGAATTCAATTTCCATCCCTCAACTTATGCTTCAACCTGCAATCCAGCGCCGCATTGCCACGACTATGATAATATCTCTGTTGTTGTATGAAATAGGCAGAGCCTGGGGCGCGTCGATCAGCCAAGCGCGGCAAAGGCGTTGATCGTTCGGAATGCTAGCGGTGGTTTGAACATTGGACGTCCTCCCAGTGGAAATAGGCTTTTGCGTAGATCGCGGAACAACGACTGCATTCAAGGCGCACTTGCAGCTGTTGCCGATGAGGCGATCGGTTGACGCCTGTTAAATCTGAGAGCCACCGCTGCCGTCTGCAGTAACAATACAATCCGAATGCCATTTGCCTTTAAACAGAATCGAGCCTGCGGCCAAGCAGCGCAATTTGGCTTGAATGTTCCGAGGAGGCGTGAGGTGCCTCGCATTTCGACCGGACGGTCGCCACAAGCAGAAAGGCTCAAGCACAGGCTTATGCCTAACAACTATCGACGCATCGAAGTGATTACCGGCGACGTCCTCCGAAGGCGGTGGACGACCGAACAGAAGCTGCGGATTATCGTAAGCGACAAGCTGGGGCCGTTCAGGCGGCGTAGTTCCACTGCATAAGGCTCTCTATCTCGTTGCTGGGCCATCCGTTCGCCAGGCGCTGAAGGGTCTGGGTAAACCAGGATTGGGGATCGACAGCATTCATCAGGCCGTTTGAAGCAGTGTCGCGATCGTCGCCCAGGTCCTGCCACCGCCGTCGCTCTCGTAGCAGAAGAAGGGAATTCGCCTTACGGCGAAACGGCATGGACGCGCTGGCCCACAGGCTGGGCGCGACAAGCCGCTAAGGGTCAGCGCGCGCGCCGGTAATGCATGGCGACCGCGCCGCTGCGGAGCGGATTGGCCGAGATTAGTTCGAGCCGTCGTGTGCTGGGCAGCCCGCTCTGGTAGAGCGTCGGTCCGTGCCCGGCGATCCTCGGGTGGACAAGGAACCTGTACTCATCGATTAGGTTCAGCCGGTCCAGCTCGGTCGCCAGCTTGCCGCTACCGAGGAGCACGCCAGCCGGGGTTGCGTCCTTGAGCCTCTGGACGCCCGTGCGCAGGTCTCCAGCGATGTGGTGGCTGTTGGTCCACGGGAAGACCTTGCGGTTCGAAGACACTACGTACTTCGGCTTGGCCTCCAGCTTGATCGCCCATTCGCGTATCGCTGGCAATGCCTCCACGTCGCCGCGGGCGACTGCGGGCCAGTAGCTCTCCATCAACTCGTAGGTGACGCGTCCCCACAGCATCGCCCCGCCCTCGTCCATAAGGCGGGTGTAGAAGGCGTGGGTCTCGTCGTCGGCTATACCTTCCCGGTGGTCGACACAGCCGTCCACGGTGACGTTGATGCTGAAGGTCAATAGTCCCATGCGGCGAGCCTAACACATACAATGGAGAACGCACAGGCCCGTTGCTCGCGGCTGATGTTGAACTTCCACAGTGGGTCGGCTTCTCCCTTTGAGTTTCATCCACAAAGCCGATGTTACGGGCCAAAGGAGACCGCCGCCGCTCGCCACCGGGCATATACAACAGACTCCGCTTCAATCTCGATCCGGAGGAAGACCCCGCAGCGTCTCCATTAGAGCGGGAGTTTGGACCGGATTTCCGTGACGGATTGATGGTCGCGAGAGAGGCTCCCGGCGGCCGTCATAGAGGTTGATCCCATGAACATGCAGGCTCTCGATGCCGGGCGCGACCTGAGTGGCGGCTGGAAGATGGTCGATCCAGTTCCCGCTTGGAAAACAGGGTTCGTGAGGTGGGGGCGCGCGGAGCTGGCGCGCACCCACAACACGGGCAATGCTCAATGTTCTGCGGCGCGCTCGATCACGGCTGCCACATCGCGCGGGTGAGACGGCATCGCCACATAGCGTTGGCGCACGGATCGTTCAGCGGTCATGGTGTAGCCGCGCGTTGGTTGAACTATCAGGTCTGTCAGCTTTATGCCCTTCAAACACAATGCCGGCCGCCGCCATCGCATCGGTAAGATGAAGTTCAAAGTGACCAATTGGTCGGAGTATGAGGCAGGCCTTCGCCGACGCGGCAGCCTGACGTTGTGGATGACCGCGGAAGCTTTGTCGCAGTGGCAAGCGCCGAAGCGCACGACCCGCGGCGGTCAGCCGCGTTACTCTGATCTAGCGATCGAGACCGCACTGACGCTGGGACTGGTGTTCGGCCTGCGTCTCTGTCAGACAGAGGGATTGCTGATATCGGTGCTGCAAATGATGGGGTTGGCTCTCAGCGTGCCCGATCATACCACGCTCAGCCGGCGCGCAAGCACACGGCGATCGCCTGACACACGGCAAGGTCGCGGGATTCCAGGAGAAGGGCCCGTGCACGTTCTCATCGATAGCACTGGGCTTGAAGTCTACGGCGCCGGCCAGTGGCAGGAGGAAAAGCATGGCGTCAGGTCGCGGCGAAGCTGGCGCAAACTGCATCTGGCACTGGATGCCGACAACGGCGAGATCATCGCCCACATCATGATTGACCAGGATACGGGCGATGGTGGTCGAGCGCCGCCAGGCTTGTTGTCTTTCTCACGCTGACGGCCATCGCGGCGGACGCCTGCCTCTCCACTGCCGCAGCGCGCTTACGGCGTGGCCTGCATGACACAGCCTGCGCCGTCTCCCAGGCAGACGACCGTGCCGGCGAAGCGCGGATCCGTGAGGAACACGCGGCGTCCTTCATCGGTATAGGAGAAGGTGCCGTGATCCTCGGCCGGAGCCGGCGGCAATGGCGGTGCCGTGTCGGGCGCATAGGATCGCGGCACGATGGCGCTTGCCAAATCGGCGGCCGGGCTTGAAGGGGCGGCCGTGACGGTCAGCATGCCCCTGACGAAGCTCAGATCGTAATTGGCCGAGGCTGCAAGACTTCCCTGGTCGATGGCATAGCTGCCGGGAATGGAGAAGCGATCGGCGGCGCTGGCCAGTTGACCGAAGAGCCGGTCGCCATTGACGAGACCGCCGCCACCGATCGTGTAGGTGAAGAGCGGATTGGCGGCACCTGCAGCACGGCTGGCATTGTTGGCAAAGGCGCTGATCAGACGCGGCGTGATCGTCAGTCTGGCACCGGTATAGCTAATCGCGTAGTTGGCATTGCCGAGCGAACCAAGGCCGATGGTGTAGAAGCCGACATTGGAGAACCGGTTGGCCGCTGAGGCGAGGTCGCCTGCCAGCGTGTCGCCATTGACGAGGCCGGTGGCGACATAGGTGAAGGTCGGGTCGGCATCGCCATAGGTCCGGCTTGCACCGTTGGCCGCAACCGTGATCGCCCGCGGAGTGACGGCGAGATTGCCGCCGAGGAAGGTGAGGTCGTAATTGCCCGACGCGGCAAGCGAGCCCTGACCGATGTCGTAGCTGCCGACACCAGAGGCCGCCGTCGCAGAGGTTGCCAGTCCGCCTGTCAGGCCATCGCCATTGACAAGCCCTGCACCGCCGATCGTGTAGGAAAGCGCCGGATTGGCATCGCCATAGATGCGAGTAGCATTGCTTGCCGCAACCGTAATCGCCCGCTTGCTGACGGTCAGGTCGGCGCTGGTGAAGGTGAGCGCATAATTGCCGGAGGCAGCCAACGTTCCTTGCCTGATGCCATAAAGGCCGACATTCGACACGGGGGTGGCGGATGTTGTCAGAGAACCCGAAAGCGTATCATTGTTGACGAGCCCTGCCCCGCCGATCGCATAGCTCAGAGCCGGATTGGCATCGCCATAGGCACGGCTTGCGGCATTGGCGGCAACCGTGATCGCCCGTGGCGTCACTGTCAGGTCGGCACTGCTATAGGTAATTGCGTAATTTGCGTTGCCGAGCGTGCCTTGCGAGATCGCATAGGAGCCCACATTCGAGGCCGTGGTGGCTGCCGTCGCTAGCGAACCCGGCAAGCTGTCTCCGGTCACCAGCCCTGCGCCGCCGATGCCATAGGACAGCGCCGGGTTGGCATCGCCGTAGGCGCGACTGGTGCCATTGGCGGTGACGGTGATCGCACGGCGAGCGATATCGCCAAGCGTGGTGCCGGTTGCATCAGCCAGCGTATAATTGTCGGCGTCTGCACCGGAAAGACCGAGACCGGAGATCGTCACTGTCTTGCCGGAACCAGCATTGGCATCGGCAAAGACGCTGAGCCCACCGCTGACCGTCAGGACGTCATTGCCGAAGATGCCGTTGAAGGTCGCGCCGGATGTATCGAGCGTGGCGCCGGTATTGCCGTCATAGGTCTTGCTGCCGGCGGTAATGCCGGAGATCGACGAGATCGTTGCCCTGGCGATGTCGACCGTGTCGGCACCACCGATCAGCGTGTAGTTCGAGGCAAGGCCACCGTCGCCGTTGATGCTGTCGCCCAGCATCAACGAGGCGAGCGTCACAGCCTTGCCCGAGCCGGCATTCTTCTCGGCCATGGTGCCGGTGCCCGACAGCGCCAGCGTCTCACCACTTACCAGGTTCGACAGTGCGAAGATCGAGGCATCGAGATTGACCGAGCCGTTATAAGTGCGGCTGCCCGAAAGGTTGATCACGCGCTGGCCGATATTGGCAAAGGCTGAGGCCGTGTTTATGTTGAGCCTGTAGTTATACGCGTCAGCCCCACCCAAGGTCAGGCCGGAGATGTCGACCATCTTCCCGGCGCCCACATTCTTATCGGAGAAGGCGCCGAGCGCGGTGGCGACCGTCAGACTGTCACCCTGGATTATGCCGTTGAAGACGGCGCCAGACGTATCGAGCGGCGCATCGGTGGTGCCGTCATAGGTCTTGTTGCCGGCGGTGATGCCGCCGATCGAAGTGATGATCGCAGGCGTTATGGTGCCGTAGCTGGTCGTGCTGGTGATGCCAAGCTGGTAATTGCCGGCATCCGCGCCGGTTATGTAAAGTCCATCGACCGCGACCGTCTTGGACGTGCCGGCATTCTTGTCGGAGAAGTTGGCGCTGGTGTAGCCAACATGCATGTCATCGCCGCTAATTGGTATCGTGTAAATATTGACGCTGGCCGCGGTCGTCCCGTCATAGGTCTTGGTGTTGACGCTGGTGCCGCCGAAAGCCACATAGGCCTTGGCGATATCCGCCGTCGTCGCTGCGATGTGGGAGGTGAGTGTGTAGTTGCCCGCATCCGTGCCGCCGAGCGTCAATCCGGTGATGCCAACGGTCTTTCCGGCGCCGGCATTCTTGTCGGAGAAGGCGCCGGTCGCGGTCGCAACCGTCAGAACGTCGTCACCAAGCATGCCGGTAAAGCCCGCACCCGATGTGTTCAGCGTTGCCGTCGTGTTGCTGTCATAGGTCTTGTTGTTGGCGGTGATGCCGGTGATCGAGGTGATCGTCGCCCTGGCGATGTCTGCCGTCGTCGTCGCTGTGTCCAAAGCGAGCGTATAGTTGCCCGCATCCGCGCCGCCAAGCGTCAGGCCAGAGATGTTGACCACCTTGCCTGTGCCGGCGTTCTTGTCGGCGAAGGCGCCGGTTGAGGTAGCGACTGTCAGCACGTCGCCACCGACCATGCCGGAGAAGCCCGCACCAGAGGTGTTCAGGACGACACTCGTGGTACCGTCATAGGTCTTGCCCGAAGCCGTGATGCCGGTGATCGAAGAGATCGTCGCCTTGGTGATATCGGCCGTCGTCGTCGCCGTATCCAGGGCAAGCGTATAGTTGCCGGCATCCGTACCGTTGAGCAGGAGGCCCGAGATCGTCACAGTCTTGCCGGCGCCGGCATTCCTATCGGAGAAGGCACCGCTGAAGCCAGTGCCGAGCGTCAGGCTGTCGCCGACGAGCATGCCATTGAAGACGGCGCTACCCGTGTTCAGCGTCGCCGCCGTCGAACCGTCATAGGTCTTCCCATTGGACGTGATGCCGCCGATCGACGAGATCGCCGCTCTTGCGATGTCGACCGTATCGGTACCACCAACCAGCGTGTAGTTCGAGGCAAGGCCGGAGCCATCGTCGAGCGAGAGCGAACCGAGCGAAACCGCCTTGCCCGAGCCGGCATTCTTATCGGCCATCGAACCCATGCCCGAGAGCGTCAGAGTCTCGCCGTTGGCAAGGTTAGAAAGTGTCAGATTGCCAGCGGAGACATTGGTCGTGCCGTCATAGGTGCGGCTGCCGGAGAGCGAGATCACCCGCTTGTTGATGGTCAGACTACCCGAGCCGTAATCGATATAATAGTCGCTGGCTACTCCGGTGGAATAGCTAAGCGCCAGTACATTGGCGTCGCCATAGGCGTAGGTGCCGACGTTGGCGGCGCTACCCCAGCCGATGCTGACATTGCCGGTTCCATAACCATCAAGCGCGATGCCGGAGGCCGAGGCCACATCACCGTAGATCGATGAGGTGTTACCGCTCAGACGGACATAGTAATTGAAGATCGGGTCGGAGGTCAGGCCGCGCAGCACCGGCGCGCCGCCAGTTTTCGACATCGCCCAGATCAAACCGAAATCCCAGCCGGCGTCGATGAAGAGGAACGGATTAGCCATTTGATCCGTCGTCAGGCCGGTCGTGCCGGTGATCGTGCCGCTGCCCCCGCCGGAGGCCGCAGGTCGGCCCGAAACGGTCAGGTTCCAGAACGAATTGGTGATTGTGCCGTCGTTGAACGCGGCAAGACCGCCGCGACTGGCCGACACGGCCGCATAGGAGTGGCTGATCTGGCCGGTGGAGGTGTTATATCCGACCAGCCCGCCTGCTTTGCTGCCACTCACGGAACCCAGAGCATAAGACTGCGAGATAATCCCTGTGTTATACCCCGCGAGGCCGCCGGTAAATTCGTTTGCATACCCGCCAATGCCGCCCGTGGCATAGGATTGTGTGATGCTGCCATCGTTCAGCCCAACGAGACCGCCGCTGTAAAGGGCGTAGGCAATATTCGCGGAACCAGACGCGTAGGACTGGTTGATAATACCCGTTGCGGTATTGATACCCACAAGACCGCCCCACGAAATAGCACTGAGGTCGCTTAGGATGCCTGTGGCGAAGGAATTGGAGATGGTGCCACTGTTGCGGCCGATCAGTCCGCCGCGTCCCTCGGATCCACCATAGGTCTCGCCGGTAACGGAAGCAGACGTGCTGGAGCCCGAAATGGAGCCGCTGTTGTTGGCGACAAGGCCGCCGAGATCTCCGCTGCCTGTCACCGATCCGCTCGCGGAGGATGAGATGATCGTGCCGCTGTTGCTGCCCACGAGGCCACCGGCATCCAAGCCGCCCAACACGGTTCCGCTCACCGATACGGACGTAATGGAGCCCGCGTTGGCGCTCGCAAGCATCGCCGCCGACGGAGTATAGGCTTTGATGTCGGCGGCTTTAAGCGAGAGATTGCTGACGCTAGCGCCACCGCCGATGGTTCCGAACAGGCCGCCCGAAGAGGAGGTCAACCCGCTGATCGTGTGAGCCGCGCCGTCCAGGCTGCCGGTGAAGGTGACAATCGGCTGCCAGCCGCCATCTATATCATTCACTGAATCCCAGACGCCGGAGGCATTGGTGCCTGCGGTGGCCGAGGCATCGATGTCGGCGCTGAGCACATAGTTGCCCGACGGATTGACGCTGATCAGTGCGAGTTGATGCAGATTGTTGATCGTGGCTATGCCGTTCGCGTTGGCGGTTGCAGCTTCCGAGCGCAGGATCGGGCGCATATTGCCGGACTGATACCAAGTGTTGGCGAAATCCCAGCCCGCGTAGTTCGTGGCGTTGTTGGCCGAATCGCGCATCTGTTCGGTCGTGAGGCCGATCGCCCGGAACATGCCGAAAAAGGATTGGCCGGAGCCATTGAATAGCCCGGTCGTGAAGACATCCCAGAAGCTGTTGGTGATGGTGCTATAGAAGTTTCGGCCCACCAGGCCGCCGACGGCGACGCTCCCGCTAACTGCGCCCGTGGCATAGGCATTATCTATGGAGCTTCCGGAATCATTATACCCCACTAGGCCGCCAACATATGTATTGCCGCTTACGGAGCCAGTGGCATAGGCAAATTTGATTGTGCCATCATTGAAGCCGGCCAGACCACCGGCATAGGTATTCGAGCCGTAAGTTGCGCCGGCGGCGTAACTATTGCTGATCGATCCATGATTGTGACCGACCAATCCGCCGACATCATAGCTGCCTGAGACCGCAGTGGTGGCGGAGCTGTTGTTAATCGAACCGGAATTCCATCCAGTCAGCCCTCCGACATATTGTATGCCGTTGACGGTGCCGGTCGTGAAAGCGTTATTGATCGTGCCGGTATTGTTACCGACCAATCCTCCCGTATAGGAGTAGCCATTGATAAACTCGCTGGTAAGCCCGATGTTTTGGATGGTTCCCGCCGAGTTACCGAATAGCCCGAGAAAACTAGCCGCTCGATTGACCGTCAGGCCGGTAATAATGTGGCTCGCACCATCGAAGACGCCCGAAAAGGTCACGGAATAGGTTCCGATGGGATTGAGCCCTGCGCCTGCATTCCAGTTGGCGGTACCGGAGGCATCGATATTGTTGGCGAGTGTCCACTTGGCGGCCAGTGATGCGCCGGACGACCCGATGCCCTGCAGGCCGTAGACATCGGCGACCGTATAGGGTGTGGCGCTTGAGCCGTCGCCGCCGGTGACGCGCAGGAAGGATCCGCCGGTGAGCTGGAAGTCCTTGGCTGAGAAGGTGGGCAGTGCGGCCGTGTTCTGCACCCAGTTGCCCGAGGTGAGGTTGAAGGTGCCGCCGATGCTGACGGCAGCCGGTGCGGAGATCGTGCCGCCCGAGGCGAGCGTCAGTCCGCCGGTCGTGGCGGTGATCGCCGCGTTGATGTTGATGTCTGAGGCGGCATTCAGCGTCAGCGTCGAGCCGGAGGCCCAGGCGATCGGGGCGGCCACCGTGATGATGCCGGCCTGCGGATTGGTCGTATCCGACGACGAGCCCGTCGTCACGGTGACATTGGCGGTTGCGAGCGCATTGGTCAGCGTGTTGACATTGATGATGCTGTCATTGCCTGTCGCCGTGAAGCCGGAGGAATTGCTGTCCGTCGCCGTCGAAATCGTCACATTATAGGGATCAAGCAGCAGATTGCCGACGGAACCATGCGCCGCCGTCAGATCGGTGAGACCGGTGTAGGACAGTTTTGCCTTGCCCGAGACTTCCGCCTCGCCGCCATTGCCGGAGATCGCGCCGCCCTTGGCCGTGATCGTCCCGGCAAAACGCGTCAGATCGTCGGACCAC
>NZ_JARWLA010000076.1:0-13207 GCF_047445805.1 Rhizobium sp. BR 314 | reverse complement strand
CCCTTTTTATGCATCGGGTGAGATTTTGTGGCGGAGCCGTCATGGCGCCAGCCGGGGACTGCCAAATCTGGCATCTTCCGCCACATAATGTTTTAGCTTAGATGCTGTTCAGCAGTTGCAGAACGGCATCGGTGGGCCGGAAGCGCGTCCCGTAATCGCCCTTGATGCCCGCCTTTTCGAGTCCGTTACGCATCATCTCGACATCCGCGGCGGCATAGCGGTGGGTGGTGGCGACCTGTGCGTGCCCGAGCCAGGCTTGAATCGTCAAAAGATCCACGCCGGACTGGAGAAGCTTCATGGCAAGGGAGTGCCGGAAGATGTGTGGCGATATGGGCTTTTCGGCCAAATCCGGCCTTGTGGCCACTGCCTTGGCCGCCGCTCGTCGTACGATGTGGGTCGCCCCGAAGCGCGTCAGGCGCTCATTGTGGGCACCGATAAAGATCGGTCGTGGTTCGTGGTTGGTGATTCCGCGCTCGCGCAACAAGGCCGCCAGCGCTCTCGCCAGATCCTGAGGAACGGGGATGACGCGATCTCTGCGCCCCTTACCGTGCAATAGCACCTGCGAGTGCGGGCGTCCCAACTGAAGGTCGTCAGCATTGACACCGATGGCTTCGGAGACCCGCGCGCCGGTCCGCGCCAGGAACAGCAGAAACGCGCGGTCGCGCCGACCACGGGGCGTCCTCTGATCGGGCGCCGCAATGACGGTGTCCACTTCTGCGTCGGTGAGATGGTGCGTCACCTCAATGTGCGCGCGTTTTGTGGGAATCGTCAGCACGCGTTGCGCGACACCAAAGGACGCCGGGTCGGCGGCTGCCACATGGTGGAAGAAAGATCGTATCGCAGCTAGTCGGGCATTACGCGTGGCGACGGTGTTGTTCCGCTTCTCCTCGAGTTCGTCGAGAAATGCGAGAACGAGGTCTCGATCGAGATCTTCGAGCACCAACGCCGCCGGCCTCTTCCGCAACCTGGCGGCGGCAAAGAGGATCAGCATGCGCAAGGCGTCGCGATAGCTCGCGACAGTCGCGGGAGTGGCGTTGCGCTGCTTGGTTAGGCGCCGGCGAAAGTAGGATTCCAGGAGCGGCGCCAGGAGCAGATGTTCGCTCATGCTGCACCTCCATCGAGGAAAGCGCGGTCCGCCGCAATGGCGAGAAGATCCGCCGAACCAGTGAGGTAGTAAGCGGTATCGCTGTAGCTGGCGTGGCCGAGATAGGTGGCGAGCAACGGGAGCAACGCCTGAACGTCTGCGCGCTGTTGATGCCAGAAGCTGAGGCGGGTCACGGCGAACCGGTGCCTGAGATCGTGCGGCCTTAAGGGCTTACCGCCATCAAGGCCGGAGAGCTTACGCACCTCGGCAAAACCGTTTTGCAGGCCGGTCGCTGAGAGGCGGTTGCCACGAGAGCTGAGGAAGAAGCCCTGGTCCTTGGGCGTGGGAAAAGCGGCGTCACGCTCACTGGCGTAGTGGCGAAGGGCAGCCTGGGTCGTCGTGTGAACTGGAACGAGACGGTCCTTGCGGAACTTCGTCTTCCGAACGAGAAGAACCCCGTTGGTCAGATCGACGTCGGAACGATCAAGCCTTACCACTTCGCCAGATCGCAGTCCCGAGCTTGCCAACAATCCGATTAGCGTTGCCATCGTCCGCCCCCTGAGAGGGATGCTTGGCGAAATGCGCGCACATGCGTCGATGAGCGACGCCAACTCTGACTCGCTGAGGATCCGCGGCGGCGGAATTGCCCTGGATCTGGGAAAGACCCTACGCTCCAAGCTCTCGGTTTGGGCGTCATAGACGGCGAGATACTCGTAGAATCTGCGGAGCACGCCGTGACGAGTGGTGCGGCTGTTGGCGGCCCCGCCGAACGATAGGACGAAGTCCAGCGCCATCGTCCGGGTGGCGGGCGCGTCGATTTGAGTGCGTTCAACGTAGCGGACAAAAGCGCGCAACGTACCAGCTTGCTTACTGAAGGCATAGCCGAGCGAGTGGCGCAGTTCGATGTAACGCTCAACCTTCTCGCCGAGGAATCGGGCAAAGGCGGTCATGCGGCGCCTCCCGGAAAGGGGAGTGCGACCTCGGCGAGTTGCGAGGCCGCAACCTTCACGTACAACGCCGTTGTGTTGATGCTCCGGTGGCCAAGAAGATCGGCGACCTCGTTGATTGGCCTTTGCTGCCTGACGAGCTGGGTGGCAAGGCTGTGGCGCAGGAGATGCGCACCTGCGACTCGCCCAAGTTCGACCCCGCCATGCCGCAACCGCTTCCGCACGATCCTCGAAACAGGCGACGCGCACTTGAACGGCCCCAGCGGCGGCGTGAAGGACAGGAACAGATACGGACTATCCACCTTCGGTCGAGCGCGCAGGATGTAATCGGCGAGTGCGGCGCCGGTCTCCTCTAGGAGTGGCACCACCCGATCACGCTTGCCCTTGGTGCGCCGGACAAAAACCTCGCCAGTACGCCAGTCGATATCCTTCAGCCGAATGGCGCGTAACTCGCCGTTGCGAATGCCCGTAGTGGCGAGCAGCAGCAGGACGGCTCGATCGCGGATGTCGACCGGCGTCGTTGCGCCGATCGCATCGATCGCCTGCCGAACGTCATCCCATGCAAGGCGTGGCGGCAAATGTGCCAAACGCCAAGAGGGCGTCCTTGGGACAACGCCGGCGAGATCTTGGCGATGGTAGCCAGCCCAATACAAAAACCGAAGAAATGTTCGAGTGTGAGCAGTCGCTGCCGTGCGGCTGCCGGAGGTCGCCGATAGCGACAGCCGATGCTCGACAGCAGCAAGGACCTGCTCAGCCGTCAACGGCTCGAGGTCCTGGCCGAGATGGTGATGGCGGAACCAATCCAGAAAGCGGCGGCCGCCCAGAAGAACGCCTCGCGGCAAACTGGCTAAAGCGCGCAATCCGGCTCAGGTAAATCTTGGCAGACGCTCGCTTATAACCGAGCGTGAAAAAATGCTCCGCGAAGCGATCCATCTCGCCGCCGAGCGCACCGCTACGCAGACGCTTGAGTACCCCACGATACGAAAAATAGAAGTCGAGCATATTGCCCCTCCAGTATTGCGGCGCAGGGGGATCCCGCGCCCGTCAGAGAGGCATGAAATATTATGTGGCGGAGAATTCTAGATTTGGCAGTCCCCGGCTGGCGCCGTAATGGCTCCGCCACAAAATCTCACCCGATGCATAAATATGGATCGGCCGCAAGGGCTGACGCCACCAACGCCACCAGGCCATTCATGCCGCGCCGGAAGTCGACAGGTCGCGTCGCAACCATGATCTTCACACCGCTTGGTGAAAGTCCGATCACCGGCGCCCTCGCAACACCGCCACCATCGCCTGCGCCAACTCGGGCGCCACCGAGCCGATAACCGTCATGCGTGCGCCCGCAATTTCGATCTCAATTCGGCCAGCAAGAACCTCCGAGGCATTCGATGGCGAGCCTTCGTGTCGTGCGCCATCCCCAACCACTGTCACCGGCACGAACACGGCAGACGGCAAACTGGCCTTTGCCGACCGTTGAGAGGTTAGTCCGGCATCCCGTCGCCACACATTCAGCAAGCCGCGATTGACGCCCCAGCGCCGGGCAACGGCCGAGATGTTCACGTCAGGTTCTGCGCTTTCCGCAAGGATCTGCGCCTTCTCCTCGTCAGTCCAATTCCGCCGCTGGCGCCGACCGGTGATCACCTCGATCCGGCGATACTTTCCCTCATGCCTGGCTTCATGCATGCCTTCATCCATGACTTCAAGCATGGCATCAACGCGATCTCCAACCATTCCATTCCGCTCCTATCGATGAAGGAGCTTATCTCACGGCCTCATTCACAAAAGAAAAGGTGGGTTGTTCGTCGCGCTCACGGATGACAGTAGTTTGCCACAGCAATATTAGACGTCGTCGCACGTCCTCTCAGAAAAAATTTACAAAATCTTCGCGTTCGCAGATTGCTCGGCAATGATACGTTCACCCGCAAATCCGCGGAGAGGCGTGCGTAAAAACTGATGGAAATTCATCCTCAGCTCGCCTGAAAGCACGCCACATGGAGGTTGACGCCAATGAAAGGAAGAACACTCATCTTAATTGAAGGTTCACGGGCTAATGGCCCGCTGTACGTCCAAGCGGCTCAGCGGCTTGGTCTCCATCTTATTACTCTGTCTGCAGATCCAGCTCAGTACGACTATCTTGGCGCGAACGAGGTTCAGACAATCTGTGTCGATACAGACGATCTCGATGCGTTAATCCGCGAATGCTACCAGTTAAGCACGACTTATGAGATTGCTGGCATTACCGGGTTTCCAAGCCCGAGCGAGACAGTCTATGCAACAGTTGCCCGACTCTGTCGACACTTCACTCTACCTGGACCGGACCCCGCATCGATTGATCGATGCTGCGACAAATTTGTGCAACGCCAAGTACTCGCGGAATACGGAGTTCCAGTACCTGCTTACCGCTTGGCAACAGATGCAATGGAGGTGGAATGCTCAGCGGAGAAGATTGGTCTGCCGGTGATACTAAAGCCAACCGCAGGCCTCGGCGGCAGCGGTGTCCGATTGTGCCGGGATGCCAAAGAGTTAGCTCAACATACGAGCCATCTGCTCGACGGAGATCACCCGTGGCAATCTTCGCCGAAGATACTCGTCGAAGAATTCGCACAAGGCCCGTACTACGGCGCTAATACAATGGGAAACCAAGTCATTGCAATTGGTACCGCTGACTTCGGCCCCCCGCCACATTTCGTCTTTCGTGAATACACCTTTCCTGCCCCGCTGACTGAAACCGAACTTCAACGCATCATCGATGTTTCACTTAGCTGCTTGCGAGCTCTCGGTCTTGGATGGGGACCGGCAAACATTGAATTCCGATGGACGAACGATGGCCCAGTTGTCATTGAAGTTAATCCCCGCCTTCCGACCGGGGAAGCTAGACTGGTTCAACTGGCGTACGGCGTTGATTTGATCACGGCGCACATCAATCTTGTCATCGGCCAACAAATTTGTGACTTGCGAGCAAAGCATTCGCACATAGCAGCAGTGAGGAGCCTGCTTCCGGAGGGCGATGGCATCCTCGATTGGATCAGTGGTGACAATCGCGCGGCTGCTGTACCGGGTGTCAACGAGGTCAAATTTTACGTTACACCAAAGGCACAAATCGTCAGAAGAGGTGATTATTTAGACTCGATTGGACATGTCATCGCATGTTCGTCAAGTCGTTCTCAGACAGAAATGATGCTGGAGCGTGCCGTTAATCTGATCAGGTGGTCAATCGCACCATTTCCGTCCCTTTGCGAACCGGACGAAATATCGACCTCAATCTCCGGGGCGAAGGAGGCGCCTCGCGAAGGATGATCTAAATAAGAGTTTGCAAGGCCTTCTTCTGGGAGCTTCGTATTCCTTTTGCTAGTGCCCTCTTGTCAGATGGCAGGCTTGCCAACAAACAGTCATGTCTTGGACAACAGCGCGAACGATGCTGAAGGATACAGCATCACAGATCCGTTCAGTTAACTGCAGCGCCGATGCTTCTGTCCTCGCTTGACCATTTACGTTCTTGGGAGCGAGCGACTCATATGGGAAGATCGGGTCAAGAACTCCATCGCATGTTTTCTTCGGTCGCTCTTTCGGCATCCAAGGCTGAGCCTGTTCGCGTGAACGGGCCTGTTTCCATTGCCGGTTCAAACTCACATTCGGTCGCCGCGCCGAGCGGCTGCACCATCATTCCGCTTGCGTTGCGGCAAAGGCTCGGGAGGACGAGACCATTCTTAGTAGCGGCGTTTGAAGCCATGTCGCGATCGGGCGAGTCGCGGAGGGACTTCACCCTCCGCGCTCTCAGAACCGTGCGTGAAACTGTCGCTTCACACGGCTCCCATCAGACGAACTTACCGGTTATTCCGAGCTGCCAATGCACGAAAAGCTTCGTTCGACTTTGGGCAAGGCGTTGTAGAAATTTCCCTGCTTGGGTCGAACGGGCATAGCGCTTGAACTTCCTTCTCACCCACACGCACAGCGTCTGATTGACGTAACGCCGCAAGGCATCCAGCGCCGATGGCGTAAACCGCCCGTAATACGCAATCCACCCCCGGAGGAGCGGATTGATCTCGCGAGCAATGTCGGCCAGCGACACATGCGTTTTCTGTCGGAGTTTCAAGTCCCGGATCGTCGCCCGCATGTGGTTCAGCGCCGAGGGAGCAACCCCCGGCGTAAATCGGCAGAACAGTCGCCCATTTTGCGGATTTCTCACCACTCGCGGTCGAAAACAGTATCCGAGAAAGTCAAAGCTGACGTTCGGATACGTTCCCCTGCGTTTGGGGTCTTTGCAGTAACCGATCTTGGTTTTGGTGGGATGCATTTCCAGCTGGCATTCCGCCAGCCTTGCTTGAAGGGCAGCCTTGACGGCCTCCGCTTCCTGTTCGGTCCGGCAGTGCACCAGACCGTCATCCGCATACCGGCACCATGGGAGGTCGGGGTATGTCCGGTTAGAGATCAAATGCGTAGTGCAGGAACAGATTTGAAAGAATCGGACTGACCACACCCCCTTGCGGGGTACCGCGATCCGCCCTATCCTTTGTCCATCCTGTTCCAAGGGCGCCGTCAGCCATCTTTCGATATAGAGCAACGCCCCTTGACCCTTGACATGCTTGTGGACCGCCTTGAGCAAGAGATCGTGCGCCAAGTTGTCATTTAGGCCCTTGATATCAAACTCTAAAACCCAATCATATTTCCAGCACCGCTGACGCGTGATCCCTACCGCGTCCAGAGCAGATTTGCCCGGTCGGTAGCCGTAGGAATCTGGCCGGAAGATCTGATCAAGTTCCGGTTCAATGAGCCGTTTGACCACCATTTGCGCGATCCTATCGCTCACGGTGGGCACACCCAAAATCCGCTGGCCCCCAGTCTTTTTGGGAATGGGGACGGCACGGACCGGTGGCGGAAAGTAGCTTCCCGAACTCATCCCGTTCCAGATCTTGTAGAGATTACCCTTCAAGTCGGCTTCGAACTGCTCGATCGTCTGCCCATCCACTCCGGCCGCACCACCATTGGATTTGACCGCTTTATAAGCTTCGTACACCAGCCGCTTATCGATCCTAAACGGCTTGTCTGTCGTATCCGCCGACGTCATCCTGTCTCCAGTTGTTTCGAAAATACGACCACCTGATCCGAGCCCTTTGCTCCAGCTCCATTAAAGCGCCTTCATCACTACTACGGGTCGGTTCGCCCCAACTTCCTGTATCTGTACTCTCGCCTCACGGTGATGTGCCGCTTGTGCTTCTCCCTTGGCATCAGAAAGCTGGTTCCTGCAGTTCCGCGCAAAAGCCTGTGACCGACTCACGCCCTCTCACCGCCGACCGCCGTCCGCCCGATAATCAGGCTCCTGACGGACTTGTCTCAGAGGAACGAACCGCCCCTGATTTTGACGGTATCTGACCAGTTTACGACGAGTCTTCGAGGGTTCACGTTTGTTCGTCTTTCGGACACGCACCTGCTCATGGTCATGCCATGAGCTTTTGATCCGACGCTCACCACCACGGCTCTTTACCGCAGCAAGCAGCTCGGACTGGTTTGGAACCTGCTCCTGAAAGCCGATCCCGAGGGGCCCACCCTCATCTTTCACGCAGCTTGTCCACACGTTAGTTGTTCATGTTGAACTCCCTTCATGTGTGCCTGCAGCACACGTTCGTCCCCCCTGGATCCGCCAGGATTGATCGCTCCTGGAAGATTACAGCGTAAACTCATAAAATTTCTTGGCATTTATCGACCGCCGTGATTCAAGGCTTCGAAATAGGGAAGCATTTGATGACGGTCGTCGCTACGAACTGACTGACCACGAATGGTCGATTATATCGCCGTTGTTACCCAACAAGCCACGCGGCGTTGCCCGCGTTGATGATCGGCGGGTACTGAATGGCATCCTCTGGCGGTTTCGAACGGGCTCGCCTTGGGCGGAAGTTCCGGAACGCTATGGCCCGCCGACGACCTGTTACAACCGCTTCGTCCGCTGGCGCAAAGCCGGGGTATGGGATCGGCTTCTTGAAGCGGTGTCCAAGGCCTACGATGGCGACATCGTCATGATCGACTCGACCTGTGTCCGCGTTCACCAGCACGCGGACACGGGAAAAAAGGGATGGAGACGATGGTGGCATGGGACGTTCCCGCGGCGGCCTTACGAGCAAAATCCATGCGCTCGTCGATGCCGAAGGTCGCCCGGTCAATCTGCGTCTGACTGGTGGACAGATCGCCGATTGTGCCGAAGCCGACGCGCTGACGGATGAGCTTGGCGAGGGGGACATCCTGCTGGCCGACAAGGGTTATGACACGAATGCCATACGGGCTAAGGCCGCCGAGAGAAAGGCCTGGGCCAACATCCCGCCGAAGAGTAATCGCAAGGGCTCTTTGTATTTTCGCGCTGGGTCTATCGGCAACGTAATCTCGTGGAACGGTTCTTCAACAGGATCAAGCAGTTCCGAGGCATCGCAACCCGATATGACAAGCACCCGGAAAACTACCTCGCCGCCGTAAAGCTCGTCGCAACAAGAATATGGTGCCAGAGTTTATGAGTCGACGCCGTAGAGAATTTGGCTTGCTGCGGTCATTCTCTTCTTTCGAAACGGACCGTCGTGTTCGCCTTATCGGATGTCCGCCACGTCCTCGCGTGTCACTTCATTTTCGTAATTGTTGCCGAAATTTGTGCGCACGTAGTTAACGACGGCAGCAACTTGGTCATCGCTCATCATATGACCGATAGGTGGCATGCCTGTATGCCCGTGGAGCACCAAGTAAACTGGGTAATCCCCGACCACTAGATTCTGATTTTGAGTAAGGGCCGGATATTTGCCTGCCCCCATCGCACCTTCCCCATGGTTCATATGACAAGCGGCACAGACGTTCGCATACAGCGCTTCCCCGCTTTGTTCACTGAAGTTCTCACCGTCGCTCAACATTACTTGGGCTCCGACGGGGACAGCGAGCGCCATCGTCAAGATTGAAACAACAACGGAGCCTAGAGGCCCTTTGGAGTTTTTCGCCATCGGAAAAAACCTTCAATTGGTCGCAACGTATTATCAGCCAGCCATGATGCGCTTATGAAGCCTTGTGATTGCGTCTAGTGAGGAGAGAATCGCCCCCTCCATCCAGGCCGGGACTTGGGATGCATGCTCGCCGGCGATTACTACGCGACCGTCGATCTTGCAAAGATTATTGAAGTGTTCCCTGCGGGTGTCTTCCGTCCAGTCCCCGGCGCAGCCAAGTGTAAACGGGGAGCGATGCCAGGCCCAGGAAACGCCATTTTCGAACTCCTCTTTGTATTGAGGATGGATCCGCGCACCGTATTCGACAACCCGCTTCACGCGTTCCTCGGGAGCCATTGACGTGAACTCATAGGAATTCGGCCCATTCCAAGTGTAACAGCCCAGCAGAACGCCCTTTCCCTTCGTATTGAAGTCACTGCTTGGATAAGAAATCTGCCGGATCGGCAGATTGGTGTAGCTCACGCCCCCGAAAATCAGGTCATCTTCCTCCCAAAAACGACGCTTGAACTGTAGGCCTACCTTCACGGATGATGCATAGGGTACAGCTTTGATCGCTGCGAGCATTTCGGCGCTGACATTGATGTCGATTTGACTGAGGATCGTCAGGGGAATCGTACATACGCACCAGTCGCCGCTCGCCCGCTGTATTGTACCGGGATTCTCGCTGTCTTCGTAATAGGCCGTGACGCGCTTCTCGTCCTGCTCGATCTTTGTCACCTTGGCGTTATAGGTGACGAGGTCGTCCACTTCCTTGCTGAAAGCCTTGCCAATCAGGTCGATGCCGCCACGTGGCTGGAACATGGTTGTTTGGAATTCATAGCGCGCAAAAGCGGCTAGATCGCTCCAAAGGCCCGAACCTAGTATTTCGGAAAGGCTCAGCGGCTTTCCGGACGTTGGCACGACGCTATTTCTCCCCGCGCGATAGGCTTCGACCGAACCGCGAAACTCTCTCACGTGTGTGCTATTCTGGTAGGCATAATTCTCATCCAACGCGCCCCAGGAGCGAAGGGCCTCAAGTAGCATCTCCTGATCTTCCTTAGTGACACTCCCTTCGAGTGCGCCCTTGCGCGTCACCTTACACAGCAGCTCTGATATGTGTCCCCGAATATCGGTCATAACGTAACGCACTCGCTGCGGCTTGCCGCCGCCCCCCCTTGTGGAGTGCAGGAACGCGTTGTGGTTGAGTTGTTGGAAGGGCTCTAGCACCACGCCCAGCCGCTTGCAGTATGCGAGCAAGCCATGGTGATGATACGGAATTCGCCACGGACCAGGATTGATGTAAAGCCCCTCATCAAATTCACAATTCCGGATCTCGCCGCCCAGTTCCTTCACGCTATCGCCGCCGCGTATCGTCCAATTTCGGCCACCTACTCGATTGTTGTATTCCAGTATTTTCACGTTGTAACCGGCCTGACGCAGTTCGAGTGCTGCCGTCATACCCGCCAATCCTGCTCCAAGAATCAAGACGGAAGTGTCCTTCGGAGCGCCTTCCAGCTTTATTGGTCCGTTGTATCTAGACTCACCAGCCAGCCCGAGCGTAGTCATGGCGTGGTACATCGTCATACTGCCTGCAGTCATACCGATTAGCGATAGAAGATTGCGCCGGTTTAAGCCAACTAGCTTATCTTGTGCCATTTTCCGTCCTCTCACTGTCCGTGCCAAAACTGTAAGTTTGCGAAGCCCTTTGAAACTTTTTTTATCCATTCAATCGCTATGCCACCACGGCAACTAGTACCGCTCCTAAGAGATTCTGACTGGTGAGCTAGCGTAGGATTGGCAGCGCCTCAGGTTCTACGAGCAATTGAATGCTTCGCGCTTCTCCAGGCTGGCATTGAATGAGGCCGGCTTTTTCCAGGGTTATCACCATCTGGTGTACAGACGGTGCGGTCACCTCAAAGTGGCGACGCATGTCCGCTTCTGCCGGGGAGCGTTTGAAGATCCTGGTATAGGCATAAATGAAGACCAGGTATCGGCCCTGCAACTGCGTGAACTGTGGCGCTCCGGCAGGAGGCTCCTTGTCTCGTTGCGCGGGCTTATCCCAGGATGACGAAACGGTCCTGGTTTCGACGACGCTTGAATTTCTTAACGACGCGTCTTCGGATGGTTCACTTTCGTTCGTCTTTCGGACACGCACCTGCTCGATCTCGTCCGAACTTTTCATCCGACGCTCACCACCACGGCTCTTTACCGCAGCAGCTCGGACTGGTGAGACCCGCTCCCGAAAACCGATCCCGGAGGGCCAGCCTCCATCATTCACGCAGCTTTACGACACAGTGTCAGTTCATACTGAACTCCTTCCGTGCCTCTGCAGCATACTCTCGTCACAGAATACCCCCGGCTGCGAGCGGATGAAGGCGGTGAGCGCATCGTAGAGAAGCTCCAGCCACCAGGCGACCCACGTGACCCAGGCGCCGAGCGTGCCGCGATCGATCATGACGCCGCAGGAGGCCAGCATCTGCGCCTGTCTGTTGAGCGGGAGATGCCAGGCAAACTTCGAAACAGCGACATGCGCGGCAAACGCCCGTGGTCACCATGCCACCGTCCATCACGCGCGCTGGTGCCGACGCCTGCACAACAACGCTTTCGCAGGCCCGGCAGGCATAGCGCGGTCGGATCGTCCGTCTGACCCGGACAACCGCAGGCACGATGTCGAGAGCCTCGCTGACGTCCGTGCCGATGCAATGAAGTTCGAACGAACAGCAGGGGCAAGTCTTGCTCTCCGGCTCGATGATCTCGTCATAACGCGGAAGGTACTTGGGCAAGCGGCCGATATTGCGCGCTGGCGATCGCCGTGCCGGCGTTTTGTCTTCACCGACCGGCGCGACATCGTCATTGGCAGCAACGGGAATGTCGCTCACATGGCCAAGGTCGAGCATTGCCTGCGTCGGATCGATGATCGTCATCTTCTCCGATTTCGTCCCGAAGAGCAGGCGCTCAAGGAAGGCCACGCGCGCCTTAAGGTCGGCATTCTCTTCGTTGAGCGAGAGAATGATCCGGGTCAGTTGCACGGTGTCCTGGGGTAAGGGATCATGTCGAAGCGGCATGACTGGCCCTACCATAGGAGCCTGAATCTTCACGTAAAACCGACAGGATCAGCCTGCTTTTGAGGGCCTCCTCACAGCGTTTCGTTTGACGCGCGTCCAGTCAATACCGGCTAGCAAAAGCGAGAACTCTTCGCGCGTCATCTGCATGGCGCCATCGCGGACCGGGTGGCCAAACGAACTTGCCAGCCTCCAACCACTTGTACCTTATCTGAGAATGCAGCCTCGACCAGCACAGATCAGCAGCTAGTGCTGGTTACACATCAGTTTCATCCGCTTTTCGGACGGCAACGGGCCTCTAATCGACAATGATGCTCTGAAAAAGATCGAAGCGCATGTCGATGACGCTGTCAAAAAAGGGGCGATGGTTCGCTGCGGCGGTCGTCGGATCGGCGCGAAGGGAACATTTTTTGAGGCGACCGTCATCACCAACGTCGTCGGTTCGATGCGGATCGCGCAGGAAGAGACGTTCGGTCCGCTGGCGCCGATCATCCGTTATGATGACCCGGAGCAGGTGATTCGGGAAGCCAACGATACGATCTACGGCCTCGCCGCCTATTTCTACGCCTCGAACCTCAAACGCGTCTGGCGCGTGGCCGAGGCGCATGGTTGGCATCAACACTGGCCGCATGTCATCGGAGGTGGCACCCTTCGGAGGCATCAAGCAGTCCGGCATTGGACGCGAAGGCTCTCGGCACGGTCTCGAGGACTATCTCGAAATGAAGTACCTCTGCATGGGCGGCCTCTAACGCTGGTTGCCGCCCTCCAACATCGACGCCGGGTTCGACGATGTTAAGATCCGGATCACCTCAAAAAAAGAGGCTGCCGTCGACACATGTCCTACGGCAGCCAAGTCGCGTGGGAGGCGAATTTATTGCCAGGGCCATCGAAGAATCGCTGGCTCTCTAGTCTTACTGAGTCACAAAAAACGGGAGATTCGCGGTTTGCGATGATGTGCTAGCGTGGCGATTCGTGGTCAGCAGGAGCAAGCTGAGATGAATGGCCTGAGCGGAAGAAGTGAATCAGACTTTGCGGATTATGTCGAGAGGCTTGTCGATGTGATCGGCCATGCCGATCGGGCAGAGCCGCTGAAGGATTACTGCCTTGGCCTCATGCTGCCGGTGGAGCGCAAGAGTGTCGAGCCTCTGGCAGCGGTAACGGCAC
>NZ_JARWLA010000075.1:0-13898 GCF_047445805.1 Rhizobium sp. BR 314 | reverse complement strand
GGGATGAGCGCACCTCGTTAAAATAGCCGTAGATGTAGAGCTTCAGCAGATCACGCCGATCGTAGGGCGGACGACCTGTCGAGGCCTCAACCGCTCGCCTGAAGCCGAGCTGCGCAACATCAAGCCCATCGACAAAGGCATCGATCACGCGCACCGCGGCATCTGCGGCAACGTAATCCTCGATCCGCGCTGGCAATAGCGACCTCTGACCCCGATCAGTCCCGGAAACAAATCCCATGAAAATGGCCGCATCGTTTCCAATGCGGCCACTTTAATTGATTTGCCGGACTTCTCACACAGGCTGCAAGAGCGCCCCTTTCTTCAACCTATCAGGTCAAACTGCTTACTTCGATGCAGGCAGCTTGTCGTCAACGCCTTCGATGTAGAAGTTCATGCCGAGCAGCGTGCCGTCATCGGCCTTTTCGCCAGCCTTCAGCCAAGGCGTGCCATCCTGCTTATTGATCGGGCCGGTAAAGGGTGCGATCTCGCCGGACTTGATCTTGGCTTCGGTTTCCTGAGCCATCTTCTTCACGTCGTCAGGCATGTTGGTATAGTCCGCCATTTTCAGGATGCCGTCCTTCAAGCCATCCCAGCTCTGCTCGGACTTCCACTTACCGTCGAGCAGCGCGTGAACGCGCTTGGAGTAGTAATTGCCCCAGGTGTCGACGATAGCGGTCAGCTGAGCCTTCGGGCCGGCGGCGATCATGTCAGACGCCTGACCGAAAGCGTGGATTCCACGCTCTTGAGCAACCTGCATCGGAGCGGTGGTGTCGGTATGCTGCGTCAGGATGTCGACACCCTGGTCAACCATGGCCTTGGCTGCGTCGGCTTCCTTGCCGGGATCGAACCAGGTGTTGACCCAGACAACCTTGAGCTTGAAGCTCGGATCGACGGAACGGGCGCCCTGCTCGAAGGAGTTGATGCCCATCACGACTTCCGGAATCGGGAAGGACGCGATGTAGGCAGCGCCGTGGTTCTTCGACGTCTTGGCTGCAATCTGCCCCAGAATGTAGCGGCCTTCATAGAAGCGCGAGTTGTAAGTCGCGAGGTTCGGACCGCTCTTGAAGCCGGTCGCATGTTCGAACTTCACCTTCGGGAACTTGGCGGCAACTTTGACGGTCGCGTCCATGAAGCCGAACGAAGTGGAGAAGATCAGCGAGCAGCCAGAGCGGGCGAGGCGTTCGATGGCGCGTTCGGCATCCGGACCTTCCGGTACGTTTTCGAGATAAGGCGTCTCGATCTTGTCACCGAATTCCTTCTGGACCTGCTGGCGGCCGAGATCATGTGCCTGCGAGTAACCGCCGTCCGTGTGCGAGCCGACGTAAACGAAGCAGACCTTGGTCGGCGCTGCTTCGGCCGCGGCGGCGAAACCAACGATGGCAGCGGCGGTCGTGGCGAGTGCGAGTGCTAGTTTCTTCATGGTTACCCCTGTTGGTTTGACATGGTTTGGTGAAATCCATCCGGCTATTGTCGCTAGCGTTCCGGAACGAAGGCTTTGCCGAGCGAGGCTGGCGTGTTGATCAAGGTCGCGCGGCGATTTTGAGAGATGATGACGAGAACCACAATAGTCGCTGCATAGGGCAGCATCGACAGGAATTGCGAGGGAATGCCCACACCGAAGCCCTGCGCATGAAATTGCAAGATCGTCACGGCGCCGAATAGATAGCCGCCGGCCATGACGCGCGCCGGCCGCCAGGATGCGAAGACGACGAGGGCAAGCGTCACCCAGCCGCGACCGGCAGACATGTTCTCGACCCATTGTGGCGTATAGACCAGCGACAACTGTGCGCCGGCAAGCCCTGCGCAGGCGCCGCCGAACATGACGGCCAAATAGCGCGTGCGAATGACATCGATGCCGAGCGCGTGCGCCGAGCCATGGCTATCGCCAACGGCGCGAAGCTTCAGGCCAGCACGGCTGCGGAACAGGAACCAGTTGACGCCGATGAGCAGCGCGATCGAGAGATAGAACGTCAGGTCCTGCTTGAAAAGCACCGGCCCGAAGAACGGGATCTGCGACAAGAACGGGAAGGCGATCTCCCGCAACTGCACACCGGGTACGCTCACATATCCCTCGCCGATCATGCCGGAAAGGCCAAGGCCGAGGATGGTGAGCGCCAGGCCGGTCGCCACCTGGTTCGTTACCAACGTCAGGGTCAGGAAGCCGAACAGTAGTGAAAACAGAGCGCCCGCCGCGATACCGACAAGAAGGCCGACATAGGGGGAGCCACTCATCTGCGCTCCGACAAAAGCGGCGACCGCACCGATGATCATCATGCCCTCGACGCCGAGATTGAGCACGCCGGAACGCTCCACTACGAGTTCGCCGAGACCAGCAATCACGAGCGGCGTCGATGCGGTGATGATGGTCAGGAGGATTGCTTCAAAGACGCTCATGCAGCACCTCCCCGAACCCGCGACCACACCAGACGGATCTTATAGTAAATCAACGTGTCGCAGGAGAGCACAAAAAACAACAGGAGGCCCTGAAACACGCTTGCAGCCTTGGCGGAAATACCGGGCGACAACTGGGCCGCCTCGCCACCGAGATAGGTCAATGCCAGCACCAGACCGGAGAGAATGGCGCCAAGCGGATTGAGACGCGCCAAGAAGGCGACAATGATGGCAGTGAAGCCGTAGCCCGGCGAAATTGCCGGCTGCAGATGGCCGATCGAACCCGAAACCTCCGATATGCCGGCAAGACCCGCCAGCGCACCGGAGAAGAGGAAGGCAAACCAGACCATTTTCCGCGAGGAAAAGCCGGCGAACCGCCCTGCCCGTGCCGATTGGCCAAGAACGGTTATCTGGAAGCCTTTCAGCGTGTATTTCATCAGGAACCAGGTCAGTATGGCCGCGACGACGGCAAAGACGATACCCCAATGAGCGCGACCGGAATCTTCCAATATCGCCGGCAGCACCGCCTCGGGCGGAAAATCGATGCTCTGCGGGAAATTGTGACCTTGCGGATCGCGCCACGGCCCGCGCGACAGCCAATCCAGAAAGAGCTGGGCGATATAGACCAGCATCAGGCTCGTCAGGATTTCATTGGTATTGAAGTGCGCCTTCAGCAATGCCGGAATGGCGGCATAGAGCGCACCGCCGATGGCGCCGGCAACCAGCATCAGCGGCAGTACCATCGGCGAATGCCAATCGGTGAAGATGATCGGGATGATGGATCCCGCGACAGCGCCCATCGTAAACTGGCCTTCAGCACCGATATTCCAGTTGTTGGAGCGGTAGCAGACACAGAGACCGACAGCGATCAGGATTAACGGACCGGCCTTGATTGCCAGCTCGTGTAACGACCAGACTTCAAGCAGCGGCTCGACGAAGAAGGCGTTCAGCGCCTCCACGGGGTCCTTGCCCATCACAGCAAACATGATCGTGCCGGCGATCAATGCCAGCACCAGAGCAAGCAGCGGCGACAGGAGGCCGAACAATTTCGAAACCTGCGGGCGCTTTTCAAGTTCAATGCGCATGCGCAGGCTCCGAATGCATCTTGGATTCATGCAGGCCGCCCATCAGCAAGCCGATCTTTTCGCGGGTCAATTCGCCGGCCGGATAGGCAGGCGACAGACGTCCCTCCGAGATGACGGCGATATCGGTCGCGACTTCGAAAATCTCGTCGAGATCCTGGCTGATGACAAGCACGGCGGAACCGTCGCGAGCAAGATCGACCAGAGCCTGCCGGATGCGGCTGGCAGCACCCGCGTCCACGCCCCAGGTCGGCTGGTTGACGACGAGCACGCTGGGTTGCCGATCCAACTCGCGACCGACGATAAATTTCTGCAGGTTGCCGCCGGAAAGTGCGCCGGCGGCCGGATCTTCGCCGCTCTTGCGCACATCCATCACCTGACAGATCCGTTTGGCCGCCTGCTTGACGGTGCCGTGACGGATGATGTTGAGAAAACCGCCTCTTAGAAAGGTCTTGCGATCCGATTGATTGCGGGCGAGCACGAGATTGTCCGACAGCTTCAGGGCGGTAACGGCGGCATGGCCATGACGCTCTTCAGGCACGAAGCCGGCGCCGAGCAACCGTCGTGCATTGATGCCCTTGGTGCCGACCGGCTTGCCGCGCACGCGGATCAGATTGTCGGATGGGACTGTGTGTTCGCCGGAAATGACATCGAACAACTCGCCCTGGCCGTTGCCGGCAACTCCGGCGATCGCGAGAACCTCGCCGGCGCGAACGCGCAGCGAAACGTCCTTCAGCGACATGGCAAACGGAGTGCGCGCAGGAGCCGAAAGCCCCGCGACTTCCAGCTGGATATCGCCGGTCTTGCCAAGACCTTCATGTTTCACGCTGGCGACGTCGCTGCCCACCATCATCCGAGCCAGGGAGCCCGTGGTTTCCTGGCGCGGGTCGCAGGCGCCTGTCACCTTGCCGTGACGAAGCACGGTGGCGCGCGAACAGATACGCTGCACCTCTTCAAGACGATGGCTGATGTAGAGCACCGAGCGCCCCTCGTCCCGCAGTTGGAACAGCGTCTCGAACATCCGGTCGGCCTCCTGCGGCGTCAGCACGGACGTCGGTTCATCGAGGATGATCAGCTTCGGATTCTGCAGCAGCGCGCGGACGATCTCGATGCGTTGGCGTTCTCCGACCGAAAGGTCGGCCACATGCGCATTCGGATCGAGAGGCAAGCCGTAGGCATGCGAAAGCTTGGCGGCTTCCTCGGATATTTTTGCAATCGGGATCTTGCCGTCGAGCGACAGCGCGATATTTTCCGCGACGGTCAGCGCCTCGAACAACGAGAAGTGCTGGAAAACCATGCCGATACCGAGCTTGCGCGCCGTGCCCGGGGAGTCGATGCCGGCGGGTTTCCCCTGCCACACGATCTCGCCATGCGTTGGCTCCAGCACGCCGAAGAGCATCTTCACGAGCGTGGATTTACCGGCACCGTTTTCGCCGAGCAGAGCGTGGATTTCGCCCGGCTGGATTTCAAGATCGATTTCGCTGCAGGCAGCAAAACTGCCGAATAGCTTCGTCAGTTTGCGAACCGACAATAGCGCACCGCTTGCCGGTGCATCGGATGACGACACGTTCCCCTCATTTCCTTCCCACCGTCCTGCCCTTTACGGATCTATGGGATCAGTAGTGTAGTTCCACTCGTTTTTCTGGCTTCCAGATCCGCGTGCGCGCGCCCTGCATCGCTCAACGGATAAGTCTGATGAATATTGATACGCACTTTATTGCTTTGCACAACAGCAAATAACGCCCCGGCGCTGGCTCTCAACTCTTCTGGTGTGCCGACATAAGCGAAAAGGCTTGGACGCGTCGCGAAAAGCGAACCTTTCTGATTGAGGATCGCCAGGTTGAAATTCTCAATCGGGCCGGACGACTGGCCGAAGGTGACCCACATGCCGCGCGATTTCAGGCAATCGAGCGAGTGCGGAAACGTGTCCTTGCCGACCGAGTCGTAAACGACGTCGACGCCCTTGCCGCCGGTAATCTCGCGGACGCGATCGGCGAAGCTTTCCTTGCTGTAGTCAATGACATGGTCGTAGCCATGCTTCAAAGCCAGCTCGACCTTTTCCGCGGAGCCGGCTGTGCCGATGACGGTACCTGCACCCAGTGCCTTGGCCCATTGGCCGGCGATGAGACCGACGCCGCCAGCGGCTGCGTGAAACAGCAATGTCGTTCCTGGACCGACCTTAAAGGTGCGGTTCAGCAGATATTCCGCCGTCATACCCTTCAGCATCATCGACGCAGCGGTTTCGAGCGGAATATCGTCAGGCACCTTGACCAGATGACGCGTCTCGATGTTGCGCTCGATGCTATAGGCGCCATCGCTGCCGGCATAAGCGACGCGATCGCCGACGGCGAAATCGGAAATGCCCGGCCCTACTTCCGTGATCGTTCCCGCGGCTTCCTTGCCGAGCGACAACGGAAACTGCGGCGCCTTATAGAGGCCTGAACGAAAATAGACGTCGATGAAATTCAGGCCGATCGCGGCATGACGGATCTGCACCTCGCCAGCGCCGGGAGACGGCAGATCCACCTCCTCCAGCTTCATGACTTCAGGTCCGCCGTTTTCGTGGATGCGAATGACCTTGGTCTTCTTCATGGCGAGCAATCCTACTGGCGCCCGAGGGACGGGAAAAACTGCAGCACGGCGCCGATGCAATAGAGATAGATACCGCTGAGGATGAAGAGGACAACAGCCCATTGCGGCATGACGAAATTCATCAGCAGAGAATAGATGCCGAGCGCCGACCAGAACAGGAATATGCCGAGATTGAGCGGCCGCAGGCGCTTGACGCGCACCGGATGCAGAAAGTTGATCGGCAGAAAGGTCAGGACAACGGAAACGCCAACCAGAACCATGGCCGTCGTCGCACTGGCATCGATGACGAACAGCGTGAATATCACCATATTCCAGACCACCGGGAAACCGGAGAAGAAATACTCGTCGGTCTTCATGCCCATATCGGCATAATAGATGGCGCTGGAAACCACGATCATGCCGGCGGCGACAAACGACAAGGGTTCGCCGATCATGCCGCTTTCATAAAGCGCGAAGGCCGGCAGCAGCACATAAGTCACATAGTCGATGATGTTGTCGAGCGTGTCGCCGGACCAATTCGGAAGCACTTCCTTGACCCGGACCTTGCGGGCGATTGGCCCGTCGATACCGTCGACCAGCAACGCCAGGCCAAGCCACCAGAACATATCGACGAAGCGATGCTCCGAGGCTGCGACCACACCGAGAAAGGCGAGAAACGACCCGGATGCCGTCAAGATATGAACGGAGAACGCACGCATCTCCGCATAAGGCACCCGCTTGTAATTGAAGATTTTCATCCGCCCCACGACTCGTCGGTTTATGCGCCTGCCCCGGCAAGCGGTTTTTCCTGCTAATATGCATCCTTTGGTCTATACCGCCAGCGCAAATGCGTTCATCCCAATACGCTAGCGCGACTTGCTGTCATTTTCATCCGTTGCGATGTTTCATCCCATGGATTTCAACAGGCTAAGTGTCTATTTTCAGATTTGTAGGCAATTGAGGCATCGAAAATGAAGCAGATTGAAGTAGCCGTCATCGGCGGTGGCCTGGCCGGCATGATCACAGCGCTCGCGCTTGCGCGCGGCGGACGATCCGTCGCGCTGGTGGCTGCGCCGCACAACAAGGCCGACAAGCGGACGACGGCGCTGATGGATCAATCGATCCGCTTTCTCGAACGCCTGACGCTGTGGGACAAGATCGCGCCTTCGACGGCAGCGCTCACCACGATGCGGATCATCGACGGCACGTCCCGGCTGCTGCGGGCTCCGACCGTCTCGTTCCGATCCTCTGAGATCGGCCTGGAAGCCTTCGGTTACAACATTCCGAATGCCGTGCTGCTCGACACCCTCGCCACGGCGATCGAAACGGAAGGCAACATCACCCGCATCGAAGCCACCGCCTCGGAGATCACCTTTCGCGATGACGGCGTGACGATTGGTCTCGACAACGGTCAGTCGATCGAGGCCGCCTTCTTCGTCGGCAGCGACGGGCGCAATTCACTGGTTCGGGAAACCCTTGATATCAAGGTCAAGGGCTGGTCCTATCCGCAGTCGGCCATGGTTTTGAACTTCGCGCATACCCTGCCGCACCAGAATATCTCGACCGAGTTCCACACGGAAAGCGGCCCGTTCACGCAAGTGCCGCTGCCGGGCAATCGCTCCAGCCTCGTCTGGGTGCAAAAGCCGGCGGAAGCCGCTGCCAATGCCGAAAAATCGCTCGAGGAGCTCAGCCGATTGGTCGAGGAGCGCATGCAATCGATGCTCGGCCGGGTGACGATCGAGGACAACGTCCAGGTGTGGCCGCTCTCCGGAATGACCGCGTATCGCTTCGGCAAGGGTCGCGCCGTGCTGATCGGCGAAGCGGCTCACGTCTTTCCGCCGATCGGGGCGCAGGGGCTCAATCTGAGCTTGCGTGATATACTGGCGCTGTCGGACATCCTTTGCAGTCGTCCCGATCAACCGATCCAGGCCTCGGCCGGCGACATTTTCGACCGCAGGCGCCGCGCCGACGTCATAAGCCGCACGACGAGCGTCGATCTCCTCAACCGTTCGCTTCTTTCCGATTTCCTGCCGGTACAGGTACTGCGGGCTGCCGGGCTGCATGTGCTTTCCGCCATCGCTCCCCTTCGCAACATGGTCATGCGCGAGGGCATCGAGCCCGGTGGTAGCTTGGGCAGCTTCACCGCGAAGCTGCGGAAAAAGCTGCACCGATAAAGTGTCCGAACTCATCCCGTCAAACCAGACAACCACCGGGAATTGCCGATGGTCGTCGGGCGGAGATATGTTTCAGCCGATTCTCATCAAGATCGGAAAGGTCTGCTGGAACCAGATGGCCATATCGCTGACATAACCGAAGATGAAGGCAAGACCGGTCAAAATGAGCAGACCTCCCATAATCTTCTCGACCGTGCCAAGATGACGGCGGAAGCGGGACAGAAAACGCATGAAAGCGCCGGAAAAGCCGGCCGCGATCCAGAACGGAACAGCAAGCCCGAGCGAATAGACGGCGAGCAGGCCAGCACCGGCGCCGACCGTTTCGCGTGACGCTGCAATACCGAGGATCGCGCCGAGCACGGGGCCGATGCACGGCGTCCAGCCAAAAGCGAAGGCAAGACCCATGATATAGGCACCCGTCAGGGTCGCCGGCTTTCCATTACTCTGGAACCGCGCCTCGCGCGCAAACAGGCCAATGCGAAAAACACCGAGGAAATTCAATCCCATAACGACGATGATGAGGCCACCGATCTTCGAAAGAATATCGAGATGCTGGCGCAACAGAATGCCGATGGAAGATGCGCCGGCCCCAAGTGCGACGAATACGGTGGCAAAGCCGAGCGTAAAGAACAGCGCCGACATCAAAACATTGCCGCGAACACTAGGCCCAGCGACAGTTGCTCCACCGCCGCGAAACTGCTCGACCGAGATCCCTGCCATGTAACACAGATACGGCGGCACGAGCGGTAACACGCACGGCGAGAGAAACGAAAGCGCTCCCGCAATCAGGGCGCTGATGATCGAAATATCGGCAAGCGACACGATAAACTCCGGCTCTGTCATTTCGCCCTCTTCCTAGCGTTGCGAGTCGCGGAAGGCCAATCACCTTTTCGAGTAAGCCCCGCCACACTGCCTTAAAGTTGACGGAATTGGGAGAGGTCCGCCCCCGTGCAAACCCGGCATTTGCGGGCGCTTGCCGCAGCTGCTGAGCAGCACAACGAACGAATTGCTTTTGCTAAAATATTGGTTCAAGCTGACGTTGTTCGTCCAACAATGTGCATTCACCCAAATAGTTAGCGGAGGAAGTCCCCCTATGCGATTCGTTACTATGTTCACGACTGCAGCCTTTGCCGCCCTTTTCAGCGTCAGCGCCATGGCGCAAACGGCGACGACACCCAGCGCAACGACCACGGCTCCTGCGGCCACCACCACCCCCAAGGCAATGACCACAGCGCCTAAGGCAGCAACCACGATGGCGCCAAAGGCAATGAAACCGGCCCAGACCGACGTCTCAAAGGCTTGCTCGGCACAGGCTGATGCCAAGGGGCTGCATGGGAAGGCTCGCGCCAAGTTCCGCAGCGAGTGCAAGAAGAACGGCGGCAAGGCGTAATCTCTTAGGATTCGCCTCAATTAAGGGCCAGCTTTGCCACGCCATGGCGGCAAAGCTGGCCAACCTGAATTTCATATCATCTTTCACATAAAGAACTCGGCGCTTGCCATTGAAATCTTTTCGATAAGGCAAATGCACATCCAGATTCCCACTTGGCAGACGATGCATCTGGTCGCACTATGCATCGATAATTCGGTTAAGCCTCAGCCGTCCATTGGCGCTAAATTTGCGGCACGGCATTCATGCGCTCCGGCGGCAACGGGTGTCCCACGATGCAACTTGCCTTAACGACCGCAGAGCATCGCGGTTTTGTTTTCGACCGAGATCGGGACTAAAACTCGGCGGCTGCGCGGCCGAAGACGAAATCGGGTTCGGTGCCATCGGTCAACCGAACGCGGCCCGAACCGTCCATACCATTGGCCTGCCGCGTCGCTATCACAAATCCCATGCGACCGTCGGAGAATAGACCGCATCCGGCCGGCTCTGTTGCCAAGACATGCGAAGCTTCTCCCATGCTATTCACAGACAAGACAAACGCAGTCAGACGCCGCCAAATGTGTTCTCTCCACACAGGATCACTTGCGGCTCGGCTTCCGTTTTTTCGTTGATGGATCGACTTTGCCATCTGCGAGTCTATTGCGCGGATCGGCAACAATTGCACTTTCCTCGTCGGCGGCTTTCGACTTTTTCGGGCCATCGGCCTTGCTATGTTGTATCTTGGCAAACGGCTGCTTGCTTTCTTTTCGGGAATCTGGATCGCGAGTTTGACCAGGCATCAATTTGTTTCTCCTTCTGTTCGCAAGAGAAACCACGACGATTCCATTAGGTTCCGCAATGAGCCGGGTACTCCGCTGCCGCTTTCGATCGCAGGAAGCCACAAAATGAGAGTCGCTCAAGACTATATGAGAACCGATGAAACTATCCGACAGCCGCTTCCGTATAAGCCGGCAAGGAATGAACCGGGATGGACTGCGCCCCGGAACGCTCAACCTGTTTCCGGCGTCCGCACTGCGGCCGAGACGCGGTGACGGTAGCCTCCGCGCCGTTACCGCAGCGTCCGGCGAAAGGGATCTGACACCCTTCGCCGGACGCACTCCGTCAGTCCCTTGAGCGGCGATTGTGATTGCCCGGTGTTAGTTAAATGCTGTTCGGCGAAGGCACTTGGCCGCGGGCTAAACGCGCATTCACGAGCCGCTGGGCCGATGCGTCAGATTGTCATTCGAGGTTGGTCACAAGTGCCGCTACGAGCAGTCAGAGCTATCGACGGAGAAAGAATAGTCCTTCCCCTTGAACTGATAGATGTAGTTGGCCAGGGACGCTTCGCCGGAATCGAATTTCGGCAGCAAGAAGTCGCATAGATCAGAGATCTGGGCCGATTTGACGAGAGGCGCATCGAACCAGTCGTCATCGAGGTCCAGATCATAGAAGTAGCTGTAGATTCGATCCGTCAGATCAATCTTCTTCAGCGTGATTTGCTGATCGATCTTCTTAGGCAGCTCCTTGTTGGCAAAAACAACCGGATAGCGCTGGGTGAGATACGGGATCACGATGCGTTCAGTCACGGGCGTCGTCATGGCGATCGCGATCAAGGGTAGCAGGCTCGCAGCCATCGCGAATTTCTTGCGGGCGATAGCACCGAGCAGGACACCCGCCGTCCCGAGCAGCCCGCAAACGATCGCATAGATTTCCCACGAAGACAGCTCAGCCAAGAATTCCATCATGCATCCATCGTCTTTGCCAATCGCCATCTCGGCAGCAACCGGCTTGTGACCGACCTACCACGTCGCAGCGCATGCCACTTAATCTTGGCACCAAACATACCCATTGAGCCATGGCACACGTCCGGTGCGGCGGCACGAATCCGCACTGCGAACCAGACCGCCATCAGGCCAGTCTATAACCCTTCGGCACCTCGTCGGGCAATCACATGATCATACAGCTTGCTGATCGTTAGTATACTTGTTCTCGCTTTGATTGAAAAATGAACGCGATACGTCATTCCGGGAAGCAGAATCTTGCTTGCGACATCTGCCTGAACCGGCGCACTTCCACGCGTTTTTGAACTGCGGACATGTTCATCCTATTAATTTTCAAACATTGCGATAAAAATGCCGCCGCGCACCTTCCTGGACATGCCTTGGGCTCCGGCATATTCGAATTTGGCTCTTTGCGATGAGCCCTCACGTGTTGCCGGTCGTATCTCTCTGCTATTGAAAGCGAAACCCAGCTTCGGTACCCCCGATACGGGAATCGAATAAGCTTGCAACGTATCAGCGGAGAAACGGAATGTCGGACCTGCTTGAAACCCAAAGGCAACTACAGGCGCAAGCCGATCAAGTCGTCCGGGCGTTGCAGCTCAATGAGTGTTTCTCCGTTCTTGGACAGCCGGTTCGTGTTGGAAGTTCCGCGATGGGTCTGATGGTTCGGCGGGATATCGACATTACCGTTATCTGCGCCAAACTCGACGCCGACGCACTTGAAGCATTCAGCGCACTCGGTGCCGGCTTCATGAGGATGACCGAACAGGTGGTTGCCGTGCGCTTCCGCAACGATTGCGGCCAGTGGAATAGAGAACCGGAAAAGTATCCGGACGGGCTCTATCTCTGGCTGTCCGTTCAGGGCCCGGATCGCACAATGTGGACCATCGACATCTGGCTGGTCGACCAACCGGAGCGGCAGCCCGATATCGCCCATGTGAGAACCCTGATACCGAGACTGACCGATGGAGATCGGGAGACGATCTTGCGGATAAAGACCGCACTGGCTGAAGCTCCGCAAAACGGCGCGTCAATTCCCAGCGCACTCGTCTACGAAGCCGTCATGGACCACGGCATCGACACCATTGCCGAATTCGAAAACTGGTATCGAGAACACGAGGGATGCTGCGCGTAAAGAAGAGAGCCTGACGGCGCTTTCACCAGGAATCTTCCGCTAGAGGCTCTCCTTGATGGAGGTGTTCGATGCGACCTCTCGGTTAACACAGGATCAGCCGACTACAGCCCGTAAATCACGGGGCCTTGGAAGGCCAAATGAACTCGCAAACCAGGATCAGTTTAGCGCAAACCGCAGATTAGGCTCGGGCGAGATACTGATGAGATTTTTATTTTCAGATCAATCTGCCCGACCTGAGAGATAGGTGACGTATTGTACCGGAGACATGGGTAACACTTTCCGTTTTGAAGCGGGAGGTGTTGATGCCGTGGAGAGAGACTTCGATGATGGAGGAACGTCTACGATTTGTCGCCCGGCTGCTTGAGGGCGAAGGCATGAGCGAAGTGTGCCGGGAGTTCGGCATTTCGCGCAAGACCGGCTACAAGATCTTCAACCGCTACAAGGACGACGGCCTGGAGGCTCTGACGGATCGGTCACGGCGGCCGGTGCGCTATGCCAACCAGTTTTGCCCGAGCCAGTGGAGGCAATGATCGTGCGGCTCAAGAAGGACAAGCCGCATTGGGGTGCCAGGAAGATCAGAGAACTGCTGGTGAAGCGTCTGGCCGGCGATGTGCGCGTGCCGTCGAAAAGCACAGTGCATGCCGTTCTTGACCGGCACGGGCTGGTCGCTCATGCACGTAAGCGGCAACGCCATCGGGCAGAGGGAACGGCCTTATCACAGGCCCTTTCGCCGAATGATCTGTGGTGTGCCGATTTCAAGGGCGAGTTCAAGCTCGGTGACGGCCGATACTGTTACCCGCTGACGGTCACCGACCAGGTGTCACGCTACCTGCTTGCCTGTGAAGCCTTCGAATCGACAAAGGAGGTGGGTGTGTTCGAGGCGTTCCGCCGATTGTTTGCCGAACATGGCCTGCCAAGCGCGATCCGCAGTGACAACGGCCTGCCGTTCGCCAGCCCCAACGGCCTCTACAATCTGTCGAAGCTGTCAGTCTGGTGGCTGCGGCTCGGCATCGCGCTCGAGCGCATCAGGCCGGGCCATCCGCAAGACAATGGCCGGCATGAGCGCATGCACCTGACGCTCAAGAAAGAGGCGACCAGGCCACCTGGCAGAAATATCCTGCAGCAACAGGCTCGGTTCGATGCGTTCGTCAGCGAATTCAATACCGAGCGGCCGCATGAAGCCCTATCGATGAAGACGCCGGCCGCTCTCTACACGCCATCGGCGCGCCGATATAACGGCCTGCCGGAGATCGATTATCCGTTCCACGACCGTGACGCACTGGTCACCCATTGCGGCCGCATCTGCATCTACCGCAAGAAGATCAATATCTCGACAGTGCTGGCAGGACAGAAACTGGGAATCAAGGAGGTCGACGACGGTATTTGGCTCGTCAGCTT
>NZ_JARWLA010000074.1:0-13940 GCF_047445805.1 Rhizobium sp. BR 314 | reverse complement strand
CGCGAAACAGCGCCTCGGCGACCCGGCACGCGGACCTGTCGCAGTGCCCGGTCGCCGAGGCGCTGTTTCGCGAGACGCTGCGCATGCATCCGGCGTCCTCGCTCTTACCGCGTCGCGCGACGCAGGAATTACAACTCGGCCAGCGGCGCATTCCTGCGGGCACCAGTCTGGGCATCCCGCTGCTGCATTTCTCGACCTCACCGCTGCTGCACGAGGCGCCTGATCAGTTCCGCCTGGCGCGGTGGCTACAACGCACGGGGCCGATCCGGCCGGTGGACATGCTGCAGTTCGGCAGCGGCCCACACGTCTGCATCGGCTACCACCTGGTATGGCTGGAACTGGTGCAGTTCGGCATCGCCTTGGCACTGACCATGCACAAGGCCGGGGTGCGGCCGCGGTTGCTGAGCGACGCTGAAAAAGGCCGGCGCTATTACCCGACAGCACAGCCCTCCATGAAAATCCGCATCGGATTCTCATGAGCTGGCGTCGCAAGCTCCGCGTGGCGTGGCAGCGACGCCGGCAACGCTAAGGCGGTTCGCCGCTCGCCGTGGCCCTCTCCTGTCAGGAACAAGGACATTGACAACATGCAGACCGGTTCCACGCTACACGATGACCAAACTGGCATTTCCGCGCTCGGCGGATTGGGCGCGCAGGCGCCCGGCGCATCCGGCAGGCTGCTGCCGGAGATCTGGATGCAGGACGGCGCAAAGCGGGTCGAACAGGCGCTGACGCGTCTTCTCTGCCCCGAGGACGACGGTGAGACCGAGCTGATGGCGGCGATGCGCTACGCTACCTTGCATGGCGGGAAGCGCACCCGCGCCTTGCTCTGTCTGGCTGCCGGCGAACTGGCCGACACCCCGGCGCACATGCTCGACGTCGTCGGCGCCGCCATCGAGATGATGCACGCCTGTACCCTGGTCCACGACGACCTGCCCGCAATGGACGACGACGTGCTTCGCCGCGGCCTTCCGACCGTGCACGTCAAGTTCGGCGAAGCAACTGCGATCCTGGTCGGGGATGCACTGCAGGCGCACGCCTTCCTGACCCTGGCGAGCCTTGATGCCCCGGGCGACAACCGTATCGCGCTCGTGCGCGAACTGGCGCAGGCAGTGTCCGCCGAGGGTGCCGCAGGCGGGCAGGCCATAGATCTGTCGCTGGTTGGAAAGCACGTTGAGCTGGGCAGGATCTTGGCGATGCACCGCATGAAGACCGGAGCGCTAGTGCGCGCGTCCGTTCGCATGGGCGCACTATGCGCCATCGCGGAGGATGCCGCGAACGCTGAGCTGTACTGTGCGCTCGATCGCTACAGCGCCTGTTTCGGCCTGGCGTTGCAGGTGGTCGACGACATTGTCGACGCGACAGCGGATAAAGCGACCCTTGGCAAGACGCCCGGCAAGGACGCGGCGGCGCAGAAGCCGACCTGCGCGTCGATCATGGGGCTAAAGGCAGCGCGCCAGTTCGTCGCGGATCTGTTGCGCGACGCGGAGGATGCCATCGCCCCGCTGGGGCCGCGTGCGGAACGGTTGGCGCAGATCCTGCAGCGGGCCAACGCATATCTGTTCACGCACGCGCCATGCGCATGAGCGCGCCCGCCCGCGTGGAACCGCCCCTGTGCCGCTGCGATCGGTGGCAGCAGCGGTGCATGCTGTGCGGTTTCCGAGTCCGCGTCGCCGATCGCAGCGGTTGCCTAGCACTGCCGCGGCGCGCACGCGGCGACTGCCCGATTCTGGTTTTTGTCAACCGTCTGCAGAAGGAACATCCCGCGTGAACGCGCTGTCCGAACAGATCCTTTCCGAATTGCGCCACCTGCTGAGCGAGATGAGCGATGGCGGCGGCGTCGGTCCGTCCGTCTACGACACGGCGCGAGCTCTGCAGTTCCGCGGCAACGTCGCCGGTTGGCAGGACGCATATGCGTGGCTCATCGCGCAGCAACAGCCTGATGGCGGATGGGGAAGCGCGGACTTCCCGCTGTTCCGCCATGCGCCCACGTGGGCGGCTTTGCTGGCATTGCAGCGTGCCAATCTTCTTCCCGGTGCTGCCGACGCAGTCCAGGCTGCAACCCGGTTCCTCCGGCGCCAGCCCGATCCCTATGCGCATGCGGTGCCGGAAGATGCGCCGATCGGTGCGGAGCTGATCCTGCCGCAGCTTTGCGGCGAGGCCCCATCCTTGCCGGGCGGCGTGGCGTTTCCGCGCTACTCGGCGCTGTTGCCGTTGCGGCAAGAGTGCCTGGTCAAGCTGGGGGCGATGGCAATGTTGCCGAGCGGCCATCCGTTGCTGCACACCTGGGAAGCCTGGGGGACGTCGCCAACCACCGCATGCCCGGATGAGTACGGCAGCATCGGCATCAGCCCGGCGGCCACCGCCGCGTGGCGTGCGCACGCCGTAGTACAGGGGAGTACGCCGCAGGTCGGGCGCGCGGACGCGTATCTGCAAGCGGCATCGCGGGCGACGCGCAGCGGCATCGAAGGTGTCGTTCCCAATGTCTGGCCGATCAATGTGTTTGAGCCATGCTGGTCGTTGTACACCCTGCATCTGGCGGGGCTGTTCGCGCATCCCGCGCTCGCAGACGCGGTGCGCGAAATCGTTGCGCAGCTTGAAGCCCACCTGGGCGTACGCGGTCTTGGGCCGGCCTTGCACTTCGCCGCCGACGCGGACGACACCGCCGTTGTGTTGTGCGTCCTGCGCCTTGCGGGCCGCGACCCGGCAGTCGACGCGTTGCGCCAGTTCGAAACTGGGGGGCTGTTCGTCACCTTCCCCGGCGAGCGCAATGCCTCGGTGTCGACCAACATCCATGCCCTGCATGCGTTGCGACTGTTGGGAAAGCGCGCCGCCGGCACCAGCGCCTACGTCGAGGCCACTCGCAACCCGCACGGACTGTGGGACAACGAAAAATGGCACGTTTCATGGCTGTATCCCACCGCACATGCGCTCGCTGCGCTGGCGCAAGGCAAGCAACAGTGGCGCGACGAGCGCGCGCTGGCGGCGCTGCTGCAGGCGCAGCGCGACGACGGCGGCTGGGGCGCCGGTCGTGCGTCCACATTCGAGGAAACCGCCTATGCGCTGTTTGCGTTACATGTGATGGATGGGAGGGAAGAACCCATAGGGCGCGCGCGCATCGCTCAGGTGGTGGCGCGTGCGCTGGAATGGATGCTCGCCCGCCATGCGGCGCATAGATTGCCGCAGACGCCGCTGTGGATCGGCAAGGAACTGTATTGCCCGACCCGGGTCGTGCGCGTGGCCGAACTCGCCGGATTATGGTTGGCGCTCAGTTGGGGGCGGCGCGCTGCCGAGGAAGCAGGAGCAGCGCCATGATCCAGACCGAAGGCGCGCTGCAGCAGGTGCTGGAGTGGGGTCGTTCCCTGACCGGGTTCGCCGACGAGCATGCCGTCGAAGCGGTCAGGGGCGGCAAGTACATCCTGCAGTGCATCGACCCGAGCCTGCGAGACATTAGCGTTCGCACGGGCCGCGATCCGCAGGACGAAACCCTGATTGTGGCGTTCTATCGCGAACTGGCGCTGCTGTTCTGGCTCGACGATTGTAACGACCTTGGCCTGATCACGCCAGAGCAGCTCGCCGCGGTGGAGCGGGCGCTGGGACAGGATGTGCCGTGCGCGCTCCCTGGATTCGAGGGCTGCGCTACGCTGCGGGGTTCGCTGGCCGCGCTCGCCTACGATTGTCGTGACTATGCTCAGCTTCTCGACGATACCCGGTACTACTGCGCGGCTCTGCGCGCCGGACGCGCGCAGGCGCAAGGGGCGGAACGCTGGTCCTACACCGAATACCTGCACAACGGCGTCGATTCGATCGCCTACGCGAACGTGTTCTGTTGCATGTCATTGCTCTGGGGGCTGGACATGGCGACGTTGCGCGCGCGTCCGGCGTTCCGCCAGGTCCTACGGCTCATTTCCGCGATAGGGCGCCTGCAGAACGATCTGCATGGACGCGAGAAGGACAGGTCGGGCGGCGAGGCCGACAACGCGGCGATCCTGCTGTCGCAGCGCTACCCGGCTATGCCTGTGGTAGAGTTCCTCAACGACGAGTTGGCCGGCCATACGCGCATGCTGCACCGGGTGATGGCGGAAGAATGCTTTCCGGCGCCGTGGGGACCGCTAATCGAGGCAATGGCGGCCCTCCGCGCCCAGTACTATCAGACCTCCACCAGCCGCTACCGCAATGACGCTGCGGGGGAATGCCAGTGTGCGCAGGCCTAAACGCGCGGCAAGCGGCGACATGCGCGCGCTGCCGTCGGTCAATGGCAAACAAGGATGGGCTTATAGCGATCTGGGAGGAGCTTCGGCATAGGCTTTCGGGTTGACCGGCTGCCATGAGTGGCGGCCTTCCTAAGCAAACCTCGTGTTGCCATCCATGCCGGGCCCGCTCCGATCCGTGTTGGGCAGGACAGGCCTCTCCATTCGCATTCGTGCGGAATGTACCATCGGCGCAATCAACCAACGAAAGCAAAAGCTATGACGATCAACCGCACGCCACGAATCCAGAGCCGGAACGACCTTCTCCGCTCGAGCTGGCTACCGGCAAGGTGCTCGTAACGCAAGGTATCCGCAGGCTTCCCGATCCCACCCGGTCCCGCATTGCCGACGCCGTGCAGGACTTTAACAGCTTCACGCCCGACAACGATCCCCATGACAAGTACGATTTTGGGGGCGATGCTGGCTGATGGACACGAGGTGTTCTGGAAAATCAACTACTACGTCAGCGATATGATGCATGGCTCCGAAGATCCGACCGACGCGATGCAAATCGTCCGTGTCCTCGCGATCATGCTGGCCGAGGAATACTAAGCCGGGGTGTCCTGCCGCGGGTAGAGAGATGCGGCAGCGGCGGGCAAAAGAGCTATACAGAGAAAATCTATCTTTGCTCACATTGTCACGCTTCGGCCGTCTGCTCGCCGGCCTGTTCCTGTTCCTCGGCGAGAATACCGACAATCGAAAGAACCCGGTTCCTGATTCGGGGCGACAGACGCAAAATGCCTTCAATCAGTCGGCGACCGTCAGCCGTCGACAGGTATGCGATACGTTCGTCAATCTCCGCGGCTTCTTGGTGGGGAACTCCGCTGCCCGGCTCCGGCAGGCCTTCGAAAAACCGCGCCACTGGCACATGCAGGCAACTTCCTATTTCATAGAGCATCGAAGCACTGACGCGGTTTTTGCCGCTTTCGTATTTTTGCATCTGTTGAAAGCTGACGCCGACGCCCTTGCCCAACTCGTTCTGCGATAAATTGGCTTGAATTCGGAGAATGCGGATCTGTTGTCCGACGTGGCGATCGACGGGATGGATCCTCGCATCCGATGGCGACGGCCTTTGCCGCGTGAAACTAGATTCGAAGTCTGTGATATCACTCATGCCGGCTCCCTTAAGGTCGCAAAAGGGCATGATAGGGGCAACCAGACGTCTCGACTTTCAAATTTGTGATGCGATTACATATTCTTGATGCGAAATTCACGAGTTTGGCGAGTTCTGCCGCAAAGCACGTCACCCGATTGCGCCCAGCTTTGGGAGCGATTCTGTCCGTCCGCTGCGCCGCGAACGGATCGCCATTGCGCGGTTGGCTGGAACACGTCGACCTTCAAACTGACCAACGGTCTGACAAGACGATACCGACTCGCGTCGAAACGCTTTTGTCGTCCCTTTATAGAACAAGTGTCGCGCCGAAAAATGTACACAATAGGGGATCAACGCTCCCGTTTCCCATCATGTTGGGGCCGATTTCGGCTCCGACAATTGCTGCCGCTGGTCGTCATTCAAGTATATCCGCAAAGGGCCAACGGTCGCACATTCACCCTCCCCTGGACCGGCAGCGTTCAAAGTCTTGCCAGACCCCATGGGCGCAGAGAACATGGTCGGCATATCGAGGCTGGTGCCTTCGCGGCGGGAACGCGCCGTCATGCCCGAGCCATGCGGCAAGGGTATCGTGCTCTGGACGCTGCGCTATGGTGATGAGGTGCGGGATGGGGAAAACTATTTTGCCGCAATCGATGATGAAGAGCCAGAAGCGGAACTGATGCCGCTCGTGCAACAGCTCATCAAGAAACAGACTCAGCGCTGGAGCCCGAAGATGGTCGCCGATCCGATGCAGGAGACGCTGCTTGACATTATCAACACAAAGAAGAAGCAATTGAAGAAACCGTCCAAAGCCATGCCGAAGAAGAAGGCTGAAGCTTTGACGGGCAATGTCATCAACATCATGGATGCGTTGCGCAAGTCCATCGAGAACGAACGGGGTTCAGGGAAGCAATCGACGAGATGACGACAAGACGCAAAGCCTCGATGCCGCTGCTCGACGAATCCGGCTCGACCCTTCAGTCACGCCAGGTGCGAAAGCGCGATCCCGCCCAGCCAAGCCTGCCCTTCGATCCGATGCCCGAGCGCATCGAGCCGTGCCTGGCGCTTTTGAAGCCGACACCACCGAAGGGAGCCGACTGGCTGTTCGAGGTGAAATGGGACGGCTACCGTCTGGCGCTCCACATCCATCGGAAGGATGTGAAGGTCATCACTCGCGGAGGCCACGACTGGACGCACCGCTTTCCGGCAATTGTCGATGCGGCGCGTGCACTCGGGGTCAACAGCGCCATTCTCGACGGCGAAGCCGTCGTGCTTGACAATCAAGGCCGCTCCGACTTCGGGGCATTGCAGCGCTCGCTTGGTGGCCGCGGCGGCAAAAAGGCGTCAGACGAAGCGATCCTATATGCGTTCGACCTTCTCTATCTTGACGGCCACGACTTGACTGGCACCGAGCTTTCGGTGCGGCGGCATCTGCTGGAGGATCTCATTTCACCGACGAGCGACGGCGCCGTTCGCCTGTCGCAGGAGATGGCCTTGGACGGCGAGGTCCTGCTGGAGCACGCATGCCGGGCAGGGCTTGAGGGCATTATCGCCAAGCACCGCGACCGGCCATATCGCTCCGGGCGCACCGGCGATTGGCAGAAGATCAAGTGCATCCAAAGCGAGAGCTTCATGGTCGTCGGCTATGAACAGTCGTCCTCGGCACGCGGCGGCATCGGTAGCCTGCTGCTCGCCGCGCGGAAAGGTTATGATTGGGCCTATGTCGGCTCGGTCGGAACCGGCTTCAACACGAAAGATGCCGAATACCTGCGCAAGACCCTCGATAAGCTGAAGACAGCCAGGCCGGTCGTGCCGCTGAAGGGCAAGAATCTCGTCTTTGCTCAGCCGACAATTATTGCCGAAATCGAGTTCCGCGGCTGGACACATGACGGCAGCCTTCGTCACGCCTCCTACAAGGGTCTAAGGGAAATCCAGGACAACGCCGCAGTCTTCGACATTGCCGAGCGGCCTGCGCCAAGCGAATAGAGCGCTCGAGGCTTTGGGGAGTACCGCATTACCTCCGGGGGAATAGTAGCCTGGCTCTCGGATGGATGGGAGGATTACTGCCAGCAGTTGACCGCCGTATGGAGACGCGGCGACCGTAAACAGGGGCTCGTCTTTCCATAACGCGTCTGACAACATTTCCCGCGTGCCAAGGTCGAAAATCGAACGCATATATGTTTCATTGAACGGATCGGACATATCGTAGTGAAGCTGGCAATCAATAGAGGCTACATGAAGCTTGGCTTCAGTCCGACGGGCATAGCCGTATAAGGCCATCAGAGAATCCCGTTCCTGCGCCTTGACCAACATCGAATATGCCCTTGCCATCACAGGCAACGTGCTGTCCGACATATTGGAGAATTCCGGGATCAGAGCGTTATTGACGATAACATTCAGGTTGATACATCGGCAATCAGGCTCCGTAACGAATCTCTTATATGTCAGAATTGACTAAAGCGATCTGAGAGCTGCCGCTCTGAAAGAGCCTCGATATCCTAGATTATTGCCGGCGGCCGGGGACGTCTGAATGTTTCCAGGCAATGACATTTGTGAGAAATTTTGTTTCTAGATCTGGTGATGTGCGCCAGGTGAATAACGGGTTCGGCCCGATGCGATGGCGCCGGGCAACTATGCTACCCGTTACATCTGGCTCACAACTTTCCTAAGCAATGACAAGCTCTCGGCCATCGACGAGCGACGATGGCGCTCTCGGCTTGACAGTGATCGCGTTATGTATGTTCGCCCCGACCATGGGGGGTCGGAAAGCGCTCTTGGAACGAAGGGTACCTGCGTGGGAATTCAGCCCGAGCGAAATAGCAGGTGCAATTGCCCAGAGAGCTCAGTTTCTCTAGCTGGCAGATCCATCGCCCTCGATCTGTCCATTATCAATCCGCGAACACGCGTCGACATGGAACGGGTGTCAACATGCGCTTTATAACGCCGTAGTCCGATTCTTATCATAGCTGCGCCCTAGATCGTATTTCGGCAGGACGCCGAAAGCCGCACGATACTCCTGAGAGAAGCGGCCCATCTGTATAAACCCCCAGCGACGCGCGATTTCACTGACCGTCGCAGATGGCGTGGCAGTTAAAAGATCGCGACGTGCGCCATCAAGGCGGAGCTGCCTCAGATAAGCCATTGGAGTGACGTTCAAAAAACGTCGAAAATTGATCTGAAGTGCCCGCACGCTGACGCCCGCTGCCGCTGCCATGTCCGCAATCGTGATAGGCATTGCGATATGTGCTCTGGCAAACTCCAGCGCTCTTCGAAGCTGGCGAGGCGCAATGGTCTGCACCGGCGATTTCGTCTGCGAAAACGTGTGAGGCAGATTCTGCACCATCAGCAGACAGAACATCTCTTGGAAGCTCGTCAGGGCAAGGGGAGAAACCTCTAGGTTTTGATCGGCGCAGATCTCATCTCGGAAGAAACGCATGAGTTTTAAAAGAGGTGGCGTCGGTCCCGCTGTCAGGTCCTGCAGGGGAGCGAATTCGAAATCGACAGGTGGCAGGCGTTCGAAGGTGCTGATCAGAGCGGCGTTTACTGCGCTCCTTGGGATGCAGAATCCCTCCGCAACAGAGCCTGCGTGAATGTTCACCGCGGAATAGCGGTCGGCCGTCGTCAGCAGTCCCGTGCAGGGCGTGATAGCATGACTTATGCCGCCTGTTGCCAGGTCATAGCAGGTTCCATGCTCGACAAAGAACATGAAGCCATCATTCTCGATCGTGACGGAAAAGGCGCGGTCCGTTGAAGTCGATCCCGTCCAGCCCACCATCTCGCCGGCGCCATGGACACCGAATGAGAAAAGACCGCGGCTATCGCTACTGAGAGGCCGATAGAAATTGTCATGCTTTTCACCGTTAAGCCATTCGGAGACCTCACTGGTTGTGAGCGACGTCGCCTCGAGCTTAAGCGTCAGAATTTCGGTCAACTTGCTCCACCAAATTCACTGTTTTGTCGCGCGCTTGGAGTGACGGCAAACAACTGGCCCCCTGTCAGCTTCTAATGAAAAATTGATTGACCTCAAATAGCCATTTCAGGCTATTTCGCGCATGTCTCTTCCTCGGACGAAGCTATTTGACCTTTGAGCAAGCGGGCCGCTCATGGCGCGAGCAAGACGCGTATCAGTGACGACAAACCAAGAAGCAATTCGCCAGTTTCGCTCGCCATGATCGACAGCCTCGGCGATCAGACCGTCTCGGCAACTTCGTCGCCCATCCACTGCTTGTCCTCGGCGATGATATGACAACCGACCACATATCGCCGGCAGGCCAGATATCCGCCGGCAGCGAAGCGGGCAGGCATTTGATCGTCGAGGGCAATCCTGCAGACGACCCTGAACGTCTATGCCACCCGACGCGGAAGCTGGAAAGCGATGGTCAAAGGACTTTCCCACAACGGAATGGCGGCCAACCTCCTCATCGACGGCCGATCCGCGCGCCACACGATCCATAGCGCTTAAGGCGAGGTAGGCCCGTTATGGGAGGTAGGCCAACGATATCAAAAGGCGGACTGGATACGGTGATCGTTGCAGGAGAACGCTAGGGCGCCGGCTCGTCGCGGGATTGGGCTGCAAAGGGCGCCGGTCTCTTGGGCGCCGGGGCGATCCTGATCGAGGCGAAGCTTTCTTGGCTTCCGGATCCGCAGAGCGCTGATGAGCCCCGCAAGGCCCACGCCGCCGCCTTCGCCCGCACTACCGCGGGGTCTCCGACAATTGGATTGGCCAGACGCTTCATTGTCGCGACAGCGTCGTCCTCATCCACCGTCATGAATGCGTCGGCAACACGCGCCAGTATCCGCCAGGCGACAGCGACGGCTCGTAGCATTCGGGCATCGCCACGACGTGTCGGAGACGATAATCCACTCATTGGCCTCGGCGACCCCTGCAGCCTCCTTAACGGAATCATCGTAGGTTCCGGCGACCCTGATCATCTCCGCTCCTCATCTGGCAATCAAACGCAATCCTTGGTCTGACAACATCGTCGCCAGTCGGTGGATGGAGGTTTGGACGCCGGAAACGGTCTTCGCCATCCGGCCGTCCTGCTGCGATGCTCTGTCGAAACAGAAGCTCAGCAACGTAATCGCCGCCATCAGGAGCACTGTGAGCAGAGCCGACTGGGTTATGGTGGTTGGTTCAAATGGCACGCAATAGAGCAGCATGTTGCCAAAGGCGAAGGTGAAGAGGCTCGTGCGACCGAAGAACGTTAGCGATCTCCACAGCGCGGTCGGCGCAATCGACTGGCGCAGGGTAAGCAGGACAGCGGCGGCCGTAACGGCAAAAGCACCGAGAATGCCGGCGGCGAAGTAAAGCGGATGGCTGTCCAGTCGCATGGCCATGTTCCCAAGGCCTCTCTTCGTTTCGCTATCGAGTATCCACGCGCCCGCGATGAGCGACAGTCCGGTGCCAAGGAGCACAAGCCAAGCGCGCCGAGTCATCCCTGCGGCCACACCCGAAGCCGAGCCCATCAGAATTTTCCCGAGGGCCATTCCGGATATGACAAGCGTCATGCCATGCAGGACGGAGGGGCCACCGAGCTTGGCTCCCCCTATTCCGAACAGGAACATCGCGAGACGGTCCACTTCCGTTGGCAAGCCAAATACTACGGGGCTTGGCAGCCCGCGCAAGACCGGATGAAGAATGTGAATGGCGACGGCCAGGATCAGAAGCGGAACTAGGCCCAGGCGATTGCGCGTCCATAAAAGGGCGGGAGCCACAGTCAGTGCGATTGCGTAAAACTTCAGAATGTCAGTGAATGGGGTCACCCCCAGCATGAAGATCGTCGATAGGGAAAAGAAGAACGAGTATTCCGACTTCGCGAAAAAAAGAACGACGACGGAAAGACTGTATAACAGCCAGCATTGAATGGCCCGCGACCACAGACGAGCGATCGATATACTGCGCTTGTCGGTATCAAATCGTGGTCTGTATACGACTTCAAGCATCGTTCCGAAAAGAACAATGAACGTTGGCGTTGCAAGCGCCATCATTAATTTAAGACCATCAACATAGGCTCCCTTAAAAACGTCTGCCAATTTGGACACCGCCAAGACGTGACTTCCCATAGCCAGGAAAATCGCACATGAACGAGCCACATCGATCCCAACTATCCGATTTATCTTCATATTTACTCTCATGCTCCGGCAATTCGGCGCCTTGATTTTCAGTTTCGACCTCTAATAAGCATCTCCGAAAGATCGGTAAAATTGATTGGTTGGATCGCAATGATCTAAGCAATGGATGGTGGAAGGCGTTTTGAGGGTCTTCGCGGGCAGTTTCACTCCTGTCCTTGGCGTAGCGCGACAAATCACGCCAACAGCCGGCGCGCCATTTTTCAAAACTCTCCTCTGCGAAGCGGTCCTCGCCGCACGAGCATGAAAACACTCCTTGCTATGGCTGCCGTCCCATCATGACGGAATGGAAAAGCACGGGCGATAAACTCCAGTACAACGGCACTCGCAGCCCACATGTTCAGCGCGATGACCGATGGCGCTTCTTCCGCCGCGCACTCGTCACGACAGTCAGGCTAATATGTTCACATCATTTCTGACTGCGTGCATATCGTGGGTCATCTGGAAGCTCTGGCGAGGACGGCTGGGCCTACGTGCAGGCTGATGTCTGCCCACACTCGCTCGATAGCCACAGTAGGGAAAATCCGCCTGCAAGGCTCGCAGCAAGTAAGCATATCTGCCCATGACGGTGCTTCGTCTCTTGCAAAATTCTCACGCAAGAGGGACTTTCGACAAAGTGCCGTGCCGCTTCGCAGTTCCGCCCGGTACCGGCTAGGTTGCCTGTTTTAACGAACGTCAAGTTTTCCGTACATGAGATTGGAACATGATCAAATCCGAACTTATCGAAATTGTCGCTCATCGCAGACCCTTTCTGCATTTGAAGGATGCGGAAAGGATCGTTGATGCGATCCTCGAGGAAATGGCTGAAGCGCTGATGCGTGGCGACAGGGTTGAGCTAAGAGGGTTCGGCGCGTTCAGTGTCCGCCATCGCTTGTCGAAATCAGGCAGAAACCCAAAGACGAACACATCGATATTCGTCGAGGAGAAGTGGGTTCCCTTTTTCAAGGCGGGAAAAGACATACAGTATCGCCTGAACGCCGCGAGCAACCTCGATGCCCGAAGAATTGCTTCAAGAGGTTAGCTGCGATAGCGCTCGCACTCCAACCAATAAAGCCAACATGGGGAAGGTTATGGCAAGGAAAGTCAAATGGTTTGACGCGAACAAGAAGTACGGCTTTATAAAACTGACGATGGTGGCCCGGATATTTTCGTGCATCTCAGTGAAGCTATAAAGGCGAAGCTGCCTCATCTGACTCCAGGCGTACCCATTTCCTATACTCTTGAGATTGAAGACGGCAAAAGGTCGGCAAAAGAGCTCTCGCCAGTGACTATCAGCGCTGATCCAAAGTCCCCCGCCCGAACGATGAAGGAGCCGCCGAACGATTTTACGGACGAATTCGAAAGGGAATGGGGATTACGGCAAGCCTGAAGCTGGCTCGGTTGTTTTCCGGCCTTTAAATTCGGGCGTTGCCTTGTCTTTTCGCTTGGCCTTACAACGAAAGGCCAAGTCGATTTCTCTTGGCCGGTCCCGCTTGCAACCATTATCTGTAGCCCAGACCTTTTTGTTTCGCGCGCGAGGTTCTACGTGGCATATGATTGGAACGGCGCCAGAACACGGCGTATCAAGATATTGAAGTTCGTTGTTTCGCTCTTGATTGGTCTGACGCTCTTGGCCGGCCCTGCTATAATGCTTGTCCGTGCTCATCCCTAGGACAAACACCATGGGCCTCGAATATACCGAGATCTGGCGATGGATATCCACGACTCGCCATTGTCTCGCCAATTGCGGTGGAAAACAAAGCCCGATCGGCCCTGCCCTGTGGATCACTTGGGCATTTCCCTGTGGCGATCCAGCGCCTCAAGCACCGGGATGATTCCTTCAGCTACTTGCGGAGACAGATGCTCAAGTATGATACCGGATCGCACAACTGTTTCGAAGGAACGAGCGTCGACGACGGCGTAGGTATGATCTTCATCTTCAACTAGCGAGTAACTTTGCATGGCATGGATCTCCATAAACCTGTGCCTGACGATCAAGATGCCGGACACCGTACCGAATGATGCACTGGCCGTCACGTCTCCCGAGCGACATTAATCGAACATCGTTATCAAAGAAGACGAATTGGCCGGTCTGCCGAATTTTCGCAATATGGTGAGACCTCAATGCAACGACGCCTGCTCAGACACGCGCAGTTCATTCACGGCTGCATCGGCGATCTCTCAGAGGCTGCCTCAAAAAGAGGTGGGTGATTTCAGCAGGTTATGATTCCTTCGGATTTGCGAGATTCGATGGAGAACACGATGGCCTGGACCAAAATCACCCGCCGGCAATATGCCCGGCGAACGGCACGCTACGCAAGCGATATGACGGATCGGGAATGGGGTCTGGTTCAGCCTTTCCTGCCAATGCCGCGCCGCTTGGGCCGCCCGCGGACCACGGATTTGCGAGAGGTGGTGAATGCCCTGCTTTACATCGCCACAACTGGTTGCCAATGGCGGATGCTGCCGAAGGATTTTCCACCCTGCTCGAC
>NZ_JARWLA010000073.1:0-14462 GCF_047445805.1 Rhizobium sp. BR 314 | reverse complement strand
CAATTGCTGGCTCCGATGTAGCGAACCTTGCCGCTTCGAACGAGATCGGTCAGCGCTTCCAGCGTCTCTTCGATCGGGGTCGAATTGTCCCAGAAATGAATTTGGTAGAGGTCGATGTAGTCGGTCGCCAGCCGCTTGAGGCTGGCCTCAGCCTCCGCGATGATTGCTTTGCGGGAAAGTCCGACCGCATTCGCTCCGTTGCGCATCTTGCCGTAGACCTTGGTGGCAATGACAACCTCATCACGCTGCACCATCTCCCTGAGCAGCTTGCCGATGATCTCCTCGCTGGTGCCGTCCGAGTAGGCATTGGCCGTGTCGAAGCAGTTTATGCCCTGTTCGAGTGCCTCTTTGATAAATGGCCTACTGTCGTCTTCGGACAAGGTCCAAGCATGGTTGCCGCGATCGGCGACGCCGAAACTCATGCAACCAAGAACCAGTTGCGAAATTTTGAGACCTGACCGGCCAAGCTGACGATATTCCATCTGTCATCTTCCTTCTGATACGGTTTTAGAGCCGAACTTGGCGAGCGACTGCGCCAGCTCTGGATGAGATTTGGCATATGCATGGAGATCGATTCCGGCGACCGCGGCATCCCAGGCCGCACGAACCGCTCTGACACCTGCCGACGGCCCGCCGGGATGGCTGACGACGCCACCACCACAAAGGTAAAGGTGGTCAAGCGTCTGCTCCGTCCTTCGATAGGTCTCAGGCGCCTGTCCACCCCATTGACCCGAACAAACGACCGGTAACGGGCGGTCGGCATCACTGAAGATCGGTTTCTGGAGATCATGGAACGACTGAACGAAAGACGCGTCCGGCTCCCAGTATTTGGCGGCAATGCCGTTGATCTGGAATTGGTCGACGCCGAGAAGTCGCCAAAGCTGTTGGTAGACCGAGAAATCGAACCCAAGACCAGGATGTCGGGTGAGAAGATCCCAGCCGTTGCGATGGGCGTGCAAGACAAGGGACGACCGCCGACGCAGGAACAGAAAAGCGCCCATGCCGATCGAATTGATGTTGATGACAGCGGCGTTTCCACCCTCGCGCACGACCAAGTCGTGCTTGCGAACCATCTCGTCGGGATCGACGTCGGAAATGCCGAAGGCATACATCACCTTCTTGCCGGTGCGCTGCTCCTGATCCCGGATGATCGGCATGATCGCTTTCACCCGCGCCTCCAACGAGGAGTACGGTGGCGACATCAGTTTCTCGTCGTCCTTGATGAAGTCGACACCGGACGCGACGAGTTCAGCAACCACCTGCGCCGTTTCGTCCGGGGTGAGGCCGAGCGCGGGCTTGATGATCGTGCCGATGATTGGCCTATTGTAGACGCCGGTCAGACGCCGGGAGCCTTCGATCCCAAATTGAGGCCCCGGGTAGACGCCTTCAAACTCTGGAGGCAGCTGCAGGCCGATGACCCTCAGCCCGGTGAATTCCTTGATCGACCAGACCCCGCCCAATGCAACCGTGGTGACTGCCGCGAGGTCAGTTCCGACGGCCTCCAGGGGATAGGCGATTGTTGTCTCCGCTCGGTTGAAGACTTCGCCCGCTGCAGGGAGCGAGGGAACCTCGACAGAGTCCAGTTTCTCGAAAGCGACCACGCGCGCGGCCGCGCGCGCCTTCAGTTGCGGCGTCTCTCCGGGCAGGTCAACAAATGTACCCGTCGACTGGTCGCTTCCGATCTTGACCGCCAAGGCCTCAGCGCTCCCGGCGGTCTCAATCCGATAGGTGACCAGAATGTCCGAGGGCCTGCGCTGAGCCAGATCCATCGCTATCATGCCTCCGGAACTGGCGCGGCTTCAGGGATGAGGCCGGACGACTTCAGGTCGGCCCAGAACGCAGCCGGAACCGGCGTCGAGATCGCGGCGACGTTTGCGGCGACGTGTTCGGGCGCCAGCGCTCCCTGTACCACCGCGGTCACTGCAGGATGTGCGTAGACAAATTGTGTCGCTGCAGTCGCAAGCGAGACGCCATGGCGCTCGCAGACGGCTTCGAGCGCCTCGACCTTGCGGACGATCGCTTCAGGCGCGGGCTGGCAATCGTAGGTGCGGGTGGTTGTCATCGACTTGCTACCCTCGGCGAGGATGCCGGAGTTGTAGATGCCAGCCGCAATGATACCGATGCCGCGACGCTGCATTTCTGGATAGAAATGGTCGAGAGCGCCGTGGTTGAGCAGGGTGTAGCGCCCGGCGACCATGGAGCAGTCGAGATCAAATTCCTCTGCCACCTGCAGGACCGACGCGGTTTCATTGACGCCGAGGCCGATGGCCTTCACGGAGCCTGTGCTGCGCAGCTCGTCACACGCCTTGTAACCGCTCGATCTCAGCGCCGAAAGGTGGGTGCTATACGCCTCGCGGTGCCATTCGCCGCTCACGTCGTGGAGATAGAGGATGTCAATGTGGTCCATACCCAGGCGCTGCTGGCTATCTTCGAAAGCGCGCATGATGCCGTCATAGGAATAGTCGTAGTCATCGACAAATGGCAGCGCCTTCACCCAGTCGATGCCGTAAAGGCTCTCGGCGCGCTTTGCGCGGCTTTCCGGCTTGAGTATCCGCCCCGCCTTGGTGCTGACCACGACCTTGCCGATGAGATCGTTGTTGCGAAGGACATGGCCGAGGGAATGCTCGGACTTTCCAAGGCCGTAAAGGGGCGCGGTGTCGAAATAGCGGACACCCAAGTCGTATGCCTTGAGGACGACCGCCTCGAAAGTCTGGAAGCTCACATCGACATTGCACCCACCGAGCGGCGAGGTACCCAGCCCTAGCGAGGTCAGCGTCACATCGGTCTTTCCAACTTTTCTCTTCAACATGATGGTCGATCCTATTTCCCTGGTGTAAGGCGGACGGCCGTATGGGCCGTCCGCCGTTGTCCGATTACATGTACTTCTCGACATTGGTGGAATCGAGCACGAGCCACGGCACGACGTAGTCCTTCTCGGTGCCGCCCTTCCATTCCATCAGCGAGCCCCAGATTTCGGACTGCGGCTTGTAGCTCTCGCCCTTGATCGCCCGCAGTGCGAGGTCGACCGCGCCCTGGCCTTCGGCGCGGGCGTACTTGTAGAGGCTGACCGCCATCTCGCCCTTCTTCACGGCGCGCTTTGCGTCCGGAATGCCGTCGATCGCAAGAACGGGAACGGTCTTGAGATCGATGCCGGCGCTCTTCATGGCTTCGATCGCGCCAAGCGCCATCTCGTCGTTTTCCGCAAGGACGCCGTTGATCTCACCCGGGTGTGCGAGCAACCAGTTCTCCATGAGCGCCTGACCCTCGGCGCGGCTCCAGTTGCCTGTCTTGTCTTCGATGAGCTTGAGGTTCGGGAACTTGGCGAGACCAGCGTCGATGCCTGCGCGGCGCTCGATCTGGGCCGACTGGCCGATCGGACCCTCCATGAGGACGACGTTGCCGCCGTTCGGAAGGCGCTTGGCGAGTTCCTCAGCGATGATCTGGCCGCCTTCGGTATCGTTAACGATGATGGACGCGGTGTATTTCGTCGACTTGGTCTTGAGCGCCGACACGATAAGCGGGATTTTCGCTTCGGCGGCCTTTTCGATCGGCGGCGCCGAGGCCTCGAGGTCGAACGGTGACATGATGATCGCGTTGAATTGTTGGGTGATCGCTGTGTCGATCTGGTTCGCCTGTGTCAGTGGATCATACTTGCCGTCGAAAACGGTGATCTCGACCTCGCCCGATTTGACGGCGGGATGGTTCTGGATTTCCGTCGACCAAGCCTTCATGTACTCGCCGGACTCACCGAACGAGAGAGCCGCGATCCGAATTTTGTCCTGCGCGAAGGCGAAGTTCCCGCCAGCCAACGTCGCTACGGCGATTGCCATACCCACACCCGCATTGAGCAGGTTCCTCCTAGACATCTGCATTTCATATTCTCCTCTGGTTTAAGATACGTCCGGACGCGACACGCTGGGCCGGACATTGTCGCCGGCCTTCCCCGGCGGCAATTTCGGGATTGGTCTTATTTGCGGATTTGGTCGGCGATGACCGCGACCACGATGATCGTGCCCTTGAGGACTTGCTGGTAGTATGAAGACACGCCCATGAGGTCCATGCCGTTGTTGATCGTGCCGATGATGAGCGCGCCGATCAGTGTGCCGAGCAGCGATCCGCGGCCGCCCGCAAGGCTCGTCCCGCCGATCACGACGGCGGCGATCGCGTCAAGCTCATAACCGATGCCCGCTTGCGGCAGCGCAGCGGTGGTGCGAGCCGTCAGGACAAGCCCCGCAAGACCAGCCAGGAGGCCCGAGATCACATAGGTCGCACCGACGATCACCTTGGTGGAAATGCCGCTCGTGCGAGCCGCCTTCTCGTTGCCGCCAACTGCGTACACATAACGGCCGAAAGTCGTATAGTTTAAAACGGTCCATCCAATCAGGAACACGACGAACAGGATGACGATCGGTACCGGGATATACATGATCTGCCCGGAGCCGATCCACTTGAAGGGATCCGACAGATTCGGGATGGGGCGTCCTTCCGAAAAGATCAAGGTGAGACCGCGGGCCACGCTCAACATGCCAAGCGTCACTACGAACGGCGGGACCTTGACCGCGGCAACAAGCACGCCATTCACCAAGCCGAGGCCGGCTCCCGCCGCGAGACCCGCAAAGATACCGAAAAGCACGAACTGCTCGTTGGTCTCCGTTACGAGGCTGGCGGCGATCATGCCCGCGAGCGCCATTACGGAGCCGACCGATAGGTCGATGCCCTTAGTAAGGATGACGAAGGTCACTCCGATCGCCAGAATGCCGTTGATCGACGACTGGCGAACGAGATTCAGCCAATTCAACCATGTCATGAAGTACTGGTTCGCGAACGCGAAGAACGCGACGATCAGGAAAAACACGAGAACGATGCTGAACTGCCTGATCATTTCCCCGGCGCGGAAGTTTCCGGGCTTCGCCGCAGCGATGGTATTCATTACTCAAGTCCTCCCGTGAATGGGGCTATGACCGCTCATCAGCTCGCCATGTCCATAAGCGTCTGTTGCGTTGCTTCGGCACCGTCGATGATGCTGAGGAGCTGCCCCTGTTTGAAAATCGCGATCCTGTCGCTGAGCTGCATGATCTCCGGTGCCTCCGAGGAGACCACGAGGACGCCGTTGCCCTTTGCCGCGAAGTCTCGCAGGAACGCGTAGATCTCCTGCTTGGAACCTTCGTCGATGCCACGCGTCGGTTCGTCGCAAATGAGAAGCTTTGGATTTGTCAGAAGGCACCGGGCCAGCACGACTTTTTGTTGGTTGCCCCCTGACAGAGTTTCGACGGCAACATCTGGCGACGCCGACTTGATCCTCTGTGAGACGATCATGTCTTGAACTGCGCTGCGCTCTTTGTCCCCGCGGATGAAACCGCTGATGGCCATCAAGGCCAGCGATGAAAGCGTGATGTTGTGGGCGATCGATGCCGAGAGCACGAGACCACTGTCCTTGCGATCCTCGGTCACCATCGCCATTCCACGTTGAATTGCGTCCTTAGGACTGCCTGGCTTGACCTTACCGCCGTTGAAGACAACTTCGCCTCCCGTTGGTGAGTGCAGCCCGAATATTGTCTCGAGGAACTCGGTTCGTCCGGACCCAAGCAGCCCGTAGATTCCGACCACTTCGCCGGACGCCACGTCTAGCGAGATGTCTCGGAAATGAGGCCCGCGCGCCAAGTTCGAGACCGAAAGCAGGATTGGCGCGTCTTCGAGAGGCTTGCCCTTCTCGACCAGCTTGACTTCACGGCCGACGATCTGTGTCACAAGATGACGGCGGTCGATGTCTTTGATGTTTCCAGTCTCGATGAAACGGCCGTCGCGGAAGACTGTGTACTCATCCGCGATCTCGAAGATTTCGGTGAGTTTGTGAGACACGTAGATAATTGCGGAACCGCGCGCGGTGATCTTGCGGAGCGCGTTGAACAAGACATGGACTTCGTGTTCGCCGATAGCAGATGTCGGCTCGTCCATGATGACGATATGTGCCCGATAGCTGAGAGCCTTCGCAATTTCGACGAGCTGAATCTGGGCGAGGCTCAGCTCCCCCATCTTCTTGGCAGCGTCGACTTCAAAGCCGAGTTCATCGAGGAATGCCTGGGCGTCCCTGCGCATCTGGCTAAAATCGACGAGCACGCCAAGTCGCTTCGGCTCGCGGCCAAGGTAAAGGTTCTCGGCGACGGTCATCTCGGGGACGGGGGAAAGCTCCTGCGTGATGATCGCGATGCCGTGACGCAAGGCGTCAGCGGCGCTTTTGAAGTCGACCTGCTCGCCATCGATCTCCACTATCCCTCCATCGCGGCGGAGCAGTCCCATCGTGATGTTGAGGAATGTCGACTTGCCGGCGCCATTACCGCCGCACAAGGCATGGACGGTCCCGGCCTTTAGAGTTAGTCGGCCATCAACGAGCGCTGGGACGCCGTTGAACGACTTTTCCACGCCCTCGGCCCGCAGAACCACGCGCGCCGAAGACGACTGCGCGGTTCTCTGAACTGTTATCTTCTCAGTTGCGTTGACCATGATATGACGTCATACCTCGTAAAATCGAAATCTATGCCGCGTGTGTGCGGATCGCATGCCGTATTGGTTCTACGCGGCGTCCAGTTCGAGGATCGCGCGTGCCTCCTGAGGTGTAGCCGGCTCACGTCCGACCTTTTGGGCAATCTCAACAGCGCGCGATATGACTTCCGCGTTCGTGGGTGTGCCGAACTCACGATAGGGATAGTCGCCTATTCCAATAGCCATGTGGCCGCCCAGACGGCAGATCGCAGGAGCAATGTTCAAAAGATTGCCCCCAAGGCAATTGACCGTCCATTCGATCGGCCGGTCGTCGGGCAGAAATGCAAGATGCGCCATGAGACCCGCCTCGGTCGGCGGATGCCCGGTAATGTATCGCCCTCCCGTCAGGTGGAGGAGAAAGTAGGCCGGCCCCCTCACAAGGCCCGCGTCCATCAGAGCGATCGCGCGGCGCGTGAACCCAACAGACCAGGAAACCAGCTTCGGCTTTACGCCCTTTTCGGCCAAGGTACGCGCGTAGTGCGCGAGACTTTCGGTCGTGTTGAGATACAAACGTTCTGGATTTTCGAACCTGCGCGTCTCGGCATCCCAAAGCTCGAGATTGGCCGAGCCGGTATCGATGGGCGCAATATCGGGCTTCGTAGCAGGGTCCAATGCCAGGGTTGCGACCGTGTCGATGCGCTTCATGGCGTCGGCATCATTCGAGATAAAGCCGAGCGTGGGAAGGATGAGTAGATCGGTCGCCTGCCTGACTTCGCGGATGATTTCGGCGTTTGCCTCAACGGTGTTTGTCGCACCGCCGTCGGCTGTCCTGGCATGATAGTGGAGAATCGCCGCTCCCGCCTTGCGGGCTGCAACGGCGGCCTCAACGATCTCGTCGGCGGTGTATGGGATATTAGGGTTGGATGTGCGCGGCGCGTACTCGTTGACCCTGGCTTCGAGGATGATTTTCTTTTGCATCTTTTGCTCCTTACGCCGCCAGATAACCCGAGGTGCCCGCCTTTGCCCGCAGGAAGAAGTCATCGGCACCAATCTGCCCGCCCTTCAGCATGACTTCGAGGCCATCGACTTCGGCGTCGCCCGGCGCATCCAGGCGGCAGACATGGCAATTTTGAACTTCGTCAAAAACGGCGATCTCGAGCGCTTCGGCGCCGATTGTCCGCACCGCATAGCTCGAACTGTCACCGCCCGAAAACACGATCCGCGGCAAGGAAACCGCGCGGCGCACGGCACGCGCAACGTCACAGTAGATGGCGCCCAAGCGTTCCGCGGGAACATCGCTGCCGGCCAGGCGGCCGGTTTCCCCGCGAGCCGTGTAGATGATTGTAGATCGACCGCGCACAAGGCTCTCGATCGCCTTCAAAGCAGCCTCCCGCGCAACTGCGTCAGCATCATCATCGGACCGGACTGTCGAGACATCCAAGTGGACAAGGTTCCACCCGGAAGCTTCGGCCACCGCAATCTGGCGCCCGGTTTGCAGGGCGCAACTACCTGATAAGACGAGTAGATTTTCGACGCCGGCAATCTCCGTCTTGACGGGCTCCGCCGACGATAGCAGGCCCAAGCGGGCCCAAAGAGCGCCGAGTTGTTGCGCCAAGCCTTGAGCTGCAAGCGCGAACATCGGACGTGTCGGATACCGCGCCCAGAGCAGATCGGCGACAGCCGCAAGATCCGCATTTTCGAGCCCATCGAAAATGACCCCTGCCCCCTCTTGGAAGGCCTTGAAGACACGCTCCTCCATTGCCGAGCGGTTCCGGATTGCGGGAAGCGTGACGTTGACGAATTCCTTATCTGTCTGCCCAGCCAGATGCATGCGCAGATCCGCCTCGTGCATCGGCGTCCTGGGGTGGCGCGACATGCTCGGGTGCCGGTCGAGCCGCTCAATCCTGTCGGCAAAGCGCGCGAAATGATTTCCGAAACAGGTGTAGCGCCCGAAGTCCGGGGTCGCGGCGAGGACTGGAACGTCCCTCTTGCCGAAGTGAGCCGCAGCGCGCGCCAGAACAGCACCATAGCTTCCAACGGTGGGCGACGAGTCGAACGTCGAACAGATCTTGTATTGGATAAGCGGACTGTTGAGGGTGCGCATGATCGAAAACGCGCTGTCAAGCTCCTCGTCGAGCTCGACGCCGGACAACGCCCTTGCGGTACCGGCGAAGCCAAGCACATCATAAGACAGAGCATCTGTTGACGCCGTCTGTGCTGAAGGGCGTGCGAGATAGAGTTTTCCCTTCACACCACTGCGATGGAACTGCGCCAGGTTTTCGGAAGAACCCGTGAAGTCGTCGCCGTAAAACACGGCCTTGAGCTTGCCAGCTGATGTCATCGGATCCTCCCAATATCCCGGCCGAGGATATCTTCCTCCATACATCAGCCGGGCTTCACTCTTGACAATACTCATAGAAGCAGCTCATAACTCTGTCAAGGTCATACCTTATACCTTATACCTCATATCGAGAAAATTGGAGGACGACGAGATGAGACTTTCTGGACGCACTGCCGTGGTGACGGGCGCTGGCCGGGGCATCGGACTGGCAATCGCTGAAGCCTATGTTCGCGAAGGCGCGAATGTCGTTATCGTCGACCGCGATCTGGAAGTGGCGAACGAAGCCGCCGAGCGGCTTGGGGAGCGGGCTTTGGCCGTCCGCGCCGATATTTCGGTCAACGAAGACGTTGAGACGATCGTTAAGGAAACGATTGGCCGGTTCGGCACGGTCGACATACTCGTGAACAACGCGGGCGTGGGCGCAACCACTCTGTTTCTCGAAAGCTCAAGGGAGGAATTCGAACGCGTCGTCCGGATCAATCTGAYCGGAACATTCCTCGTGGCGCAAGCCTTTGCTCGGATCATGGCCGCCAAAGGCTATGGGCGGATCATCAATATCGCTTCGCTGTCCGGTCAGAAGGGCGGTGTCGGACGTTCGGCCTATGGAGCCTCAAAGGCCGGCGTCGAACTCCTCACGAAGGTTATGGCGGTGGAACTCGCGGAATCGGGAATCAACGTGAATAACATCGCACCGGGCCCGATATTGACCGAGGTCTCGAAAGTCATGCACACGGTCGAAACGCGTGACGCCTATCATCGGCTAGTTCCGCAACGCCGTTATGGCGAACCATCGGAAATCGCTGATGCCGCGGTGTTCCTGGCGAGCGACGATGCTGCCTATATTACGGGGCACACCCTGAACGTCGACGGCGGCTTCCTGGCCGCTGGCCTCATGTTCCCATTCGATCCAAAAGCCTCGAAGCGGCTGGGACAAATCAGCGAATAACCTGGAGAAGTGGCCAGTTCGACGTTCGGCATTTGTCGCAAGCGGTAAAACGCGGTATGACCTCGTACCTTTTCGATTTCTGATTGGAGCGTGACCAGGAATGCTGTCTGTTGACCCAAAGAAAATCCCAAGCCGGCTGGACATAGCGCTCGACTACATTACGGGCGAAATTGCCAAAGGCAACCTCGGGCCTGGTGACAAACTTCCCAATGAAAAAGAGCTGGCCCAGCTTCTCGGGATCAGTCGCACTCCAATCAGAGAGGCGATCAAAACGCTCGCGGTCTCGGGTCTTGTCGAGACGCGTCATGGCTTTGGAAATTACATCCGTAAGGACGAAGGCCTTCCGGCGATGCCGCTCGCGATGTTTCAGCTCTATCTTCAGAGCTCGACGCCTGAGATGCTGATGGAACTGCGATACATTTTCGACCGCAACTGTTCAGAACTCGCGTCGCTGCGGCGTACGGACGAAGACCTCGCCACGATGAGAGAGTGCATCGACCGACTAAAAAGGCTGTCGGAGGATGCGAACTCCGCGATCGAAGATCTCCTCAAGGCCGATCTCGATTTCCACCGAGCAATATACAAAGCTGCCGGAAACCCGTTGATCGTCGTGATCGCCGACTTCGTGCTGACGATGGTCGCGCCTTGGGTGCAAAAATCGCTAGAGGTCAGTGGCAAATGGCGCGCAGTCGATCTCCACGAACACATGTTTCAGATGATCCGGGACAGAAAGACCGGTGACCTCAGCCGCGAAAGCGTCGAGGAAAACATGGAACACTTCCGCACATCCCTGCTGAAATGACAGCCAGGGCATCACGTCAAGGCGTGGCGCATCTTGCATTTCCCGCAGGTCGCACTGCGATCATCACCGGCGGCATCTGAAGGCGGACGCGAAGCCCGGATACCGTATGCCGCCCGGCCTATTCGCCGGGTTCTGAAAATTGCCAGAAAACGATAATGCGCCAGGCTGATTGCGCCTGGCGCGTCGACCGCGAGCAATGCTTGCCCAGCCTTCCAACTAGCGGGTGTGGTATTTCGTATCGACCTCGTCGATGGCGGCAACATTGCTGGCCGAGCGACCGTTCTCGTCGAACCTCTGGGCGAGGAAGGAGTCGACGATCGTCTTCGCAAGTTCCGATCCAATGACGCGGGCGCCCATGGTAATGATCTGGGCGTTGTTCGACAACGCCGCCCGCTCGGCGGAATAAGTATCGTGTGTGAGGGCTGCCCTAATACCCGGCACCTTGTTTGCCGAAATGCAGACGCCGATCCCGGTGCCGCACACCAGGATGGCCTTGTCATAGGTGCCGTCGAGCACGCCGTTGGCGACCCTGTCGGAGAGGTTCGCATAGAAATCGTCGAGACCGGCGTCCGTCCGGGAGACCTCGAACACCTCGAAACGGTCCTTGAGATAATCGGCGAGGACCTTGGCGAGGCCTTCGCCCGCGCTGTCGCCTGCTACTGCAATTTTCATCTTCATCACTCCTCAGATTTTGGCCGCGCACTTTTCGAGGATGTCGAGGTAGCCCTCGATCTTCCAGGCCGAGCGGCCGATGAACAGCCCATCGACATGGGGGCAGGATATGAGCTCTTCGCAGTTGTCCGCGTTGACCGAACCGCCGTAGAGGCAGGGAATGCGCCGGCCGAGCACGGCTTCCGCGAACGCGATGATCTCGGCCTGGCGGGCGTCGGCGTAGTCCGCTGTCGCGGGGATCCCATCGACGCCAATGGCCCAAACAGGCTCGTAGGCAAGCAGTATCGGTTTGTGCTTCTGGTCTGTAGAAAGGCATCCCAACGCGCCGCGAACCTGGCGCTCGAGGACGTCGCGGGCTCGCCCGGCCTCGCGTTCGGAAAGTGTCTCCCCTATGCAGATGAGCGGGATCAAGCCGTGGCGAACCGCCGCCCCGACTTTCAGTCCTACCGTCACGTCCGTCTCACCGAAATGTTCACGCCTCTCGGAGTGACCAAGCTCGACGATGTCGAGGTTGCAGTCCTTGAGCATCAAGGGTGAAATCTCGCCCGTCCAGGCGCCCTCCTCGTCCCAATGCATGTTCTGCGCGCCGACCTTCACCGACGTGCCCGCCAACGTGGTCTTCACTTCCCGGACAACAGTGAAAGGAGGGATGACAAAGCGCTGGATGCGCGGATGGGACGTGATGTCTGCGGCCCTGAGACCGTGCGCAAACTGCGCGGCATCGGCAAGCGTCTTGTTCATCTTCCAGCTGGTGCCAATCCAGAGGGTTTTCTTCTCGGTCATCGCCGCTTCACCACGTTTGCGTTCAAATGGATGTTGGCCGACCTAGAGCGAGCCGGCTCGATACCGCTTCGCCATTTCCGCGAGCGGCACAACATGAATGGAGCTTGCGCGTCCTGCCGTTCCGAAAGCTTCGAATCTCTCGCGGCACAGCTTTGAAAGCGCCGTCATTGCAGGCTTCAAATATTTGCGAGGGTCGAATTCTGTCGGATCTTCGGACAGCACTCGGCGCACCTGCCCGGTCATTGCCATGCGGCAATCAGTGTCGATGTTGACCTTTCGCACACCATGCCGAATGCCGCGCAGGATTTCCTCGAGCGGCACGCCCCAGGTGGGCTTCATCCGCCCGCCGAAGCGATTGAAAATTTCTTGCAACTCCTCCGGCACGCTTGACGAACCGTGCATGACGAGATGGGTATTCGGAAGTTTCCGGTGGATCGCCTCGATAACATCCATTGCCAGCACGTCACCGTCCGGCCGGCGTGAGAACTTGTAGGCGCCATGGCTGGTGCCCATTGCGACGGCAAGCGCATCCACCTTGGTCTCCGCGACAAATTTCGCCGCCTCCTCCGGATCGGTCAAAAGCTGATGCGGATCGAGCTTGCCTTCGACGCCGTGACCGTCTTCCGCCTCGCCCGTACCGGTCTCAAGCGAGCCCAGAACGCCAAGCTCCCCTTCCACCGAAACCCCTGCCCAATGGGCCGTGTCGCTGACGCTTCTCGTGACCTTGACGTTGTAGTCCCAATCCGCCGCGGTTTTCCCGTCAGCAAGGATCGATCCGTCCATCATGACGGACGTAAAACCATGCTGGATCGCGGTGACGCAGGTGCTCGGTTCGTTTCCGTGGTCAAGATGGACGCAAACGGGGATATGCGGATAGATTTCCGTCACAGCCTCCATCATGTGCTTGAGCATGATGTCGTTGACATAGGCTCGGGCCCCACGGCTCGCCTGGAGAATCACAGGCGAATCCGTTCCGTCGGCCGCTTCCATGATGGCAAGCGCCTGTTCCATGTTGTTAATGTTGAACGCCGGTACGCCGTAGCCGTGTTCGGCGGCATCATCCAGCAGCTGGCGGAGAGTAATCCTGGCCATGACGTGTTACTCGCTGGTTGGATTGGAATTGAGATAGCTTGCGATCACGTCGACCTCCGTCGCCGAACCGAAAACCAGCGGCGTGCGGCAATGGTGAGAGGTCGGGATCTTGTCCAGGATGGCGGTCGTGCCGTCGGTGGCCCGCCCCCCGGCCTGCTCCATCAGGAACGCGATCGGATTCGCTTCATACACCAGGCGAAGGCGCCCATTTTCAAAGCCGGGTCGCTTGTCGCCGGCGTAGAAGAACACACCGCCCCTGATCAGGATCCGGTGGAGCTCTCCGACTGCCGATCCGAGCCAACGCATGTTGAAATCGCGGCCGCGCGTTCCCTCCTTGCCGGTCAGACAATCCTGAAGATACAGGCTCATGGCAGGGTGAAGGTGACGGTGGTTGGAAGCGTTATATGCAAGCTCGGACGTGTCGCGAGGTATCTGAACCTGCCTTTTGACGATCAGGAACTCGCCGGTTTGGGGATGCATCGTCGCCAGCAGCACACCCTCACCGACCGAAAAGCCCAAATCGACCGTGTTGCCGAATGAGACATAACCGGCCGCGGCCTGGCGCTTTCCAGGGGTTAAAAAGGGATCTTCAGCTTCGCAGAAAGGCATGATCGAGAAGATCGTGCCGACGGGCGTGCCCAGCCCGACATTGCCTGAACCGTCGATCGGATCGATTGCGACCGCAAAATGCTGGCCATTGAGCATAACTGGCGCGTCGGCCTCCTCGGACAGGACCCTGGCAGCGCCTGCGCGTGCGAGTATTTCGACGAACAACTCGTGCGACGCGATGTCGATTGCCTTTTGCGCATCACCGTCGGTATTTGATCCGACAAGGTGGGCCAGATCGCCCTCCAGGGAACCGGCTGCGATGCGTGCGGATAAAAGACAGGCGGCATCCAACACACCGTTGATTAGAGCCGCCACCCCCTGACGGGACAAATCCTCAGCAGCCCAGGTCGAGAGGTACTCATCGACAGAACCATACTGGACGCCCGCTTCGTCATTTCCGGGTGTCGCCGGCGCGCTCATTGCTTGCCCCTTATCCTTGCTAGGGCGCGCGTGACGATTGCGTCACGCGTGATCCCAAATTGCTCGTACAGCGTCTCGGCCGGCGCAGACGCTCCGAAGCCGGACATCCCAATCACGTCGTCTTCGCTGTCGACATACCTAGTCCAGCCGAACTTCGAGAGCGCTTCCACGGCAATGCGCGGCGCGTTGCCGAGGACCGAGCTGCGGTAATCCTTGGGCTGCTGTTCGAAGAGATCCCAGCTCGGCATCGAGACGACAGCGGCGGGAACGTTTCTCGCCTCAAGCTCGTCGGCAGCCTGGATCGCAAGCGCGACTTC
>NZ_JARWLA010000072.1:0-14865 GCF_047445805.1 Rhizobium sp. BR 314 | reverse complement strand
ATATCCTTCACTCGCATTCCCTCAAGCAGGAGCTGGCCCGGTTGATGGATTGGGCCGAGGCGTGGGGACGTCAGGATTTGGCGACAGATCCTGCCTGACGGCCGCGTTCGGACCGTCAGGCAGGAATGGCTTTGTCGAATTGGCTCAGCTATCCGATTTCAGCTTGCCCGCCGTTGCCCAAGCATCCTTCGAAATCTCGGTAATGATGATTTCCACCGATTCCGGTGGGCAAGCCAGCGTTTCAACGGCCGCCTTGGTCACCTCGCGAACGAAGGCGCGCTTCTGATCCTGTGTGCGGCCGGGATGCATTTCCAAGCGCAAGATGGGCATGGGTAACTCCTTGAGAGAATGTCGCCAATTGTTTGGCGCTACGGACTATCTTGCAAAACTCAGGAGCGATAAATACGCTCCCACTTGCTTCATTCCAAACCTATGGGTACGCAATTATGGACAAGTTGGCTGGCATGGCGATGTTCGTCAGGGTGGTCGAGCATGGTAGTTTTGCCGCTGCCGCCGATGTCAGCCAGGTATCGGCGACAATGGTCGCCAAACACATCAGGACGATAGAGCAACGGCTCGGCGCCCGGCTCCTTCATCGCACCACGCGCCGCCACCAGGTGACCGAGGTTGGTAAGCTCTACTACGAGCGCTGCAAGACCGTGCTGGCCGAGGTCGAGCTGGCCGAACAATCCGCATTCGAACTGCAGTCAGCGCCGCGTGGGCGCTTGCGGCTCGTCGCGCCCGTCAGCTTCGGGACGCAAAGCCTTGTGCCGGCTCTGGTGGAATATCTGCATCAGAACCTCGACGTCAGCGTCGATCTGGCGCTGGACAACAATCTGCATGACATGATCGGTGAGGGCTACGAACTCGGTATCCATATCGGCGACCTGACGAATTCCGGTCTGGTCGCTCGCCCGCTAAAACCCTATCGGCGTATTCTCGCGGCATCGCCAAACTATCTCGATCGCTGCGGTCGACCGCAAGTTCCGGAGGATCTCCTCAATCACGTGTGCCTGGGCCATTCTTATTGGCGTTTGCAAGGCCGTTGGCATTTGGTTGGCCCTGAGGGTGAGGTCCGTGAGATTGCGATAAAGGGAAGGTTCACCGCCAACCAGGGTGGCGCTCTGCGTGTTGCCGCCCTGCACGGGGCAGGGATCGTCCTCCAGCCGGAGCTACTTTTGGCAGCCGATCTTGATGCTGGCCGATTGGAGCTCGTGCTGCCGGAATGGTCTTACAAGCCGACGCCGATGCATCTGGTCTATGCGCCCGACCGACGCCCGACCGCTATGTTGCGCAGCGCCATCGATTTCCTCGTTGCCCGTTTTGGCTGAGCTTTACGTCTCTTTCGCGAGTTGCGAATCTATGATCAAATCTGATCATGCCATTGAAGGGTGAGGGGTAGGTGGCCAAGGTTACGTTGAAGGATGTGGCGGCTGCAGCAGGGGTTGGTGCTGCAACGGTGGAGCGTGCGCTCAACGGGCGCGGCAATGTCTTACCGGAGACTGCGGAGAAGATATTCATTGCAGCCAAGCGACTTGGTTATCGCGCGCCGCTTGCGGGCACGAGACACGGTCTTGTGCGCATCGAGGTCGTATTGCTGCGGCCCGAAACCTACTTCTACTCGAGGCTCAACCGTGCCTTCGAGCGCATCGCCGCTCTGCTCGACAAGGATATACAGATCCAGAGGACCTTCGCGCGTGAGGACGACCCGGCCGAATTTTCCAGGCACATCGCAAATCCGAAAGCGCGGCGCTCTGCCTTGATCGTCGTCGCGCCCGACCACCCGGATGTCGTCGGCAGTGTTCGCCACGCTGCCGGGAGCGGCATACCCGTCATCCAGATCATGACGCGGCCGGCGCGGGAGCTTGCTTATGTCGGCATCGACAACGAAGCTGCCGGCCGCACGGCTGCCTTCTATATGGCACGCATGCAGGCCGGTATCGCCGGCACTTTCCTCGCACTTTGTCACAGCGGTGCTTACGAAAACCACAAGGCACGCATCCGCGGATTTTCAGATTATCTGCTGCATCAGGCGAACCCGTCGCATCGCTTCGTCGAGGTTATGTTCGATGAAGACGATGAAATGAAGACGATGGAGTTGCTGACGAGCGCCTTCGCCCGATATCCCGATATTGTCGGCCTCTATAGTGCCGGTGGCGATAACGCCGCGATCGCCACCGTTCTGCGCCGCCATCGGCAGCGGCCGGTCTTTTGGGTCGGGCATGAATTATCCGACGCGACGCACGGCTATCTGAAAGAAGGCCTGATGACGATCGTGCTTGACCAGGTGCCGGAAGTTCAGGCACGCCGCGCCATCGACCTGACGCTGAAGCGGTTGGGGCTGATCGACACGGATATCGATCCCGAGCCGGTTCGCTTTCTGACGGTTACCGCCGAAAGCCTTTGACGATATCAACCCCCTTGCTGATAAGGGAATGTCGGCAGAGATATCGCCAAATTCAAGGCTGACATAGCCGAACCCCCGCGTTCAGTCGCGGCGATCCGCTTGAGATTGTGACGAGGAGCAAGCTCAGGAGCCCGCCGCGCCAATCCCTTTCGGGCCATCGAGGCGGGCGACCTTTTGATCTAAAGATCGCACCTCCTCTATCATGATGCCCAGCGCCGACATGATGAGTGCGTGGTCGCGGCCGTCCGCAGCCTTGGACAGAGCATGAGCTCGGGCATTGAGCTCCTGACTTATCGAGTTGAGCCGATCGATCGTGTTCTGGTCCATAGCCATCTCCTTTGCAAACAACCGAACAGGGGTGCCATATGTTTGGGAATGCGCCGCGTGGGACATTTGTTCCGGTGACGGGCTTTCACCAAATTGCGGCAGGGCTCAGAGGGGTCGAGATAGTCTGGTCACCCGGGAAGACACGCCGGCCCGTTATAGGTAGCTTTCGCTGAGCCCGGGTCTGGTACTCACGCTTCTATTCGATTTGCAGCAGTCGCTGTGCCGTCGAGCGGACGATATCGGCAAGTTGCGTCAACAGCGGACCGGTCGGCGCGCTTTTGCGCCAGCAAAGGCCGATCCGGCGCGTCGGGTTGCCGTCTTCGAACGATAGCAGCCGTATTTTGTCCCATAACAGCATGGGGTTGACGGTTGCCAGCGCGGGCAGCAAAGTGACGCCGACATTGGCACCGACCATGAGACGCAAGGTCTCCAGACTTGTTGCCCTAAAGGACGATCGGTGCCCCGCGCCGGAGAGCCGGCAGACGTCCAGCGCGTGTTCGCGCAGGCAATGGCCCTCTTCCAGCAGCATCAGTTCGTGGCAGCCGAGATCGTCCATGTCGATGCTGTTGCGCTCGGCCAGCGGGTGCTTCTTGGGAACTGCCAGAAGGAACGGCTCCTCGAACAGGAACTCCGTCTGCAATTGGTCGGTATCGACAGGAAGGGCAAGGAGCGCGGCGTCGAGTTCGCCGTCCCTCAGACGCGACAGCAATGTGCCGCTCTTTTCTTCGATGAGCAGTAGTTCAAGCTCGGGAAAGCGCTCATGGATCGGAGGCACGACATGCGGCAGCAGATAAGGGCCAAGCGTCGGAAAGACGCCCAGGCGCAGCACGCCTAGTTCCGGATTCTGTCGCAGCAGCGCTGCATTCTTCAACTGCTGGACATCGACGAGAATTCGTGTTGCTCGCTCCACGGCATCCTTGCCGAAATCCGTCAGCATGACAGAGCGGGAATCGCGCTCGACGAGAGGCGTGCCAAGCTCGGTCTCGAGCTTGCGGATCTGGGCCGACAAGGTCGGCTGGCTCACAAGGCACGCCTCGGCCGCGCGACCAAAGTGGCGATACTTGGCCAGCGCGACGAGATATTCCAGTTCCCTCAACGTCATGAGACGTCTCGTGTCATCAGGCGGCCTTGGCTTCTTCTTCGTCAGGCGCAGACTTGCGGATCAGGTAGTCAAAGGCTGCAAGCGAAGCCTTTGCGCCTTCACCGAGAGCAATGACGATCTGCTTATAGGGAACCGTCGTGCAATCGCCGGCCGCAAAAACGCCTGGGATCGATGTCTGGCCGTGATGGTCAACCTCGATCTCGCCGCGAGCCGAAAGGGCGATCATGCCCTTCAGCCATTCGGTGTTCGGCAGCAGTCCGATCTGCACGAAGACACCTTCGAGTGCCAGGGTGTGATTGTTGCCCTTCGTGCGATCCTCGTAGACCAGGCCGGTGACCTTGCTGCCATCGCCCAAAACTTCCGTCGTCTTCGCCGAAAGAATGATATCGACGTTGGCAAGGCTACGCAGCTTTCGCTGCAGCACGTCGTCGGCGCGCAGCTTGCTGTCGAATTCTATAAGCGTGACGTGCTTGACGACGCCGGCAAGATCGATCGCCGCCTCGACGCCGGAATTGCCGCCGCCAATGACGGCAACGCTCTTACCCTTGAACAATGGACCATCGCAATGCGGGCAATAGGCGACGCCCTTGTTGCGATAATGCTCTTCGCCTGGCACGCCCATCTGGCGCCAGCGTGCGCCCGTTGAAAGGATGACGGAACGGGACCTCAGCGTCGCGCCGCTTTCCAGCTCGACTTCGAAGAGATCGCCGTGGCGACCGAGCTTCTGCGCACGCTGCAGATTCATGATCTCGACTGGATAGTCCTTCACATGCGTCTCAAGCGCCGTGGCAAAAGCCGGTCCCTCGGTGTGCGGAACCGAAATGAAATTTTCGATCGCCATGGTGTCTAGCACCTGGCCGCCGAAGCGCTCGGCAACGACACCGGTGCGGATGCCCTTGCGGGCGGCATAGATTGCCGAAGCGGCACCGGCCGGCCCGCCGCCAACGACGAGGACGTCGAAGGTTTCCAGCGTCTTCAGCCTGTCGGCGGCACGCTTGACCGCACTCGTGTCGAGCTTAGCGATGATCTGCTCGACTTCCATGCGGCCCTGTCCGAAGACCCCGTCATTCAGGTAGATCGTCGGCACCGACATGACCTGTCGGTCCGCGACCTCCTTTGGGAAGACGGCGCCGTCGATAGCGACATGGCTGATCTGCGGGTTGAGGATGGACATCAGGTTCAATGCCTGCACGACATCGGGGCAGTTCTGGCAGGATAGCGAGAAATAGGTCTCGAAGCGGAATTCGCCCCTAAGATCGCGGATCTGGTCGAGGATCGCCTGTTCGACGCGCGGCGGGTGACCGCCGGTCTGTAGCAATGCAAGGACCAGCGACGTGAATTCGTGACCGAGCGGAATGCCGGCAAAGCGTAGGTTGATATCGTGGCCGGGGCTCGTCAACGCGAAGGAAGGCGCTCGCTCGCCGCCATCGCGCTGTTCGGCGAGCGTGATTTTGTCAGAAAGACCGACGATGTCATTCAGAAGAGCTACCATTTCCGCCGACTTGGCGCTGTCGTCGACATTGGCGCGGATCTCGATCGGACGCACGACCTTCTCCAGATAGGCCTTCAATTGGCTTTTCAGCGCGTCGTCAAGCATCGATATGTCTCCTGCAGGAAATGGGAATTCGTCGCCTGCCTGATGCGGCGGACGTATAGGCTCTCGTATCTATTGGGTGGCCTTCCCCTGATTCAGGGAAGGCCAATGGTTCTGAGATCAGATCTTGCCGACGAGCTGCAGCGAAGGAGCAAGCGTCTTTTCGCCTTCTTCCCACTTTGCCGGGCAAACTTCGCCCGGATGCGAGCGAACATACTGAGCAGCCTTGATACGGCGCAGGAGATCGACAGCGTTGCGGCCGATGCCTTCTGCGGTGATTTCCATGGCCTGAATAACGCCGTCCGGATCGACAACGAAGGTGCCTCGGTCGGCAAGGCCTTCGGCTTCGCGCATGACGTCGAAGTTACGCGTGATCGCGCCTGTGGGGTCGCCGATCATGGCATACTGGATCTTGCCGATGGTCTCGGAGCTATCATGCCAGGCCTTGTGGGTGAAATGCGTGTCTGTCGAGACGGAAAACACTTCGACGCCGAGACGCTGAAGCTCGGAATAGTGGTCGGCGACGTCGCCAAGTTCGGTCGGGCAGACGAAGGTGAAGTCGGCCGGATAGAAGAAGAAGACCGCCCACTTGCCAGCGATGTCAGCTTCCGTGACTTCGACGAATTTTCCCTGCTTGAAAGCCTGGGCTTTGAACGGCTTAACGGCGGTATTGAGAACGGACATGGTACCCTTGCAATGTTTGGACAGATGTATTTCGCGCCGCAACATAGTGCGTGCGCCGCAATAAGCAAAATAGATAAATCAGAAAGAATCGATAGTTTCCATCTATCTTGGTTGGCTAGAGTTGCCACGCTTGTGGATATCGCCAGCGCCTAAACGACGCAGTGCGACGCAGGAAACTGGTCGGGTGATCAAAGCGCTTACAGGCTGTGTGAGGGCGGCTGCTGTTTAGATGGATGCCTCACGAATGATACCCCGATTGAGATCTGCAGCTTTCTGCTACCAGCCAATCACGCAGCGTTTCGGCTTGCCTGGAAAGATGATCGGCTTCGATCAGCCAGTAGAATTTGTCGGTATCCAAAGGTGATTCGAACAGCGTGACCAATGCGCCGTTGGCCAATTCCTCGACAATTAGCGCGCCGGGGCAGAGACCGATGCCCTGGGAACCAACGATTGATCCGATCATCAAGCTGAAGTCTGCAAAGACAGGGCCAGGTCTCAAGGGCGTGCCAATCCCTGTATCCGCAAACCAGCGTGCCCAGGAGGTTGGCGTTTCGTCGTGAAGAAGTTCGAGGTCGAGCAGTTTGGCCGGCGTCTCAATGGGACCGTGCCGACGTCGGTACTCCGCCGAACAGGTGGGGCGTGTCTCGCCGCTCAAGAGGGCAGTGGAATTTGCGCTGGGTTGGATTCCGTGCCGGATCAACAGGTCCACGCTTGCCGATTCCGGCGTCTTGGCATCAAGCGCATAGACGATGTTGATGCGAATATCGGGATGTTCTTCTCTGAATCTCGGCAAGCGCGGGATCAGCCAGCGAGTGGCGACGGACGCGATGCAAGCGATGCTGACCGGTCGGTCATGGCGTGTCCCGGCCAACTTTTGCGCCGCGCTTTCGATTTGCCCGAGGCCATTTGCCACGGCCGCCCCAAATTCGCGGCCGGCTGCTGTTGCCGTCACCCCTCGGGCATGGCGCGTGAACAGCGCAACACCAAGCCAATTTTCGACGATTCTGACATGCTGGCTTACGCCTGCGGCCGTCAGATTGAGTTCTGTTGCGGCCCTTGCGAAGCTCTCGTGGCGCAAGGCCGCTTCAAGGGCGCGAAGAGAAGCATAGGGGATGTGACGCATTGAATAAGACTAAGTTTGACTTAGCCAAAGAGCAAGAACATTGAGCGTTGTTTGTGGTCACGATCGATTTACAATGCAGATCCAATCGTAGCATGGATGGCGCCGCTTGCGACATTGTATGCTTCGAATGCAAGCAAGGTTTAAATCCTCAACCGTCCAAGGATCTATATGACAATGAAGCAAGAAATCCGCGATGTTGCCGCGCCAGCTGATGCAGAGGAACGGCGCAGCAAGCCGCCGGTCGTTGTCTATCCGAATGAGACCTTGCCGCCTTCCGGGTTGAATATTCTTCAGGCCGCAAGGCAAAGCATGACTAAGGTCGACGAGATCATTGTACCACCGCGGGACGCCGGCAGCTTTCGGGTGCCTAAGGGCCACTTTTTTCGCATCGTTGGCAGGGAGGGGCCGCAGGTCGGCGACCTGAATCTGTGGAACGCCGACGACCTTTCGGAGCGCTTCTTTAGCGGCAAAACGCGGGCGCTTCACGCCACGCATGTCGGCGTCGGCGATCGGCTGTGGAGCAACTTGCCCTATCTGCGCCCGATGGCGACGATTACCCATGACACGCTTGGCTGGTATGGCTGGGATAAGGATGGCGCCGGCGTTCATGATGTCATCGGCACGCGCTGCGATCCCTATACGAACCGGCTGCTGAAGGGTAATGATTACCACCATTGCTGCCACTCGAATTTGTCGCGCGCGCTTGCGTCAGCAACTGGTATCCCCGTTCGGGACGCTGAAATGCACGTGCATGATGTGCTGAATGTCTTCATGTGCACGGGCTTCACGCGCGACACTCATCAATATTTCATGAAAGCGAGCCCAGTGCGGCCCGGTGATTTCATCGAATTCTTTGCGGAGATTGATCTTCTGGGCGCCATTTCCGCCTGCCCGGGCGGCGATTGCGGCAGCGGCCACTCAAGCGATGCGGCGCCTTGCTATCCGTTGGGTATCGAGATCTGGCGGCCTGATCGCACGAGCCTTGCTGGTCGGGATTTTCCCGAGCCGAATGCCTATCCGAGAACGCATGGTCTTTAAGTGGGCGGATAGTCGCCAAACATAGATATTGCCGGCGGTCAGACCACCGGCAAATCAAAATTCTTTATCAGATCTGGCATCTGCGAGGGCAGACAGCTCATCGGCCGCTTAGTTGCAGACGCGTACGCGCTCGTAGTGATAGCCGTCATCATACTGATTTTGAACCGGTTGGCTCTCAAACCAGCATCTCGGCTGCGGGGGGGCGACTTCGTAGACCGGACCCCGGTTGGAAAGGGCGCCGCCGACGATAAGGCCGCCGATGAGGCCAGCAGCTAGGCCGCCTGCGATTGCCGCGCCATTGTTGTGACGATGATGGCGGCGCCAGTCGTCATGTCCACGCCAGTCGCCGCGATAGGGTGCGCGACCGTCATAATACTGCGCCTGTGCGTAGCTTGCGGGAGCCAGCGCGCCGCCGACCACCGTTGCGGCCAGCAAAACCGTGAGAATCTTTTTCTTTATCATGACTACCTCCAAAGCAGTCGTCGTGCTCAGCGAATACGCGAGCTATCTATTCAACGTCTAGAGCATGATTATGTTCAGCTGAATATTCTATGAATGGGCCGTTCATCGGCGCAAGTGCCTGAAAACTCTGCCGTTTTGGAGGCGATTCCGCAATGGGTCAGCCAACCGAATCGTGCCTGCGTGTCGATTTCAGCCATTCCAGTGTCCGCGATTCGGGATTGGGATTGCGCGTGATATCGGTCACGACGGCAGCGCAGTCGGCGCCGTTCTCGAATACCCCAGGGATCCGCTCCACGGTCAGGCCACCGATCGCGACAAGCGGAATATTGCCGGCAATGGCTTTCCACTCGCCGATGCGTTCGAGACCTTGGGCTGCCCAAGGCATGGCTTTCAAAATGGTGGGGTAGATCGGCCCGAGGGCGATGTAGTCGGGGTCGGCTGCGAGCGCTGTTTGCAGCTCGGCGCCGTCATGGGTCGAAAGCCCGAGCTTCAACCCTGCTTTGCGAATGGCGCCAAGATCTGCCACCGCCAGATCCTCCTGGCCGAGATGGAGGAAATCGCAGCCTTCCTCTATAGCCAATTGCCAATAGTCATTGACGACCAATTGGCATCCGTTGGTCGCGCAGATGGCCTTTGCCCTGCGGATATCCGCTCGGATTTCCGAAAGTGGGCGACCCTTGATACGCAATTGCACAAGCTTGACGCCGAGCGGCACCAGCCTCTCGATCCATGCCGCACTATCGACGATCAGATAAAATGGATCGAGCCTCATGCAAACACCGCCTTTCCGATGACCGGCGTTGATGGCACGGCCATGTCGCGCGGCTCCAGCAGGCCCGCATTGAAGGCCTGTCTTCCGGCATCGATGGCCCCGGCAAACGCTTCTGCCATGATGCCCGGATCGCGTGCTCCGGCGACGGCGGTGTTCAACAGCACCGCATCGAAGCCCAGTTCCATGACGGATGCCGCATGCGAGGGCCGGCCGATGCCGGCGTCTACAATCAACGGCATTTCGGGAAAATGCGCCCGCATCGAGCGAAGAGCGGACGGATTGAGCGGCCCTGCCGCGGTACCGATTGGCGCACACCAAGGCATGAGGACCTTGCATCCGGCTTCCATCAGTCGTTCGGCCACGACCAGATCGTCCGTCGTATAGGGGAAGACCTCAAAGCCTTCGCTTGTCAAAATCCGCGCCGCCTCGACCAATCCAAAGACATCCGGCTGCAGCGTGTCGTGATTGCCGATCACCTCGAGCTTGATCCAGTTGGTCTGGAATACCTCGCGGGCCATCTTTGCCGTCAGTACCGCTTCCGAGACGCCGTGGCATCCGGCGGTGTTGGGCAAAACGCGAACGCCGAGTTGACGGATCATCTCGAAGAATGCGCCGCCGCTGCGTCCGCCTGCCGCCTCGCGCCGTAGCGACACCGTGACGATCTCCGTCGCGGATCGCTTGACTGCCTCGGCGAGAACCGACGGTGAAGGATAGCGCGCGGTGCCGAGAAGAAGGCGTGATGCGACTTTGACGCCGTAAAGGTCGAGCATGGTTCAGCCCCCTTGCATCGGAGTGAGGATTTCGATCCTGTCATTGTCGTTCAGCGCATGGTCGTCGCGATCCTCCCGGTGGATGAGATCGCCATTGACCGCCGTTGCGAGCCAGTCGCCCTCGTAGTCGAGCGCTGCAAGTAGCTGTGAAAGTGTGGTGACGGCGATGGTCTGGGTCTCGCCATTGATAATCAGGCGCATCTGGGGCTCCTCTGATCTGACACCTCGGGAAAGACAAGATCCACAACGTCGACCGCCATTGCCGGCGCCAATAAGAAACCATGGCGGTAAAGGCCGTTGAGGCTTGTGGTTTTGCCTTCTCGGGTCACGCGCGGAAAATTGTCGGGAAAGGCAGGGCGGATGCCGGCACCGGTTTCGACCAGGGTGGCCTCGGCGAAGGCCGGATGCAGTGCATAGGCCGCATTCAACAGTTCCATCAGCGATCGTGCCGTGATCGGCCCGTCGAAGTCCGTTTCGATCATGGTGGCTCCGACCATGAAAAGCCCGTTGTCGCGGGGGACGATATAGACCGGAACGCGCGGATGCAGCAGGCGGATGGGCCGGGCGAGCGTGATCTCTTCCGTGTGGAGATACAGCATCTCGCCGCGAACGCCACGCAGGTCACAAGTGTGTCCGATTCGGGAAGCCCCTGTGCAATCGATGATCTCAGGGAAATCATCCTCGCAAACATCCGCTGCAACAAAAGCAACACCATGTGCCAGAAGCCGTGCTTTCAAACCAGGCAGCACGCGGCGAGGATCGAGATGGGCTTCCTCCGCAAAGAACAGTCCGTTCCTGAAGCGCCCGGCAAGGGCGGGTTCGAGAACCGCGATTTCATTCTCGTCGACCCAGCGATAACAGGTGGTGCGCGCGGCGAACCGCTTCAGCTCGTTCTGATCGCGTGTCGACGCGACGACCAGGGTTCCGTTGCGCACGACTTCGCCAGGTAGAATCTCCCCCCATCGGTCGGCGGCATCAAGGCCGCGCTTGAGCACGGCCTCATCGGCGTTTTCCCGTTCGCACCAGGGCGCCAGCATGCCGCCAGCGAGCCACGAGGCCGCTTGATCGAAGTTCGCGCATGGATCCAGAACGGTTACATCTGCCCCGCGAATGGAAAGTTCGTGGGCGACCGTGAGGCCGGCAACGCCGGCCCCTTTGATGAGCACACGCATCTCATTCGGCCGGACGGGCCGACGTGTCGACCGGCATGTAGAGATCGCCGCCATCGCGGTATTTGGCCGCCATCGCATCCAGTCCTTCCTTCTGCGCCTCGGCACGAATGTCGTGTGAAATGCGCATGGAACAGAATTTGGGGCCGCACATCGAGCAGAAATGCGCGACCTTATGCGCTTCCTTCGGCAGGGTCTCGTCGTGGAAGCTGCGGGCGGTGTCGGGGTCAAGCGACAGGTTGAACTGGTCTTCCCAGCGGAACTCGAAGCGCGCGCGCGACAGTGCGTCGTCACGCACTTGCGCCGCCGGATGGCCCTTGGCGAGATCGGCGGCATGGGCGGCGATCTTATAGGTGATGACACCGGTCTTGACATCGTTGCGGTCGGGCAGGCCAAGGTGCTCCTTCGGCGTGACATAGCAGAGCATAGCGGTGCCGAACCAGCCGATCATCGCCGCACCGATACCAGAGGTGATGTGGTCGTAGCCCGGCGCGATGTCGGTGGTCAGCGGCCCGAGCGTGTAGAAGGGCGCTTCACCGCAGACGGCCAGCTGCTTGTCCATGTTCTCCTTGATCTTGTGCATCGGCACATGGCCCGGGCCTTCGATCATCACCTGGCAATCCTTTGCCCAGGCGATCTTGGTCAACTCGCCCAGTGTCTCTAGCTCAGCGAATTGCGCTGCGTCGTTGGCGTCGGCGATCGAGCCCGGGCGCAAGCCGTCGCCGAGCGAGAAGGAGACGTCATAGGCGCGGCAGATGTCGCAGATTTCGGCGAAATGCTCGTAGAGGAAGCTCTCGCGATGGTGATGGAGACACCACTTGGCCATGATCGAGCCACCGCGCGAGACGATGCCGGTAACGCGATTGACGGTCAACGGAATGTAATGCAGGCGCACGCCGGCATGAATGGTGAAATAATCGACGCCCTGTTCGGCCTGCTCGATCAGCGTGTCACGATAGACCTCCCAGGTCAGATCTTCAGCAATGCCGCCGACCTTTTCCAGCGCCTGATAGAGCGGCACTGTGCCGATCGGCAGCGGCGAGTTGCGGATGATCCATTCGCGGATGTTGTGAATGTTGCGCCCGGTCGACAGATCCATCACCGTATCTGCGCCCCAGCGGGCGGCCCAGACCATTTTCTCGACCTCTTCCGCCATAGAGGATGTGACGGCGGAATTGCCTATGTTGGCGTTGATCTTCACCAGGAAGTTCCGGCCGATGATCATCGGCTCGCTTTCGGGATGATTGATGTTAGCCGGGATGATCGCACGCCCGGCGGCGACTTCCTGGCGGACGAATTCCGGCGTTACATGGTCGGGAATATGGGCTCCGAAGCTTTCGCCGTCGCGAATCAGGGCTTCGGCCTTCGCCTTGCGGCCGAGATTTTCGCGGATGGCGATGAATTCCATCTCCGGCGTGATGATACCGGCTCGCGCATAGGCAAGCTGGGTCACGGCCTTGCCATCCTTGGCCCGCAAAGCTTGCCGCTGCCCGGGAAACTCCGGCGTCAATCTGTCGCCGCTGACGAAGCCGTTGTCCTCCGGGCGGACATGCCGGCCCTCATAGGCTTCGACATCGCCTCGGGCGAGCACCCAGTCGCGGCGCAGCTGAGGCAGGCCCTGTTCGATGCGGATATCGGCACCTGCGATCGTGTAAGGACCCGATGAATCATAGACGACGACCGGCGGCTCGCCGGCTGTCGGATGGACGCTGATCTCGCGCATCGGCACGCGGATGTCGCTATGGATATCGCCGGGAATGTAGATCTTGCGTGACGCCGGCAATGGGCCAGTGGTAACGGTTGGGGTGATGTTCTTTGCGGCAATGGTCATGGTTTGAGGCTCCAAGTTGCGGTTGGAGACCCAGTCATCAGCCGGAATGATGAAAAGACGCCGGCATGGAATCCAAGCGGGAATCCGAAGCCTTCAAGCGCTCGCACCGTCCCTACGCCAGTATGAACTGGATCAGGTTCAACGGGTCACTGCGCACGCTAGCAGTATCTCAGCCCCTTGCCGGGACCCCCCTGGTGAATGATGGAAGGCTAAGCCGTCTCTTCCGTTTCTGTCAACCCTGCTAGGGTTGTCATGGGTCACGTTTGACCAAAGCCACTGATTCTTCGTGGTGGCATTGTTGAGGGCAAGGGGGCTGCCTTCCTGCTCCGGCCGCGCTCGCCGATAGGGCGGCCCCATTAACGGTCGCGGATCGGCATGCCGTGCGTCTGGGCCAGTTGAACCCGCGGGCATATGCGGGGCGGGCGTTCCGTCCGCTCCTCCGACATAGGGCCACATCATTTCCATGAATGGTGAACTGTCGACGCCTCTCAGGCAGGAGTTGCATTTAGGCAACAGCATCCAAGACTAATGCTAGGCTTGGTTTCACATAATTGACAAACATACGGACTGTTTGTAACTCAGATGCAGGACACAAGTTGTCTTGCGGTCGATTGATCGACCGGATCGGTAGAGGCATTTCAAGGCCTTTGCTGCGGGGTCAAGTATGGAGGTTAGAGGGGACTCAAGCCAACATTATGTGCGTATCTGCCGGGCTGCCTGTCGCGTTTCGACCGAACCGAATTTTGAGGTGGTGTTGCAGCTTTGCACTCGCGGTAAGTTCGAAATGCGAATTAAAACCAGGAGTTTATAATGAACATCAAGAGCCTTCTTCTCGGCTCCGCTGCCGCGCTGGCAGCAGTATCCGGTGCCCATGCGGCTGACGCCATCGTTGCCGCTGAGCCAGAGCCGCTGGAATACGTTCGCATCTGCGACGCATATGGTGCAGGTTACTTCTTCATTCCGGGCACCGAAACCTGCCTCAAGATCGGCGGTATGGTTCGTACCGAAGGCAAGTGGTATGACGCCTACAGCCCGAACACCCATAACGGCACGCTGTGGCACACCCGTGCTGAGTTGAGCATCGACACCGCGACCGACACCGAATACGGCCCGCTGAAGACCAACATGGTCATGCGTTGGGACTGGCAGGAAGGCAACTCCACCGACTCCAAGCTGCTGTTCGCCAACATCAGCCTCGGCGGCTTCCTCGTTGGTAAGGCCGATTCGCAGTATGTCTCGTACACCGGATATGCCGGCGACGTCATCAACGACGACGTGGTCTATGACGGTCCGTACGAACTGAACCAGTTGACCTACAACTACGATGCAGGCAACGGTTTCACGGCAGTCATCTCGCTCGAAGACAGCAACTCCACTTCGGACGGCAAGAACTCCTACGGCTCCAGCTGGTGGACAGACGACAAATCCAACCACTACGCTCCTGACGTTGTCGCCGGTGCTGGCTTCAAGTCCGGCGCATGGGGCTTCAAGGTTGTCGGCGGTTACGACTCGATCGTCGAAGAAGGCGCTATCAAGGCTCGTGTTGATGCTGACTTCGGCGTATTCTCGGCCTTCTTGGCCTTCTT
>NZ_JARWLA010000071.1:0-14985 GCF_047445805.1 Rhizobium sp. BR 314 | reverse complement strand
CCGCCATAGGTCTCGCGCATCTGGCCGATCGACTGGTAGATCATGAGGAGCGTGATGCCGTATTTCCGACCGGCGTCGCGGGCTGTCTCAAGGATGCGCATGTAGCCGAGGCGCGCGACCTCATCGAGGAGAAAGAGAGTCCTGCCCTCCATTTGCCCATTGCGGTTATAAATCGCGTTCAGGAACGAGCCGATGATGACGCGCGCCAGGCCCGAATGCGTTTCCAGCGTCTTGAGATCGACATTGATGAAGATGTCGGTCTTTCCCTCTCCAAGATCTTGCGTCGTAAAGCTCGTACCCGAGACCAGGGCGGCGTAGTTCGGATAGGACAACCAATGTGTTTCCTTGACCGCGTTGGCGTAGACGCCGGAAAAGGTCTCGGGCGTCATGTTGACGAAAGCCGCGACATTTTCCTTCACGAAGTCCGAGTCTGAGTTGTCGTAGATCGACTGCAGCCGCTCCCGCAGTTTCGGCTCCGGCTCGGAGAGGTTCTTGCGCACCTGCCGAAGCGTCTGGTCGTTCTCCGGCGTGTGGCCGGAGAGGCAAACATCGGCAATCAGCGCTGTCAGCAGCTGCAAGGCCGAGGCGCGGAAGAAATCATCACGAACGCCGCGCGCGCCGCCGCTATCGCTCATGATCCAGGAGGCGACCGAGGCGATATCCTCCTCTTTCGTTCCGCCGAACCGGCCGATCCAGTCGAGCGCGTTGAAGCCGATCTCCGAGCGCTTCGGATCGAGGACAAAGACATCTCGGTCGGCGTCGCCACGGTGCTTCGACACCATCGGAGCGACCTCATTCGACGGGTCGAGGACGACGAGCGCCCCGCCCCATTTGAGCGCCGTCGGGATCGTGACCGATGTCGTCTTGAAGCCGCCGGAGCCGGCGAAGACGATGCCGTGCGACGAGCCGAACGAGCCGTCGAAGCAGAGCAGTGGTGAGGTCCCGCCTGCTCCCCACGTCTCGGCGCTGTCGGCGCGAAACGCGTATGCCGCGACGCTGTCCCTATCGACCCGGTAGCGCTCGCCGATGACCATGCCGCCATCCGCGTCAAACAGCTTTTCGGCTTGCGACAGCTTCATCCAGTCGGCCTCGCCGTGCAGAGCCCGCTTGCCGTAAATGCGTTTCGGCTCGGACCTGGCGAAAGCGGCGTTGCCGGCGATCGCCACCCGCATGCCGAACAACACGGACATCAGCACGGCGGCCGCGCCGATCGTCGTTGCGGGATCGAGATAGTTCAGGATCGACTTGCCGGCCGGCACCTCGCCCCGGAAYGCGGAGAGCCGTATCGTCTCACGCAGGATCGCGACGACGAGCGTGGCGATCGCGCCCGTGAAAACGCCCCAACCGGCTGACCTAATCCTGGCTGAGCCGGCCACCGCAAACAGGAAGACGATGCCGACGAGGGAGGCGACGACATAGGGCAGAGCGATGCCCGCCCGGCCGAGCATCTGTTTTGCGGCATCGCTCTTGCCGAAGGCGGAAAGCCAGTGTTCGACCCCCGCCATGCCGACTGCCGTCAGCATCATCAATGCGCAGGGTGCGACGTATAGAACGATTCTATTCATCGCTCTCTCCGAACGCCGCAGCACCAATCGCGGTGAGCCGAAGGCGCTCCTGCTGATCTCCCTTCAGCCGGCCGGCGGCATCGATGAGAAGCCCGAGCAGCAGCGCCCGCTTCTCGTAGCGAAACCCGGCCTTGACGATGAGGCCGCCAAGCTCGATCTTTTCCCGCGTGTCCTTCTTGCGGGCGTCGGAAGTCGCCGTGCGCGCCATCCGCTCAAGCCTCAGCAGTCCCGCCCGCAGTCGCGCCAGCCGCGTCCTGCGTGGACGATGCGCTGCTTTCGCCGGCGCTACCCACCTTCTTCCCTCCGGTTGCAGCGACCTTTCCTCCGCGAAACCGCTTCGCCAGGTCCTCGAAGGCTGCCTGCAGCGTTGTCTCATCGACTTCGATTTCGCCGAGACCTGCCTTGAGCGCGATCCGGCCGATGCGCTCAGCCTCCCGGGTCTCGGCCGCCTTGAGTTGCTCTTGGAGCTTGGCGATTTCGTCGCGGATTTTCGAGGATGGCTTCTTCATGTGCTGATGACTCCTGGGTGAGAAAGCTTTGTCTTGCGAGGCCAGTCTTCCCGATCGACGCGCGGAACGCACTAGGCGGATCATGCAATCGCCAGCGGCGATGCTTTGGTGAATGATCCCGGCCGTTCCGAAGGAGCGGATCCGAAGGGCGCAATTATACGTCGCTGCCGCGACGCCCTGCTTTTAGGCCCTGGCGGGGCCTGCCGCTCCCGACGAACCCGTTGATATTGTTCGCAACCGGGAAAGAACTCCGCCGTGGCCGTCCCCCATTTCTCCGTCAGCGTCGTCGCCCGCGGCTCCGGCCGCAGCGCGGTGCTGTCGGCGGCCTACCGGCACTGCTCCAAGATGGAGTATGAGCGCGAGGCGCGGACGATCGACTACACCCGCAAGCAGGGTTTGCTCCACGAAGAGTTCGTCATCCCCGCCGATGCGCCGGAATGGCTGCGCGCGATGATTGCGGATCGATCGGTGGGCGGCGCCTCGGAAGCGTTCTGGAACAAGGTCGAAGATTTCGAGAAACGCTCCGACGCCCAGCTCGCCAAGGATGTGACGATCGCCTTGCCGATCGAGTTGACGCCCGAGCAGAACATTGCGCTGGTGCGGGATTTCGTCGAGCAGCACATCACGGCGAAGGGCATGGTCGCGGACTGGGTCTATCACGACGCACCGGGCAATCCGCATGTCCATCTCATGACGACGTTGCGGCCACTGACTGCGGATGGGTTTGGCGCTAAGAAGGTCCCGGTAACGGGGCCAGACGGCAATTCGATCCGCAACGATGCCGGCAAGATCGTCTATGAGCTCTGGGCCGGAAGCATCGACGATTTCAACCTGTTTCGGGACGGATGGTTTGCCTGCCAGAACCGGCACCTGGCCCTTGCGGGTCTCGACATCCGCGTCGATGGCCGCTCCTTCGAGAAGCAGGGAATTGACCTGGAACCGACCATCCATCTCGGCGTCGGCACGAAGGCGATCGAACGAAAATCCGATGGTGCGTCCGAGCCGGTCGAGCTCGAGCGTCTCGAACTGCAGGAGGCGAGGCGGAGCGAAAATGTCAGGCGGATCGACAGGAATCCTGAGCTCGTGCTTGCCCTGATCATGCGGGAGAAGAGCGTCTTTGACGAACGGGACGTGGCTAAAATCCTGCACCGTTACGTCGACGACGCGGTGCTGTTCCAAAGCCTGATGGTGAGGATCTTGCTCTGCCCCGAAACCTTCCGCATCGAGCGCGAGCGGATCGACCTTGCCAGCGGCATCCGAGTGCCGGCCAAATACACGACGCGCGACATGATCCGGCTCGAAGCCGAGATGGCCAATCGCGCCGTCTGGCTGTCTCAGCGATCGTCGCATGGCGTTCGCGAGGCAGTGCTGGCGGCGACATTCGAGCGCCATGAGCGTCTTTCGGATGAGCAGAAAACGGCGATCGAACATGTGGCGGGACCTGAGCGGATCGCCGCCGTGATCGGCCGTGCCGGCGCCGGCAAGACGACGATGATGAAGGCGGCACGCGAGGCATGGGAAGCGGCCGGCTATCACGTCGTCGGCGGCGCACTTGCCGGCAAGGCGGCCGAGGGCCTGGAGAAGGAAGCGGGCATCATCTCGCGCACGCTTGCGTCATGGGAGCTGCGCTGGAACCAAGGGCGGGATCAGCTCGATAGCAAGACGGTTTTCGTTCTCGACGAGGCCGGCATGGTGTCATCTCGGCAGATGGCGCTGTTCGTCGAAGCGGTGACGAAGACTGGCGCCAAGCTCGTTCTCGTCGGCGATCCCGAGCAGCTTCAACCGATCGAGGCAGGTGCCGCCTTTCGCGCCATTGCCGATCGCATCGGCTATGCCGAACTCGAAACCATCTACCGCCAGCGCCAGCAATGGATGCGTGACGCTTCGCTTGATCTAGCACGCGGTAAGGTCGGCAAGGCGGTCGACGCCTATCGCGCCAATGGCAGGGTCATCGGAGCGGATCTCAAAGCCGACGCTGTCGACAACCTCATCGCTGCGTGGGACCACGACTACGATCCGGCGAAGACGTCGCTGATCCTCGCTCATCTGCGCCGTGACGTCCGCATGCTCAACCAGATGGCGCGGATCAAACTCATCGAACGTGGGGTTCTCGATCAGGGAAACATGTTCAAGACCGCTGATGGCGAACGCAACTTCGCCGTCGGCGACCAGATCGTGTTCCTGAAGAACGAGGGATCGCTCGGCGTAAAGAACGGCATGCTGGCCAAGGTCGTGGAAGTAGGACCGGGGCGCATCACCGCGCTGATCGGTGATGGGGAGAATGCCCGCCACGTGCTGGTCGAAGATCGCTTCTACAACAACCTCGACCACGGCTATGCCACGACGATCCACAAGAGCCAGGGTGCGACGGTCGACCAGGTCAAGGTGCTCGCTTCCCTTTCGCTCGACCGCCATCTCACCTATGTCGCCATGACCCGTCATCGCGAGGATTTGGCCGTCTACTACGGCCGCAGATCCTTCGCGAGGAACGGCGGGCTGATCCCAATCCTGTCGCGAAGGAATGCGAAGGAAACGACGCTCGATTACGAGAAGAGCGCCTTCTACCGCCAAGCGCTTCAGTTTGCCGAAGCCCGCGGTCTCAATTTCGTCAATGTCGCCCGCACCCTGGTTCGCGACCGGCTGGAATGGGTCGTCAGTCAGAAGCAAAAACTTGCCAATCTCGGTCTCCGCCTTGCCGCCGTCGCCGGCAAGCTCGGACTCGTCCGCGGCGCCGCGCAGTCCCCAACCCAAAACAGCACCAAGGAGGCAAAGCCGATGGTCTCGGGCATCACAAGCTTCGCCAGATCGTTCGACCAGGCGATAGAGGACAAGGTCGCAGCCGATCCGGGATTGAAGAAGCAATGGGAGGAGGTCTCGACCCGCTTCCACCTCGTCTACGCCCAGCCGGAAAGCGCGTTCAAGGCCGTCAATGTCGACGCGATGCTGAAGGACGAGACCGTTGCGAAATCCACGATAGCCAAGATCGGATCGCAGCCCGAAAGCTTCGGCGCGCTGAAGGGCAAGAACGGGATTCTCGCCAGCCACGCCGACAAGCAGGAGCGAGAAAAGGCTCAAACGAATGCGCCGGCCCTGGCCCGCAACCTTGAGCGCTACCTGCGTCAGCGGGCGGAGGCGGAACGCAAATTCGAGGTCGAAGAACGCGCTGTCCGTCTGAAGGTCTCGATCGATATTCCCGCGCTGTCGCCAAACGCAAAACAAACGTTGGAACGCGTTCGCGATGCGATCGACCGGAACGACCTGCCCGCCGGCCTCGAATATGCGCTCGCCGACAAAATGGTGAAGGCGGAACTGGAGGGTTTCGCAAAGGCTGTCTCGGAGCGTTTCGGCGAGCGAACTTTCCTGTCACTCGCTGCGAAGGACCCCAACGGGCAGACGTTCAATGCCGTCACTCCGGGAATGACAGCCGGACAGAAAGCGGAGGTGCGAGCGGCGTGGAATTCGATGCGGACGGTGCAGCAGCTCGCCGCGCATGAGCGCACGACCGAGGCGCTGAAGCAGGCGGAGACGCTGCGCCAGACGAAGAGCCAGGGGCTCTCGCTCAAATGAAGACACTCGTATTTGCGTTTGGGACGCGACGCGGTCAAAGGACCCATGCTGTCCTGCTCCTGGCCCTGGCGGCATCCATCGTTGGGGGCGGTGTTGCTACGGCAATCGTCGGCGGTTTGCGCATCAACCTGACACCGAGCGAACCCCTCGGCCTCTGGCGCATCGTGGCGCTCGATCGCCCTGTGTCTCCTGGCGACCTCATCTTCATTTGCCCCCCGCAAACGACAGCTATGCGGGAGGCAAGGGAGCGTGGCTATCTCCGCGCCGGCACCTGCCCGGGCGGCGTTGCGCCGCTCATCAAGACGGTCGTCGCCGTTGCCGGGCAGCATGTCGAAATCGACGCCGACGTGACGATCGATGGACGCCGGATCGCTTTTTCCGAATTGGCTGAACGGGACGGCAACGGCCGGCCAATGACGTCCTATCCCGGCGGGGTCGTGCCTGACGAAAGCGTCTTTCTCCACTCAACGTTCCGGAGCTCCTATGACTCCCGCTATTTCGGCCCTCTGCCCGCCTCAGGAATCCTCGGCCTGGCGCAACCGGTGCTCACCTGTGCGCCGTGAGCACCTCCAGCCAGGCGCATTGATTGCCGTTTCAGTCATCGCCGGAGTGGTGGGATGGAGTGGCCACGTCCTGCTTCTTCCGGCCGCGTTCGCGTTTCCGGTTCTCTGGGCGCATGCACGAACGAGGCTGACGGCAGCAATGATCTCGGCTGGCTACTTCCTCGCCGCATCCCATGGATTGCCACAGGGCGTTGCCACCTTCTATTCCTCGGACCTCTGGCCGGGACTACTGCTTTGGCTCTGTGCTTCCGTCGGCTTCATCATCGTGCACACCGTCCTCTGGACAAAGAGGACGGGTGTTCGTCCGTGCCACTATCTCCTGGCGGCGGCTCTGATGGCCATTCCGCCATTCGGCATAACCGGATGGGCGCATCCGATCACCGCGGCGGGCGTGCTCTTTCCGGGATGGGGATGGTGGGGACTGGTTGCCGCGACAGCCGGCCTCGTGGGCCTCGTAACCCGCATGTGGCCAGCTGTCGCGATTGTCGTGGCAGGCTTTTGGATCGGGTCCGCCGCAACCTGGGACGAACCGAAACTAGCTGAATCGTGGCAGGGGGTCGACCTTGAAATGGGCGCATTGCTCGGCCGTGACTCCAGCATCGAGCGTCATCGTGATCTGATTGCCACGGTGAAGGATCGGGCATCGGGGGGCGCACGCACGATTGTTCTTCCTGAAAGCTCGCTGGGCTTCTGGACGCTCACCGTCRAACGGTTCTGGGTGCAAGCTCTGCGGGGAACTGACGTCACCGTCATCGCCGGCGCGGCCGTCATCGATGCGGGCGGATACGATAATGTTCTGGTCGCTATCTCCACCAAGGGCGCGCGGACCCTCTATCGCGAACGCATGCCGGTGCCGGGTTCGATGTGGCAGCCGTGGCGCGCGTTGCTCTCTCAGAGCGGCGGTGCGCGGGCACATGTCTTCGAAAATCCTGTCGCGACTGCCGCTGGCCATCGGATAGCGCCACTGATCTGCTACGAGCAACTGATCGTCTGGCCGGTCCTGCACTCCATGCTCGAGGATCCCGACCTCATTGTCGCTGCCGGCAATGGCTGGTGGACGCAAGGGACATCCATCGTCGCCATTCAGCGCGCGAGCGCCCAAGCCTGGGCGCGCCTCTTTGCCAAGCCAATTGTCTTTTCCTTCAACACCTGATTGCCCAAGGAGACGTCATGCTCGACGCGGCCCTCATCCAAAAATGCGCTGACCCTTCATTGAAAGCCGCGATCGTCGAACAGTTCGTGGCAGCTGCAGGCTCCAACGATCCATTGGCCGTCACCGTCAAATCCGGTGGCCGCTTGATCCTCGTTCCGAAGGCGAAAACATCGGACGAGGCGATGGCGATCGTCCGGCAGTATGTCGGTCAGGCGGTGGTTCGCGTCGGCCTGACCCAGTTTCCCGCCGGCGTTGGGATCAAGGATGTCGCCGATCTGAAGCCCGACCTGCTCGACAGTTGCGAAAACCTTCGCAAGGGGACGGCGATGTTCGCGAAAGTCTTGCGCATCGTCGCCAAATGGTATGGCAATCCGAAAAGCGATGAGGTTTTCCCGCAAATATTCGAGGACGCTGTCTATGCCTGGAAGACCGGGGAATTCGAGGGCGTGAGCGTTTTCCAGGCGCCCGATCCAGGGGGCTCAGTCGTCAATCAGCGTGAGCCGATCGACAGCGGTGGAACTGATGACGCACCACACGACGCTTCCCTGCCGACCGACGCCGAACCTCAAGATGAGAGGGAAGTTGGCGCAGCGGGGATGCGGATCGATCTTTCGCGTATCGGTGGGCAAAAGTAGCTGCACAGCTTCGTCCGGGATGATCGGCGCGATCGATGCCTGGCGTTGCGGATCTATCGAAGGCGAGCCGGCGACCGGGAAAAATGCTTCATGCTCGCCCACCGGCTCTGCCCTTCCTATATCTTTCCTAACGATTGCATGATCATATCAAAGGGCGTATCGCCTGCTTCGAACAGAGGAAAACGGTGCCCAAGGTCAATCCATCGATCCTGCGTTGGGCTCGCGAAACCGCGGGGCTCACTCTCGAGGATGCCGCTGAAAAAGTCGGTCTTGGCGAGGCTCGCGGACTAGCGGGCAGCGATCGCCTGGCCATGCTCGAAACCGGGGACAGCGAGCCGACACGGCCGATGCTCTTGAAAATGGCGGCGCAATATCGCCGGCCCCTATTGACGTTCTATTTGGCAGAGCCACCGGCGGTGGCCGCGCGCGGCGAAGATTTTCGAACCCTGCCGGCTGAGTTCGCAAAGCGCGATGCGGCGTTGGTCGACACACTGCTGCGTGAAGTCCGCGCGCGTCAGGAAATGGTCAGGGCCGTGCTCGAAACCGAGGACGAGGCAACCCCGCTTGATTTCGTCGGGTCGTTTGATCAAAGCCAGGGCGCCGAGGCATTGGCGAGCGCCATTCGGACGCGCCTTGTGTTCGAACTGAAGACGTACCGGCATGGAAGCGGCCGCGGAACGCCCAAGGGTTTCGCCTATCTTCGCGAGCGGGCCGAGGCGGCCGGCATTTTCGTGCTTCTTATCGGCAACCTTGGCAGTCATCACAGCACCCTGAATGTCGAACTCTTCAGGGGCTTYGCGTTCGCCGATCCTGTCGCGCCTTTCGTCGTGATCAACGATCAGGACAGCGAGCAGGCGTGGTCATTCACGCTTCTGCACGAGCTTGCGCATATCTGGCTCGGTCGGACCGGTGTCAGCGGGGGACGGCCGGCAAGCGCGATCGAGACGTTCTGCAATGATGTTGCCGGGCGCATCCTGCTGCCCTCGGCAGAGATCGCCCAGGAGCCTTCGCTCGTTGGGGCGTCGCAGGAACAGGTAATAGCGCGGGTTTCCGCAATCGCGGATGCTCGGCAGGTCAGCCACTCCATGGTGGCCTACAAGCTCTATCGCGAAGGCATCATCGACCAGGAAACATGGTCAGCGGTAACCACGCTATTCCGCCAGCAGTGGCTGAGGAACCGAGCCGCGCAACGCGATCGTGCGAGGGAAAACGAGGGAGGTCCAAGTTACTATACGGTCAAACGCCATAAGCTCGGCAATCGGCTCGTCGAACTCTCCAGGCGAATGCTGGCGGAGGGTGCCTTGTCGCCTTCAAAGGCCGCCGCGATCCTCGGTGTCAAAGCCAGCAACGTCTATTCCCTTACCGATAGCGCGGCTTAAGGAGAAGCCGTGCATCTCCTCGACGCAAACGTTCTGATCACCGCCCATAATCTGTACTACCCGATCGGCCGGTTTCCGGAATTCTGGGATTGGTTGGTCCATATGGGCGAGGCCGGCGAGATCAAAGTTCCCGTGGAGATCCTCGAAGAAATCACCGAGGGCTCGGAAATCGGTCGCTGGCTGAGCGAAGCTGACAACTACGGTGTTCTGCGGCTGGATGAAGATGTCGACCCGGCCTTGGTGCAGGCTGTTATCGAGAAATACGCTACCGATCTGAACGACGCTGAGGTCATCGAGATCGGGCGAGATCCGTTTTTGATCGCCTATGCGATGGCGCTGTCCGACGATCGAATCGTGGTGACGGTCGAGGCTTCGAAGCCAAGCGCAAAGCGCGCAAATCGCCGCATCCCCGACGTCTGCAAGGATCTCGGTGTCAGGTGGTGCAACAGTTTCGAAATGATGTCGGCCCTGAACTTCACGACGGGTTGGCGATCCCGAATCTGACGTTGGCGTTCGAATTGTCAGCCCGTATTTGTCTCCGTCAGGAATTCTCTTGGATCGACAGCCAGCGCTTGGGAGATCTGGCCAAGGACCGTGATCGTTGCAGACATCTCGGCGCGCTCAATGGCACCGATATGGCGCGCGCTTAGGCCTGTGCGATGGGCCAATTCTTCCTGCGTCAGTTTCTGGCCATGGCGGATACGACGCAAATTCCTAGCCATGACCTCGTTGAGATCCATGACATCAGCGGAACCAGAATCGGAATTATTGTTCTAGGAACTATAGTTCCGATTCGACAAAGCCTGTGATATTGCCGGTGGTCGGATGTTTACTCTTCCAAGAGGATCGTCTGACATAGGAGCCAAGAGGCGCGCGCGAATACGGCGCAGTCGTGCCAATCCATCGATCTGGGAAGGAAAAGAAATGCAAGATGCGGGTTCCTCGCAAGCCGGAGGAGACCAGAAGAAATCTCGATACAATTTGATGGACAAGGCGGAATTGGAGACGCTGACAGTGGCCGCCATTCGCGAACATCGCCGTCTGCTCGCCGCCGATCAGGCGGTCTACGAGGAGTGGATACGCGCAAGCGAGGATCCTACGATCGCCAGTTCGGTTCTGGAGACCCTTCAGGAGGAGCATTTTGCGCGCCAGAAAAGGGCCGCAGCTCAGCAGGATGAGCTTTCGGATATGCTCGACGCACTCGGCTTCGTGCCGGAAGTACCGGTCGATGACGATGTCAGCTAGCTGGGAGGCAGCAAACCCCGATCCTTGGCGATCGCCACAAGATGCGGAACCGACTCGGCGCCGAGCTTGCCACGCGCCTTATCGAGATGGTGCTGCACAGTCCGGAAAGCGATGCCGACCAAATTGGCGGTTGTAAGCGTACTCTTTCCTTTTGCCGCCCAGATCAAGCAGTCCATTTCACGCGGCGACAGCGCCTGCTTTGGATTGAGCGTGGTCTTGCCGCCGATCATCTTCAAGCGATAATGGATCATCATCACCAATTGCACAGCCTTTTTCGGGTCAAAAGCGACCGGCAGTTCCACATTCCTTTCGGAGGATGCGAAGGTCAGCATCATCGATGTTCCGTAGCTGCCTTCCACGGGAATGGTCATGCCACAACGGATTCCGTGCTCGATCGATTCATTGCGAAACTTTCTGAGCTCAGATGAGCCGCGCGGTCTCCAATCGTCCGCCGTCCAGAAGAAGATATCGCCTTTTCGTTTTGCCTGCGTCACCACGGGATCGATATTGGAGTAATCGGCCGAGAGATAGGTGCGTTCCCATGGCTTTGGGTAGGTGTTGAAGGTCTTGATCTGGGCGCCTTCCTTTTGAAGATAGGCAAACCGCTCGTAGCCGCAGGCCTCTGCGAAGCGCTTCATGGCACCTTTGATCGTAAGCTCGTCCTGCGCAGCTTCCAACATGTCGACGAGCGAGCGAAATTCTCCATCCACCAGCGTTTCTCCTGTCTTATCGACCTGTAGGTCGGTCATGATCTGGCACATCGAGACACTCGAACAGGCCTCGCCGCCCAGCGGCCAAGCCATAGCCACAATCAGCCACAGGCATCTCGACGCAACCCACGGTGCCAGAGCAGCGCGGAGCAGTCCCTCTAGCCGTGTACGCCTAGCACTACCTGTGAAAAGACAAGTTTCAAGTCCCCTTGAACTAAAAAGATGACAAAGACAGGAAAGTTATTGCGGAATTGCAATGTTGCACCGGCATGCGCGGCATGCCAGCGGCTGAAATGGCGTCGGACGATGTTCGTCAGTTTCTGCTGTAGGTCGACGGAAATATAATATCCTGGTCCACGAGCACGTTGAACTTGTAGCCGGGGCGGATCTGGATGGTCGGCTGCACATTCAGGTTCTTTGAAATGGTCTGCTCGGCGACCCTGCCGAACGATTCCGCAAAGTTGCGGCGGGCCGCGTCCGATGCAGTCTCCTGCGTTGCAAGCGTCGAGCTTTGCGGCATCGACATGTCGATCCCGGTTCCGATCAGTGCGATCAGCGCAGCAGAACTCCACGTGCGCCAGAGATGCCGATCGACCTTGTCCTTGAAGCCGCCATAGCCTTCGGCATCCGTACCGGCCATGCCGCCGATCTGCAGGGTTGAGCCATTCGGGAWAATGAGATCGGTCCACACGACAAGGACGCGTTCCTGGCCGAACGAGACCTTGGAATCGTAACGGCCGAACAGTTTTGCCCCCTGCGGGATCAGCAGCCGGTAACCGGTGGCGCTGTCATAGACGTTCTGACTGACCTGCGCGGTGATCCGTYCGGGAAGGTCGGAGTTCAGGCCGGTGATCAGGGTGGCGGGAATGACGGAGCCGCGCTTGAGCTCATAGGCTGACATTTGCGGCACCACCCGGTTCGGCAAATAGCCAAGGTCCTTGATGTCCTGGTTGAAGAAATCTTCCTTTGATGTCTGAGCGTTGGGATCGACATTCTRCCCCATCAGACCGGACTTCATGGCAGCGGCGTATAGGTCCGAGGCGCTATTGGCAGTCGTCGCCCGCCGGTCGGTCTCTCTGGAGGCGTTGGCTGCCTTGTCGATGTCGGAAATATCCACCTTCAACGGCGAGTCCAACGCTGTCGCCCGCGCCTGGAGCCGGGCCATGCGCTGCCGTTGCGCTTCACGGATATACTGTTCGTCCTGCTCCCGTTTCAGGCGTGCCTTCCATTCCGCTTCCGATTCAAGTCTAGGGCGCCGCTCCTCTCGCTGGGTGGGTGTGCGATCAACAACGGCGGTTTCCTTCGCGACTTTCTGTTCGACGGCGGGCGTCGGCTGGAACACTTCGCGTTGTTCCGGATCGCCGATGATGCCGTCGGTGACACCACGCTTGAGCTGGTCGCCGAAGTTGGTTGCGGGAGCATTCGAGGCGCTGTCGAGATCGTTGTTCCGATTGAAGGGGAGACCGCGCCATGACAGCCCGATGACGACGACGCCGACAAATAGCGCAACGATGATGATGGCGACGATGATTGGCAGACGGTTCAGACGGCGCATACCCTTCTGATCGTCGGCCTGGCTGGAGGTGCCCAGCTGCAGAGATTGGACCATGCTCGCCTCCTCTCAATTGCGCTGCATGATCGAGAGGGGGCTTGCCGGCACGGCACCCCCGGTCGTTGCGGTGTAGGCGCGGCCAAGGGCGATCGAGGGCGTCGACAGTCTTGCAAGAACCTGGCCGTCGACGTCGTCGAGCGAATAGGCGAGTTCGACGGGTTTGACGTCCTTGCCAACCTTGCCATCGGTTACGACCGTATAGCCCCAACCCTTCAGCGCAGCCTCGAGCGCTGTTGCAAAGTCTGATGAGTCCTTCTCCATCTTGATGGTCGTCGTGCCCGCGGGACCGACCTGCTCGGCAAGCCGGCTTGCCATGTCGCCGGCAATTGCACTTGCCGCCGAACCTGTGAGGGTGGTCGGCGTCGAACCGGTGGTCAGCCCGTCCTCAGCCGTTTGGCAGCCCGTAAGTACAAAAGCGATCGTGATCGCAACAACAAGGTTTCGCATTGGTCAGCCTCCCCGCCGGATGGTGATCTTCTGCTGGCGCCAGCCGACACCGGAGACGAGGATTGCTTTGTCGACCGCGTAGTCGACGATCATCAAGTCGTTCTTCATTCGATAGTTTACGATGCGATTCTGGCCACCGCTGACGACGAAAAGAACCGGCGCATCCTGGCTCGAGACCGATTTCGAGAACTGGATGTAGGTCTTGGCGCCGTCCGAATAGACGCGCTTCGGTTTCCAGGGCGCGCTGCCACTGATGGAGTAAGAAAAGTTCAGCTTGTCGGGCGCGGTTCCAGGAATGCCGCCGGTCTCCAGCCGTGAGTTGATATCGGCAAGCTTGGTCGAGACATCCTCCGGATATTCGAAGCCGACGCGGGCCATGTACTGGCTCGGATGCGATTTCAGTTGGATGTGATAGGTGCGCCGCGAGGTCGTGACGACCATTGACGTGACGAGACCCGCCTCCGACGGCTTGACGATCAGATGGATCGCCTGGCCGCCGGTGGCGCCGGAGGTCGCGGGCTCGACTTTCCAACGCACCGTGTCTCCAACCAAAACGTCCCGGACGATCTCGCCGCCCTGGAGTTCGATATCGCAGACTTGCAGCGGTGAGCAGACGACCGATGGCTGCGTCTCCCCGAATAGGAAAATGACCTTGCCATCGGGGCCGGTTGTCACCAGTCCCGATGTGCCACGCCATTTCCTGGAAATGTTCGTCCCCTTCACCTCATTGTTCGACATGCTCTGTGCTTGCGCACCGCTCACGAAGACGAGTCCGGCCAGGCAGCCGGCCGCGATCAATCCTGTTCTGTGCATTGAGTGAATCCCCTGCCTTAAAGCTGTGCTGTCCAGTCGAAATCCCGGACATAGAGGCCGATCGGATTGAGGCGGATGGTCGCCTCATCCTGCGGTGCGGTAAGCGTCACCGTTGCGATGCCGCGAAACCGGCGCGTGCCTATTTCCTTGCCCTTGCGGTCGCGTTCGTATTCGGTCCAGTCGATCTGATAGGTCTGGTTCGAGAGCGCCACGATATTGTTGACCTCGATCGCAACGGTCGAAGACTTCGCCTTTTCGAACGGCGAGTTACCGCGGAACCAGGCGTTGATCTTCTCGGTCGAGGGATCCGATGTTCGAAGGAGTGCGTAGGTTCGATCGATATACTGCTTCTGCACCACTGCATCCGGCGTGATCGAACGGAAGCTGGTTACGAAGTTTCCGAGCGTCGCGCGTACTACCCGAACATCGGCATATTCAATCTGTTGCGGGTAACCAGACGTCACCGCGGTCCCGAGTTTGTCGACCTCGACGATATAGGGAACCAGCTTGACCTGGGTGCTGAGATACATCGCATATGCGAATCCAATCACGGCCATGGTCAAACCGAGGATGCCGACGATGCGCCAAGCGGCGGCGGACTGCACATAGGAACCGTATCGCTCATTCCATTCCTGGCGCGCGGCAAGATAGGGGTTTTCGGGGGCGCGGTTCGCTGCCATCGATCGATCACTTTCTGATTGCTGTTAGTCTTTGCGTTCGGGAGGTGGCTTCGGCCCGCTATGCCCGCTGCGCGCTTGGTCGAGCTTGGCGTTAGCGAGACCGAGGA
>NZ_JARWLA010000070.1:0-15220 GCF_047445805.1 Rhizobium sp. BR 314 | reverse complement strand
GATCATGCCCGGCGTCGAGCATCGGTCCCACAAAGGCCTGAACAATCGGGCGGAGAACTCTCACCAGCCGATCCGGCGGCGAGAGCGGATCATGAAGCGCTTCAAGTCAAGGCGACATTTGCAACGCTTCATCTCCGTCCATGATCCGATTGTCAACCTGTTCCACATTCCACGCCACGACATACCCTCCGGCCATCATCGCGAACTGCGCGCAGCGGCGATGAACCTGTGGACGAAAATCGCGCGGGCATGAGCGGTGCCTGCGACGAGCGTCATCCTTTTGCTGCTCGGCCGTTAACTTTACGATGCCCCGTCGGGTCCGCTTCCTGTCGATTTGTTTTCGACGATTGCCGAGCTTTTTTCAAACGAGATCGGAAATGGGGAGCCGTCAGCATCCTCGAATGGGCACACTAGAAGAGAACAAGCCCATGAGCTCCGGCAACAGCGCCGAATGCCGTCACGACGGCGAGCAGAAGAAGAAGTTCGTGCAGGCGGCTTATGTGACGGAAGGCTGCCCGCGAGTCCTTCTGAGCGTCCCGCTGGAACTTCGCGTGGAAAAGCGGCTCGATCACAAACAGCATAAGCATGAAGATCAGCCACATGCCAAACATTGCCGACATCCACCAGAAGTTCGGATCGGCGAAGCGGTCCCAGAGCTCCATCCTGTAGGTCATCCAGAGGCCCGTTATGCCGGCAACCGGTACAGAGATGCGAACCTGTACCGAGAAATGCCGTTCAACCCTTTCGAACAGCATCTGTGCGTCAGCACTGACCCGATCCGATCTGACGAGCGGCAATATGACCAGCGTCACGAAGCTCAGTCCGCCGATCCAATGAATGACGGCAAGAACATGCAGAGCACGGGCGACCACGATGTCATCCATCATTCGCCCCCACGTGACGACCGTCATTCCTGCCATCGATGGCGCGAGCGCGGACGATTTGCATCGTCAACCAATTGCCGGCAAGATCCGGTAGCGCGATTTCTTTGGCAAATCCGGCCGCGAACTCCCGAAACGGTACAAGATTGATCTCTGGAACGCCGATCAAAACTGGAACCGAAAGTTCCATTGCCCGGGCGATCAGCGATCGGAAGCCACCGCCCTCCACCTCAGTCTTGCCGAACTTGCAGAGCACCAGGAGATCAGTTTTGTCGGAGAGCTTCTCTTCTGCGGCCTCGCATGCCACAAGCAATCGATCGGTATCGAGGACGCATCCGCGGGCTTCTGGTCCGCGATCCTCGCTTATTCCATGGAGCTTACCGGTCGTAAGATCTCTAAGATACAGTTCGCATTTGACGCGATCAGGACGCGGCTCGCTATGCTGGATAAGACCGGCAAGGCGCATGCCCTCTTCCATCATCGTCTTTGTGAGCTCGCGCAGAAATCTCTCGAAATCTGATCCTTTCGAATAGACGATCGCGGTGATGGGGTAGCTGGAACGATCGAGGCTCATTGGCGGCTTCCTTCGGATTGGCATTCATTGGGATAGGGGTGCGCTTCGAGCGCCTTCACCGAGAGGCCGGGAGGGCATGCGGTGCCTTGATCTGAGCAGCCGGGCAAATTTCACCGCCCTATGACCGGCTACGTAGGAGGACGCCATCCTGACATGTGCAGGGAAACATCTGTCATGTGGTAGCGCGAGCGTCACGGCAAGCTTCCTCCGGCAACACCTTGTTCAGGATGGCGCGAACCGCGGCAAGGCCCGGATCCTCGGAGCGATTCATGATACCGATCAGCTGCACGAAATGATCGTCGGATGCCGTTTCCATGAACGAGCGGACGATCGCCGCAAAGTAGCTTGCCGGCTCCATCGCTTCAGCAGCAGCTGCGTTTTCGAGCCGTTCGGCCAGTCCCTCCATGCCAAGGGCATCGATCAGCCTTTCGGCGGTTTGGGGATTATCGAGGCTTGCCAGCAGCGCACCGAACATGGTTTCTCCTCACTGTACCAGAGGGGTCGCAGCACCCTTAAGCGTGATACCCCGGATGTCGGCACGGCCCACAAGCAGCGAAATATACTGCGCTGTCGCCTGCCGGCGGACATGTTCTTCGAGATATTCGGCGATCTGCGCCCTGACTGCTTCGAACGGCAGGAGCGAACCCTCGATCTTGCGAACGAGGCGAATGAGATGAACCCCATAGCGGCTTTCGACGGGCGCCGATATCTTGCCGACGGCAAGCTCAATCAATGCGGCTTCGAATTCCGGGGTCGTATCTCCCAGGCTGATCTGCCCGAGGCTGCCACCGACCTCGCGGGAGGGACAGTCGGAACAGTCTCTGGCCAATTCGGCAAAGCGCTCCGGCTCGCGTTCCAGAGCACCAGCAAGTGAGGCCACCCGCTCGCGCGCCTCGGCGAAGGCGTCGGCATCCTGCCGCCGCGCTGCAATCAGGATATGATCCGCCTCGAAAAGCGGCGGCGTCACGAAACGCTTGCGGTTATTGTCATAGAAGCGACGTAGCGCCTCCTCGTCTGCCGCAGGCGTCTGCACTTCCCGCTCGAGGAGCACACGCAGCAGCGCGTCTTCGTCGGTTTCGACGCCCCCCTCGGCATCGGCCTGTGGCTCGATGAGGATGCCCAGGCACCGCGCCTCCTCCAAAAGCAGATGGCGAACGACGAGCGCCCGCGTCGCGGCATGCCACGCAGCACCCGGATTGCCAGCCGGGAAATTCTGCGTCTCGGCAGCGATGTCCTTGCGAGAGATCGGCACGCCATTGACGCTGACCGGCGGCATGATCCTTGCCCCGGCCGCGCGACTTGGCTGGTGATCATGCCGGTGCTCGTGCTCGTCGAGAGGCTGTGTTGCGGTACGGTCGATGATGATGGAAACCATGGGTCACTCCCCCGGATGGCGGTAGGAATGGGACGGATGGCGCCGTCGATCGAAGCGGCTCCGCACGACCTGATAGCCGGGACGCCCGAGATACCAGATCGGTGCACTCCAGACATGGACCAGGCGGGTAAACGGAAACAGCAAGAAGATCGTCATGCCGAGCAACAGGTGCATTTTGAAGATGGGATGCACGTCCGCGACATAGGCAGCGGCAGCCGGCTGCAGCGTCAGAATGCCCTGCGCCCAGTTCATGAACTTTACCATCTCATGACCGTCCATATGGTGGAGCGAGACGAAGATGGTGGAGAGGCCCAGCGTCAGCTGCAGCCATAGAATGAGCAGGATCGCCATGTCCCCGAAGCTCGACGTCGCGCGGATACGCGGATCGAAGAAGCGACGATGGGCAAGAAGCGAGATGCCGATGAAGCAAGCGATGCCGGCGACACCACCGACGGCGATCGCAAGTCCCTGCTTGAAACTGTGCGGGATCCCAAGCGCGTCGAAAATCGCGATCGGCGTCAGCAGCCCGCCGGCATGGCCGATGAAGATGACCAGAATGCCAATATGAAAGAGATTGGAACCCCAACGCAGCTGCTTGCGGCGGAGCAACTGCGACGAGCCGGTCTTCCAGGTATATTGCTCGCGATCGAAGCGGATCAGGCTGCCAAGCAGGAAGATGGTGAGGCAGAAATAGGGATACCAGCCGAAGAGTGCGGAATTGATCGTCTCGGACATGATCTTCCTCCTTCAATGAGCGTTGCTGCGCGCATCGCGATGTGCGGCCCGCAGTCGGGTTTGAAGCCGTTCGGTGGAACAGCCATCCATGGCCCCGCTTCCCGGACCGAAGGTGACGGTCGTTTCCTCCCATTCCGCATCAAGCGCGGCGAGATCGCCGGCCCCTCCTTCGGACAGATCCGCTTCGCCGGGCGCATCGAGCGGGACGCCCGCCATGACGCGAATGGCCGTTAACACGGCTGCATAGGGAGAAGCCCTTGAGACCAGGCGCTCTTCAAGCGCACCCAGAATATGGGCCGTCTCGGAGAGAAGGTTCAGTGCTTCGCCAAGCGGCTTTGTCGACAGGTATTCGAGGAAGAGCGGCAGATAGTCCGGAAGCTCATTGGCCTGGAGTTCCAATCCGTCCTTCTCATAGAGGGCGGCAAGATCGACCATGGCCTGGCCGCGATCGCGGCTTTCTCCATGCACATGCTCAAAGAGATGCAGCGAAAGGCGCCGGCTCCTGTCGAAGAGTTCGACATAGCGTTCCTGCAGCTCGAAGAGATCGAGCGATGCAAGATCGTTGAGAAGCGGGCGAAGCGCCGATGCGGCGGAAGGCGGTACGAGCTTTTCCGCGGCGATCGCCTCTTCGATCTCCGGCACGGCGGCGCAGAGTTCTTCTGACGGATAGGTCAGGAGTGCGGAGAGTGCGCGGAGGGTAAGAACGGCATGTCTCTCGGTCATTATGCGATCTCCATCGGGTTCTTGGCCTTCTTCTGCGCCTTCGTGCCGAAGAGATTGGTCTCGCTTGAGCCACCGGAACAGCCGTTGCCAAAGGAGAAGCCGCAGGAGCCGCGCAGATCATAGGCGTCCTCGCTCCATTCGCGGTGCGCCGTCGGGATGACGAAGCGGTCTTCGTAGTTGGCAATCGCCATGATCTGGTACATGTCCTCGATATCGGCGCCGGTGAGCCCGACATTCTGGGCAATACGTTCATCGATGCGGCCGTCGATGGACTTGGCACGCATGTAGCCGCGCATGGCAAGCATGCGCTCAAGCGCCAGTGCCACGGGCTCCTCGTTGCCTGCGGTAAGGAGGTTGGCGAGATATTGAAGCGGAATGCGCAGCGAACGAACGTCCGGCATATCGCCGTTCAGGCCCATCTTGCCCGCGGACGCCGCCGATTGGATCGGCGAAAGCGGCGGCACATACCACACCATAGGCAAGGTGCGATATTCGGGATGCAGCGGGAAGGCGACCTTCCAATCCATCGCCATCTTCCAGATCGGCGAAACAACGGCGGCCTCAAGCCATGCCTCCGGCACGCCGTCGGCGCGCGCCTGGGCGATCACCTTCGGATCCTTCGGATCCAGGAAGAGATCGAGCTGGGCCTGGTAGAGATCCTTCTCGTCCGGTGCGCTTGCGGCCGCCTCGATGCGGTCGGCATCGTAAAGCAGCACGCCAAGATAGCGAATACGCCCGACGCAGGTTTCCGAGCAGACGGTCGGCTGGCCGGCCTCGATACGAGGATAGCAGAAGATGCACTTTTCCGATTTACCGGACGACCAGTTGTAATAGATCTTCTTGTAAGGGCAGCCGGAAACGCACATGCGCCAGCCGCGGCACTTGTCCTGGTCGATGAGCACGATGCCATCTTCTTCACGCTTGTAGATCGCGCCCGAGGGACAGACGGCAGCACAGGCCGGGTTGAGGCAGTGCTCGCACAGCCGGGGCAGGTACATCATGAAGGTGTTCTCGAACTGGCCGTAGATCTCCTTCTCGATGCCCTCGAAGTTCACGTCCTTGGAGCGCTTCTCGAATTCGCCGCCAAGGATTTCCTCCCAGTTCGGCCCCCATTCGATCTTCTCGATGCGTTCGCCTGAAATCAGCGACCGCGGGCGCGCGGTCGGAAAGGCCTTCGATTCCTTGGCGGTGTGCAGATGGTCGTAGTCGAATGTGAAGGGTTCGTAGTAGTCGTCGATTTCGGGCAGGTCAGGATTGGCGAAGATATTGGCGAGGATGCGCCATTTCGCACCGATCTTCGGCTCGATCTTGCCGTTTCGCTTGCGCCGCCAGCCGCCGTTCCATTTCTCCTGGTTTTCCCATTCGCGGGGATAGCCGACGCCAGGCTTGGTCTCGACATTGTTGAACCAGGCATATTCGACGCCCTCGCGGCTGGTCCAAACGTTCTTACAGGTGACCGAACAGGTATGGCAGCCGATGCATTTGTCGAGATTGAGAACCATCGCGATCTGGGCACGGATCTTCATTCTGCAGCCTCCTTCTGAGCATTGGTTGTAAGCGGCTCTTCCAGCCAATCGACCTTGGACATCTTGCGTACGACGACGAATTCATCGCGGTTGGAGCCGACGGTGCCGTAATAGTTGAAGCCGTAGGCAAGCTGAGCATAGCCGCCGATCATATGGGTCGGCTTCAGGACCGTGCGGTTCACCGAGTTATGAATGCCGCCGCGGTTGCCGGTGAGTTCCGAGCCGGGCGTGTTAATGATCTTCTCCTGGGCGTGATACATCAGTACCATGCCCGGCTTGATGCGCTGCGAAACGACGGCACGGGCCGTCAGCGCGCCATTGGCGTTGAAGACTTCGACCCAGTCGTTGTCGACGATACCTGCCAACTTCGCGTCCGTCTCGGAAACCCAGACGACTGGTCCGCCCCGGTTCAGGGTCAGCATCAGGAGGTTGTCGGTGTAAGTGGAATGGATGCCCCATTTCTGGTGCGGCGTCAGGAAATTGAGGACAATTTCCTTGTTGCCGTTCGGATGACGATCCTTGACGACGCCGATGGTCTTCAGATCGACCGGCGGTTTCCAGGTAACGAGACCTTCCCCGAAAGCCCGCATCCAAAGATGATCCTGATATAGCTGCTGGCGGCCGGTGAGCGTACGCCAGGGGATTAACTCATGGACGTTGGTATAGCTGGCATTGTAGCAGACCTTCTCGCTCTCGATGCCTGACCAGGTGGGCGACGAGATGATCTTGCGAGGCTGCGCCTGTATATCGCGATAGCGGATCTTCTCGTCTTCCTTGGGAAGGGCGAGATGCGCGTGGTCGCGGCCGGTCGCCTTCGACAGGGCTTCCCAGGCCTTCACCGCCACTTCGCCATTGGTCTCCGGCGCGAGCATCAAGATGACCTCTGCCGCGTCGATGTCGGTCTCGATTTTCGCAAGGCCCTTTGCCGCACCGTCCCGATGCACGCCGTTCAGCGCTGCAAGCGCCGCCACTTCGTGCTCGGTCTTCCAACTGATGCCCTTGCCGCCATTGCCGATCGAGGTCATCAGTGGTCCGAGTGCGGTAAAGCGGGCATGGATGTTCGGATAATCGCGCTCGACGACTGCGACCGATGGCATGCTACGGCCGGGAATCGGCTCGATCTCGCCACGTTTCCAGTCCTTGACATCGAAGGGTTGCGCCAGTTCTCCGGCGCTGTCGTGTTGAATTGGCGTCAGTACGACGTCCTGTTCGACACCAAGTACTTCCGGGGCGACCCGCGAAAAGGCTTCGGCGATACCCTTGTAGATGTCCCAATCGGAGCGTGCTTCCCAAGCCGGATCGACTGCCGCCGACAGCGGATGGATGAAGGGATGCATGTCCGAGGTGTTGAGGTCGTTCTTCTCGTACCAGGTGGCAGTCGGCAAAACGATGTCGGAGTAGACGCATGTGGTCGACATGCGGAAATCCAGCGTCACCAGCAGGTCGAGCTTGCCGCGCGGTGCCTCGTCGTGCCAGACGACTTCCTTGTTGCGGACAGCCCCTTCCGGTCCGAGGTCCTTGCCCATGACGCCGTTTTCGGTGCCGAGCAGATGCTTCAGGAAGTACTCGTGCCCCTTGCCGGAGGAGCCGAGCAGGTTCGAACGCCAGACGAACATGTTGCGCGGCCAGTTAGCCGGATCATCGGGATCTTTGCATGAAAGCTCTAGCTCGCCGGATTTCAGGGCCTTCGCGACATAATCCTTCGCCTCCAAGCCGGCCGCCTTCGCTTTTTCCGCAATCGAGAGCGGGTTGACCTTCAACTGCGGGGCCGACGGCAGCCAACCCATGCGCTCGGCGCGGACGTTGTAGTCGATGAAACTGCTTTCCCAATCGCCTTCCGGCGCCGTCGGCGACAGGATTTCGGCCGCCGTCAGCGTCTCGTAGCGCCACTGATCGGTATGCGCATAGAAGAACGACGTCGAGTTTTGGTGGCGCGGCGGACGAGACCAGTCGAGCCCGAAGGCAAGCGGCGTCCAGCCAGTCTGCGGCCGCAGTTTCTCCTGCCCGACATAGTGGGACCAGCCGCCGCCGGACTGACCGATCGCGCCACAGAAGACAAGGAGATTGATCACGCCGCGGTAATTCATGTCCATGTTGTACCAATGGTTCATGCCGGCACCGATGATGATCATCGAGCGGCCATTGGTTTTCTCGGCATTGGTTGCGAATTCACGGGCAACTGTAATAATCGCATCGCGCTTGACGCCGGTGATGTGCTCTGCCCAGGCGGGCGTAAAGGGCACGTTCTCATCGTAATCGCGAGCAACATTCGCGCCGCCGAAGCCGCGATCGAGACCGTAATTCGCCATCATCAGATCATAGACGGTCGCGACCTTGATGGGCGCGCCATCGGTCCCGGCGATTGTCCGGACAGGGACATTGCGGGTGAGGATTTCGCCATGTTCGGTCGCTACGAAATGCTCCGTGGCCCGGCCGCCGAAATAGGGAAAATCGACTGCCTCGATCGCAGCGCCCTCACCTGCAAGCGAGAGCTTGAGAGACGTGTTCCGGCCGTGGCCGTCCTTCTCCTCAAGATTCCACTTGGCCGTTTCTCCCCAGCGATAGCCGACGGAACCGAGAGGAGCGACCAGCTCACCCGTCTTCTCATCGATCGCGACCGTCTTCCATTCCGGATTGTTGGCTTCACCGAGCCCGCCTTCCAGTTCCGAAGCCCTGAGCAGGCGTTCGGGAACCAAACGGCCCTCGCGCTCCACAAGCCGCACGAGGAACGGCATATCCGTATAGCGGCGGGTATAATCCTCGAAATAGGGAACCGACCGCTCGAGGTAATATTCGCGCAGGATCACATGGCCCATGGCAAGCGCCAGCGCTGCATCCGTTCCCTGCTTCGGGTTCAGCCAGATATCGGCGAATTTCGTCGCCTCGGCATAGTCGGGACTGACGACGGCGCTCTTGGTGCCCTTGTAGCGGACTTCGGTGTAGAAATGCGCATCCGGCGTACGCGTCTGCGGCACGTTCGAGCCCCAGACGATGATAAAGCCGGCATTGTACCAGTCAGCGCTCTCGGGCACATCGGTCTGCTCGCCCCAGGTTTGCGGGCTTGCCGGCGGCAGGTCGCAATACCAATCGTAAAAGGACATGCATACGCCGCCGATGAGCGAGAGATAACGCGCGCCCGCCGCATAGGAGACCATCGACATCGCCGGGATCGGCGAGAAGCCGATGACGCGGTCCGGGCCATGCGCCTTGATCGTATAGGCATTGGCCGCAGCAACGATTTCCGTCACCTCGTCCCAATTCGCCCGCACGAAGCCGCCATGGCCGCGAATGGAGATGTAGGACTTGCGCTTTTCGGCATCCTCGACGATCGACGCCCAGGCGGCGACGGGCGACATGGTTTGCCGTGCCTTGCGCCAGAGCTTCAGGAGCCGCCCCCGGATCATCGGATATTTCACGCGCGCGCCGGAATAAAGATACCAGCTATAGGAGGCGCCCCGCGAACAGCCGCGCGGTTCATGGTTCGGCAGATCCGGTCGCGTACGCGGATAGTCCGTCTGCTGCGTCTCCCAGGTGACGATGCCGCCCTTCACATAGATCTTCCACGAGCAGGAACCCGTACAGTTCACGCCATGGGTCGAGCGGACGATCTTGTCGTGCTGCCAGCGTTTGCGGTAACCGTCCTCCCAGGAGCGATCCTCGCTGGTGACGATGCCGTGGCCGTTGGAAAACTGGCCGACATTCTTTCGAAAGAAGGTGAGCCGGTCGAGGAAATGGGACATGTGGTTCTCCTGATCTTACTCGGCCGCCGCGGCCTTGCCGGTGGTATTTCGCTTGTTGCGCTCGACGTCGTAGAGAAGGCTGCCCTTGCGGGTATAGGCCGCCCATGTGAGGACGAGGCAGGTCACGTAGAAGATAAGGAAGGCCCAGATTGCCGCCTGCGGCCCGCCCGTGAAGGTGATCGACAGCCCGTAACCCATCGGAATGAAGAAGGCGCCGAAGGCAGCGATGGCCGAGGTAAAGCCGGTGATCGCAGCGGATTCCTTTTCCGCCTCCAGGCGACGGGCTTCCGGCGTCGTTTCCGGCATCAGCCGGATCATTTCCTTGCCCATGATCGCCGGGATCATCTGGAAGGTCGAAGCATTGCCGACGCCGGTTGCGAAGAAGAGCACGAGGAAGGAGATGAAGAAGCCCCAGAAGGCGCCCGGTTGATCCTTGGCCGCGATGAACCAGAGGACGCCGCCGGCACCGGCCATCATCAATACGAAGACCCAGAAGGTGACTCGCGCGCCGCCGAAGCGGTCGGCAAGCCAGCCTGTTCCCGAGCGGGAAAGTGCGCCGACCAGCGGACCAAGAAAAGCGAACTGCAGCGCGTTGACATCGGGAAACAGCGTCTTGGCAAGCAGCGGAAAGCCCGCCGAATAGCCGATGAAGGAGCCGAAGGTTCCGGTATAAAGCCAGCACATGATCCAATTGTGCCTGCGCTGGAAAATGACCGCCTGCTCGGCGAATGAGGCCTTTACCGAAGCGATGTCGTTCATCCCGAACCAGGAAGCAAAAGCCGAGATCGCGATGAAGGGCACAAAGAAGAAGCCGGCATTCTGCAGCCAGAGCGGTGCGCTGCCGGTCGCTGCCTTCGTCATCACCGGATCGCCGCCGAGCCAGCCGAAGATGCCGATGGTGATGACCAGCGGAACGACGAACTGGACGACGCTAACGCCGAGGTTGCCGAGACCGGCATTGAGGGCCAGCGCATTGCCCTTTTCCGACTTTGGAAAGAAGAAGGAAATATTGGACATCGATGAGGCGAAGTTGCCGCCGCCGAAGCCGCAAAGCAGGGCAAGAAGAAGGAAGACGATATAGGGCGTATTCGGATTCTGCACCGCAAAACCGATGCCGACGGCAGGAATGATCAGTGACCAGGTCGTGAGCGTCGTCCATAGACGGCCGCCGAAAATCGGCACCATGAAGGAATAGAAAATCCGGAAGGTCGCGCCGGAAATGCCGGGAAGAGCCGCCAGCCAGAAGAGCTGATCGGTGGTGAACGTGTAGCCGACGAGCGGCAGCTTCGCGACGACCACGGACCAGACCTGCCACATGGCGAAGGAAAGAAGAAGCGCCGGAATCGAAAGCCAGAGATTGCGCCGCGCGATGCGCCTGCCCTTTTCCGTCCAGAAGGCCGGATCTTCCGGACGCCAGTCTGTGAGCACGGTATCGCTGCGGCGAGGCTCGACCTTCGGCGCCGGCATGCCCTGCATTTCCGGGAAGGGCGGCAGCGCGTCGAGGGTCTTTTCCACCGCACCACGCTCCATCTGACGGATGGCCATATGCATCCAGATGAGAGCAGCCGAGACCAGTAGGAACAGCGCCATGAAGCAGCTGGTCCAGAGACCGGTGAGGTCAAGCAGAACACCGAAGAGGATCGGGAGCAGGAAACCGCCGAAGCCACCGATCATCCCGACCAGCCCGCCGACGGCACCGACATGATCCGGATAATAGGCTGGAATGTGCTTGTAGACGGCAGCTTTGCCCAGCGCCATGAAGAAGCCGAGAACAAAGAGGACGACGGTAAAGCCTACCAGGCCCATCTCAAGGTGGAAGGTGGCTGGGCCGTTGAGTGTTTTGACCGCGTAGTCGGTCGGCGGATAAGCGAGGATGAAGGTGGCGACGATGGAAACCAGGAACGTCCAGTAGAGCACGCGGCGCGCGCCATAGACATCCGACAGATGGCCGCCATAGGCGCGGAAAAGGCTGGCTGGCACGGAGAAGAAGGCCGCGATCATGCCGGCGGTGCGAATATCGAGCCCGTAGACATTGATCAGATATTGCGGCAACCATAATGCAAGGGCGACAAAGGCGCCGAAAACAACGAAATAGTAGAGCGAGAACCGCCAGACCTGTACATTCTTCAGCGGTTCAAGCTCGAGCCATGCGCTCTTCGGCCTTTGACCGGTGCGGCGGCGTTCGGCATGGATGGGATCGTCTTCCGTCATGAACCAGAAGAGGATGGCCGTGACCACCAGGCCCGCCGCCCAGATCTCCGCAACCGCATGCCAGCCCCAGGCCACCAGGACCAGCGGCGCGAGAAACTTGGTGACGGCCGAGCCGACATTGCCGGCCCCGAAGATTCCGAGCGCCGTGCCCTGTTTGCCGGGCGGATACCACCGCGATACATAGGCAACCCCGATGGCAAACGAGCCGCCGGCGATGCCGACCCCGAGAGCCGCGAGAAGCATTTGCGGATATGTATGCGCATAGGTCAGCAAAAATGTTGCCGCGGCAGCGGCAAGCATGGTCCCGACGAGCACGATGCGCCCGCCATGAAAATCGGTCCAGATTCCGAGTATGACGCGGATCAACGAGCCGGTAAGAATAGGCGTGCCGACCAAAAGGCCGAATTCGGTCTCGGTGAGCCCAAGCTCGTCTCGAATTCGAATACCGATGATGGCGAAAATGGTCCAGGCTGCAAAACATATCGTAAAAGCAATCGTACTTGCAGTAAGGGCAGTACGCTGTGCCTTGTGATCAATCTCATCGAGAGCAGGCATGACGATATTCCGTTCGTGACAAAGAACGAGTCCCTCTTTGGCCTCGAAATCGGAATAACTGCGAATGCGGGATGCAACTTTGATTTTCGTCAAATGGAGGAGCCGATGGAAAGTATTTTTAAATAAAATCGAATACGCCGCGGAGGAAATTCGAGTACAACTGTCTAGATTGATTTATTTATACTTATAGATTGATAAATGTCGTGTCTTGAATATAAACTTGTCATCTATCTAAAGGAGGTCACATATGCGATCCGACAGTGCCGCGAAGATTCGGAACCTGGACCTCTTCGCAGGCATGCACGACGATGCGTTCGACACGCTTGTCTACGGCAGTTTCCTGCAACGTTTTCCCCAGGGCGTTACGCTCGTCCGCGAGAGCGACCCAGCTGACTTTCTCCACGTCGTCGTCGACGGATTGGTGGAAATGTATGCCGGAACCGGTGCGAGGGAGACGACGTTGGACATCGTGGCACCCGTTGGCGTCTTCATCCTTGCGGCCGTACTCAACGATGAGATCTGCCTTCAATCGGCACGAACGCTGGAACCGTCCAATATTCTTATGATTCCTGCGGCCAGGATCCGTCAGGCCATGCAAACCGATCCTGCTTTTGCCCGCGCGACGGTGATCGAACTCGCGGCTAGTTATCGTCGAACGATTAAAGACTTGAAAGACCAGAAATTGCGCACTGGCGCCGAGCGCTTGGCGAACTGGCTCTTGCGAACCGAAACAGAACAAGGAGGCCAAGGGTCGGTCGAAATTCGTGTAGAGAAGCGAATTCTTGCCTCCCGGCTAGGGATGACGCCAGAAAATTTGTCGCGAGCGTTTTCCGCCTTGAAGGCATACGGTGTCAAAGTCAGCGGATCGCGCGTCAGCATTTTGGACCCCGCCAGCTTAACCGGCTTTGCAAAGCCAAACACGCTGATCGATACTCCCGAGAAGAATGCCGCACTGCGCGGCAATTAGTTCATCCGGCGAAACTTAATTGCTGCCTTTGGCGGGCGCGACATGATCACTCAACATGAGGAATCCGCGCATTGCAGTGTCGTTGCTGAGAGCACGATAGGCTTCAGGTTTGACCGGCGTTTTCGATACGAGCATTCGAAATCAAGCGCACGCTTATGATCCAATAGAACGAATCACCGCTTCATGGATCGTGTAAAAACTCACCCTTCATCGCCCTTGCCAGCCCAGCGTGTCGAGTTTCACAACGCGCGGATCCATATTTCCATTTGGCGTTGATCCATTCGCTCGCCGGGGGAACCCATTGACGAATTTGTGATATCGATATCGACGCAGGGTCACGGCGAAATGCAAAAATGGGTGAAATCGCGACACAAATGAGCATCTAGGCGAAGCTTGTTCAGGCAGTAGGGACGGAATTATGAAACACGTTGCGATCGGTCGGGATCGTTTTTGCATTTGGTCCGTGATCGCCGCCATTGTTTCGTGCAGACGTCGTTCGATTTCGATCACACTGACCATCCGCTAGACAGATTTAACATTGTGTAGATGAGGGCGGGGAGACTACTCTCCGCCCCCTTTATATCGAAGCACCCGCATTTACGAGCAATTTAGCAGTTCGGGTCGACGGCCTTTAGCTCTTCTTCATGGCGGCAGTCTTGCACTGCTCACGGAATTTCTTGCGGTCCTTGCCATGCAGGCCCTTGGCATCTGCGTCAGCCGAACATTTCTTGGAAATGGCCTGCTTCTGCGCGTCAGCAGCGGCCGGCTTGGCAGCCGTGGTCGCCGCCGGCTTCGCGGCGTTGGTGGTTGCCGCAGTAGCAGCTGGTTTGACGACAGTGTCAGTGGTTGCGGCGGTTGAAGACGCCGCGAAAGCCGAGCTGGAGAATGCCAGCATGCCAGCGAGGGCGAGAGCATAGGTGATTTTCATGTGTTGCCTCCGAAAGTTAGGGGGTGTCTTAGGGGACGCATGTATTCCTGCATGCCGCATCTGAACCCGATATGAATGCCAGAATTGACGTGTGGAAACCCCTCGCGTTACGCATCGGGTTGTCGTCTCCTGTGATGGCTGGACATCATCGCCATGTTTGGCCCTCGATCACGGCCCGCGGCGCGGCCTACCCGGTCACCGTCCGCCGCAACGCAGTCATGGCCACTCATCTTGGCATCACAGTGCGTTTGGTCTGCAGTCTCCACCAACTCGGCTTGGTTCATGGAGGTCAATGTATCGGATATACTCGCCACTCCAATACTGGCGGTCTGCAATATGCAGCACTTGGTTCACCTTCTGATGGAAATCAACACCAGTGCCTTTGTTTGGCACGGAAATTTTATCCGCATGGATCAAGCTGGAATTCGAGTTATAAGTTCGGTGAGCGAGTCAAACGCGCCGCCCAATTAAAGAGGAACTATCATGCCTACTGGTACCGTTAAATTCTTCAATGAAGACAAAGGTTTTGGCTTCATTGCACCCGAAAGCGGGGGAGCGGATGTGTTCGTTCATGTCTCCGCCTTACAGCGGGGTGGTTCACTCCGAGAAGGCGAGAAGGTCAGCTACGACCTGGGCCAGGACCGCAAGACCGGAAAGGCCAAGGCCGAAAACGTCAACGTACTCTGATCGTACCAGCTAGGAAATCTGCCGTAGATTGAGCCTGTTTCATAATTGGAACAGGCTTAATCAGTCCCAGCTCTTGATGGGATCCGAACTGGCGACCCATTGACCCAGACACGAGTTGGAAGCCTAGCTGGTTGGAATAGTGTCTGGCCATTCCTGCGCGCCATGAAGTATGCGGAGAATACGAACCGCCGATTGCGTTTCAGCATAAGCTGCGACGTATGGGGTACCGTTGATCACCAGTTCGCGCGTCCCTGCAATTCTGCCAACACGACCACTCGCGGGAAAATCCATTAAGCGACGAGCGGCCGCGACGATCCG
>NZ_JARWLA010000069.1:0-16307 GCF_047445805.1 Rhizobium sp. BR 314 | reverse complement strand
ATATAAGGTAGCCGAATGTAGCGATCGCGAATGAAAAGGCGATCGGCACGCCGCCGAAAACACACGCCGCAACGCCGCCGACGAAGAAGACGAGAAGATTGAGGTTTCCGAGACCGGCGAAGACCGGCTTCAGCGCCCAAAACAAGCAGAAGACCGCTGCCACGGCAGCAATCGCACCGAGCGCGAGACGGAGATTCGAGCTCTGCAGAAGCCGCAACACCGCGAAAACAAGCATCAAAGCGAAGCTCGTCGGCAACGCCGAGGCGCGCCATGAGTTCTGAATATTCATCGCGGGCGTCCAGACGTAGGACTCTTCGGTGGCATATTCCAGAGATGCGGGCAGGATTAGTACGAGAAAGGCAAGTGCTGCGGCGACCGAAACCAGTTCGACGAAGCGGCGTGTATCGCCCTTCAATGCGGTGACCACCGCCGTCATGCGCATGTGTTCCTGCCGCTGAAAAGCGACGGCGGAACCAAGCATAGCAAGCCAGAGGAACAAGATTGACGCCAGTTCGTCCGACCAAACCAGCGGGACGTGGAATACGTACCGGGCGACAACGGCTGAAAACAGTAGAAGAATTTCGCAAAGCACCAGAAGTGCTACCGGTATCTCCAGGCACCTTACCAAGGCATGTTCGATCTTGCGTGCCATTGCTGCCAGGCTTGAGGTCCTTGCGACATCTTCGATGGCTCCGTGAACCGTCATAGTGGCCTCCCCATTAGGTAAGGCCTGATCGTTTGCGTGCGGATGCAACGCAGTCGGGTATTTCTCAAAACCTGTCCTCCCACGCTCGCGCGGGCGCACTGCTCCTCTCGGAAAAGCCCGATCGGTTTCCGGAGTGGTCTCTAAAGTGCGTTCCCACGAATTCCGCGCACTGTGCTCCTCTGCGCGTAGGTATAAGGTATGATGTCATACCCAATATGGCAAGCACTTTTTCTGCCGTTTGGTGGAGTCTTGAAGGGCAACGAGTACGGCCTCCGTCGAGGCATCGATCGGTCACTGGATTGATCGCAGAGAATTGCCCTCGACCACATCGAGGTTCCACTGCCTTGTGTGCACAAATGTTAGGAGATCTTGGAGCCGACGAGTCCTGTTTGGCGACCAGGGCAAGCCGCATCCTATCATCGCGCCGTCGCAACTCGACTCCCGAAAACGGCAACCGAACGCTTGTGCCGGCTCGATGTCCCTATTCCGTCCCTAGTCCTTCGAGAGCGGCGAACCTGGCGCGTCTTAAGTGGAGAACGTGCCTTGCCGGCTTAAAACGCCGGGCCGCCTTATTGACCTTCCGGTTAATAAAAAGGCGTCTCAAAAATTCCGGCCGCTTACCGCAGGTCAGCGGCCCTCTGAGTTTCCAGCGCCGCCAATCTCCCCTCCGTAGATTGCTGCGTCGTCGGGTTTCGGTCCTCGGCAGATGCTAGTCCCTCTGGGGGAGGGAGATCACACCGGGCATAAAATGAAAGTCCTGCTTTGCATCGGCTCTGCTATGCCACGACTAGATAAAGCGTTGGCTCCTCTGCGCGGTTCGTCTTTGCCGGCCCATCGGCAATTTGGAACCTGGATAGCATCTCGAAAAGCGATGCGGTCTCCTTCGCGAGATTGTTCACGGCAGCAGTCGACTCTTCCACCATAGCTGTGTTCTGCTGTGTCGCTGATTCGATCTTACCGACTGAGAAATTGATTTCCTTGAGCCCGTCGGCTTGGACGCGAGAAACCTGAGCAATGGCGTCGACGTTCTGATTGACGCTCTGCACCTGAACAACGATTTGGCCCAAAGCGTTGCCGGCCTGTTGCACACGCTGGACCCCATCATTGATATGCAGGTTGGATATTTTGATCAGAGACTTGATTTCTTTCGCCGCCGCCGCAGACCTTTGCGCCAGGTCTCTGACCTCCTGCGCTACTACCGCGAACCCTCGGCCAGTCTCCCCGGCCCGAGCCGCCTCAATGCCTGCGTTCAAAGCCAAAAGGTTTGTCTGAGATGCGATTTCATCGATGACACCGATAATATTGCCTATTTCGACCGAAGAAGACCGAATGTTTGTCATGGCCTCAATAGTCTCGCGCATTATGGTGCCTGACCTCTCGGCATGTTCCTTGGTCTCGCCGACGAGGATCCCTGCTGCGTGAGCTTTATGGCTTGCGTCCACCACCTGCCTTGTCATGTCTGCGAGGACAGAAGCCGTTTGCTCGACGACTATAGCTTGCTGCTCCGTTCTCACCGCGAGTTCGTTCGAGGAAGTACGGATTTCTTCAGCCCCCGCAGCAATCGCCTGCGCATTGTCGTTTACTTCGGACATTGCATCGCGAAGCTGGCTAATCGCTGAATTGAAGTCCAATCTGAGCGGCTCAAGAGCTCCCGTGAAAGGCCGATCAAGCTGAATGTGAAGGTTGCCTTTCGATAACTGCCTCAGTGCATCGGCAACTTGTTCGACGGCGGAACTGGTCTGTTCGGCAGCCCGCTGGCGCTCCTCTCCTTCGTTCTCCAAACGCCGCCGCTCGGCATCCTGTCGATGATGCTCGGCGACCGCATCGCGCTCCGCTTTTTCTGAAAGATGATTCTTAAGGCCGGATATCTGCCGCGCGAGCTGACCGATTTCATCCTTCCGTCGCTCGAGTATTTGGTCAATTTCCATGTCGCCGGCGATCATTTGCAGGACTGACTGCTGTAGTTTCGCCAGAGGCACGATGATGGAGCGGATAGTGAGCGATGCCGCGGTTACTCCGAACAAGGCAGCTATGCCGAGCGCAGCTAGCGTCAGAAATTTAAATTCATCAGAAGCTGCTTTAACTTTGCCACCAACGCCTTGGTTTAGAGCTTGCTCGTAATCGATCAACTTGTTCAGAGCACCAATCCATGCCGTCAACTTGGGTCTCAGTTCATTTAAGAGCAGCGGCTTTGCCTCGTCTCTTTTTCCGTCGAGCGTCAACTTGGTGACGTCGGCAATCAAAGGCTCGGCGTCATTCTGAAAAGCCGTCAGACCCTCAGCGAGGCGACGCTCTGCGGGGGTGCTGGCGACGTCGGAATTAACGGCCTTTTGCAACTCCGCGAAGTTGGAAGCGTAGGATGCCTGTAGCTTTCTCATCATCACGATTGTCGTGGCTTGATCCGTATTCGAGTCAGTCAAAACGATGTCGCGCAATGCTACCGCTCGATCGCGGACCGAGCCCAGCATATCGATGCCATTCCGAAATTTTTGGCTATTACTGCCATTTATGAGGCTGAGCTTCCCGTTGATCTCGTCGACCTGGCTGATTGACGAAAGAGACAGAACTCCCATTGCGCACAACAGCAACCCGAATGCGATAGACAAACGTATCGCCACGCCAAATTTCCGAATCCTCCACATTATTTCCCCTCCGCCCGAGCAAACCTTTTGAACTCCGTATGAGGTATAACCTTATACGTAATACCTTAACCGAAATTGAAGGGCGCAAAGGCCAATGCAGGATACGATCGAAAGAACCCTCAGCCGGCTGGCGAGCGGATCAAGGCTCTGGCCGACGACGGCTATTGCGTAGGCCGATCAACCGGATCAAAGCTCCCATCGGAATTTTCGGCAAAGCTAAAAGTGCGTCGTCTCTGGCATTATTGATTGTCGCCGACGTCGTGGTGGCGAGAATGCCTGCCAAATCTTAGATTCAAAACGCAGTCCCCGAGCGAGCCATTACCTGAAGAAGAGATGACCGCCTCCGCTGAACCGCCTCGTGGAGATACTCAAGAGCTGCTTGATTGATCGAGCTTGTTGAGGCGAGGTTGCGCGCCGCTAGCTCTCTGCTTTCAGCGCATGCTTGACGCGCAGAATAGTGATCACAACAGATCCCACAACGACCGGAACAGCGAGGAGCATGATCATTGGATCGAAATGGAACCCAGCGTGGTCTGCCGTTTCATACACGAACTTCAGCAAGCTCAACAAATAGTAGCTTATTGCAATGATCGAAAAGCCTTCGACCGCGCGCTGGATCTTGACCTGCGTCGCGGCGCGATCAGCCATGGCCTGGATCTGTGTCGCGTTCTGGAATTCGATCTCGACCTGAATTCGGGTTTGCAACAAGTCGAGCAAGTGCATCGCGGCCCTCGATAGTTGCTCAAGCCTCAAGGCGGTCGCTTCACAGGTACGCACCGCTGGCTTGAACCGCCGCTCCACGAAGGTACCGAAGCGTTGAAAGCCGACGACGTGCGTTTCCCGTAAAAGCGCGATCCTCTCCTCAACGATCTTGGCGTAGGCTGCGGTTGCGCCGAATCTGTTTCTGGTCTCGGCGGTGGCCGAAATGACATGGGATGAGAGAGCGGTAATCTCCTCGAGCAATTGCTTGTGCTGATGTGCGGGCGTACGAAGATTGCGATTGGTCAGTTGAACCAACTCCGTGTCATATCCGCCGAGAAGCGGGGCGAGACGACGCGCTTCCGGCAATCCGAGAAGCGCCATGGATCTGTAGGTTTCGATCTCGAAGATGCGGCGTACCATGCGCCCCAGTCGGTGTGCGTTCAGGTCCTTGTTGAACAGGATAATTCTACTTGAATTGTCCCCTCGAACACGAAAATCGGAGCAAACCTGCGCCGCGCCCCCACCGATCAATGAGGCGGCGGTATCACCGAAGCCGAAGGTTTCCAGCACCGGTCCCAGCTTGTCAGGAGGGTTCCCGAGGACAAGGATGCTGACGTGACAAACGAGCAGCGGTGAGTTCAATCCTGCGAGCTCGGCAAAATCACTTTCAAGGAGGTCAGATTCCGGCCAGCCCCCTGGCTCGCTGTCAAGTTTCCGGACGCGCGTAACCGTCACGAATTCAGTGTGCCTTTCGACTCTAACCGAAATCGTGCCATCAGCTTCGAGACTGTCGTGGAACTCCTTGATCACACCGTCTATGGGCATGAAAGCAACGTGCTCAACAATTGCCGGACCGGTGAAATAGATCGACGGTCGAGCGTGAAGCTCGGAGTTGAAGTCTGCCGTCTGCTGTTTGAAAGCAGTTGGACGAGAGATGTGTACACAAGGAGACGTCGTTGCCGACGCTGCTTCTTCCGCACCCTTCGAAATCACGTCTGTGTTCCCCATTTTCAGAAGTGCAAACACCGGCGAACCTTATGAAGCGAATGCAAGCAACTTGGAAGCCCGCCCGGATATGATAAATCTGCTGATCCGCGTTCGACCTTCTTTTGAAAGGTCACAGCAGCCTAAGAAGCTAGGAGACCCCCGCTGGTATGTCACGCCAGCTGTACTTCGGGCGATATCATAGAACGTCTCGGGGCCACTAGGCTTGAGACAAGACTGCCATGTTCAGCACGTTGTCCTTGTAGCGGTACATTGGGATAATAAGCAGCCCTAAGGGCACGTGTGGGCCGCGCCAACACGGTATCATCTGCTGCTATCACGAAGTGATGGAAACCATTGAGGCTTGCGTTGAGCGCAAGCGAAATGGCCTGGGCACAGTCCCGTCTGTCAACATAGGACCACAGGTTCCATTTCTGAACGCCGGGATTATCTTCGCAAGCTTTCATTGCATCATATTGGTGGGGCTCTTTTACCCAAGAAAACCGCGGGCCGATCATTTTGAGCGCGGGATCCGAGCGGCAGAATTCGGCTGCGACGGATTCGTCTACAAGTTTGGAAAGCGCGTAGCTACTCTCAGGCTTCGAGGTCAGCTTGTCATCGACCGGAAAATAGGCAGGTGGATCGTCAAACGGGACGCCCAGCAAGGTCTCACTGCTCGCAGAAACAATGTTCTTTATGCCCGCGATCCTTGCAGATTGGAAAACATTGTAGCTGATGGCGGTATTGGTGTGAAATATGTGCGTGCTCGCAGCGACTTTCGCGCCTACTATCGCAGCAAGATGGACGATGCCATCAATCCCGGATTCGATATCGGCGACCGCATCAAGGACCTGGCCATAGTCCCGCATATCGACGCGGGCGAACGGGCACCTCATGTCGGATGACGGCACCTCGTCGATTCCGATGACCTCGTGCCCCTCTTCGAGAAGGCGTTCAATCGCCGCGCGCCCGATTCGTCCGCTGCTTCCAGTGACCAGAAGTTTCATGGCATTTCCCCTTTACGGGCCGCACAATGGCACGAACGAGAGTGCAGGTTACGGCACCCAGACCCGCTGGGTTCCTCCTGGTTCGTAACGCGCTCTTGTCACCTCGAGAGATTGATCAAGGTGGCCCTTTCCTCGGCGGTGAGCGGCCGGACCTCGTGGTTCTGCAAGAGCAAGAAGAGCTTCGCCGTTTCCTCCAACTCCTCTGTCGCGTACTGGGCGTCCTTTAGGGACTTGCCCGCGACGACAGGTCCATGGTTTGCCATCAACACCGCATGATGGTTCGCGGCGGCGGCTCCCACCGCCGCCGCCAGCGCTTCGTCTCCGGGAGGAAAATACGGCACGAGCGGCAGGAAACCGATACGCATGACATAGTAGGCGGTCAGGGGCGGCAGAACGTCGCGCTCGTTGACCTGCTTCAACAAGCTGACGGCAACCGAATAGGTTGAATGCAGGTGGACGACGGCTCGGCGATTGTCCTTACCGCAATACATGCACTTGTGGAGGAACGCCTCCTTGGTGGGCTTGTCACCTCCGACATGCACGCCTTCCGCCGAAAAGCAGGACAGCCGTGCTGGATCGAGCACGCCCAGCGAAGCGTTGGTGGGCGTCATCAAAATTCGACCGTCCGACAGACGGACGCTGATGTTGCCGGTCGATCCTGCGGTCAGCCCGCGGTCGAAGAGCGAGCGACCGACCTCGACTATCTCGTCGCGGACCTTCGTCTCTTCAGATATGGAGCCTATCATCGTAGCCGGTCCCAAGCGTTCATGAAGAAGTCCCGTTCGCCGAAGTTGCCGGACTTCAACGCGAGCGACAGAGATCGCCCCTGGCTCTTTGCGTGTACCCACGGCACTCCGGGGGCGATTTCGTTGCCAATCGAGAGCTGGTCGACGCCGAGCGACTTCACCACCGCTCCCGACGTCTCGCCGCCGGCGACGATGAGATCGCTCACACCCTTCTCGACGAGCCTTCGCGCGATTGAGGAGAGGGCGGCCTCGACCATCTCGCCGGACTGCGCGGCGCCCAACTTGCGTTGGTTTTCCTTCACCTCGTCGGGCAGAGCCGTCGCATAGATGAGAACAGGCTTGCGGCCCAGACGGGACGAGGCCCACTCGACGGCCTCGCCGACGACATCGCCGCCGTCCGCCAGCTTTGAGAGGTCGACGCGGAAACCCTCGTGGTCTGCGAGCATCGCCTCTACCTGTCCGTTGGTTGCGACCGAGCAGCTACCGGAGACGACGGCTCTGTAGCCTTCTTCCAAGTCAGTCGTAACGGCAGCGTCGCGGCTGTTCCCGCCGGCAAGAAGAACACGAGCCAGCCCATATGCCAGGCCCGACGCACCGGTGAACAGCACGAGATCCTTGAATGCCTGGGCAATCTCGACAAGGTCCTCGTCAGCCAGGGCGTCGATGACGACAATACGCGTGCCGTCGCCGTGAATGGGGGCGGCCCATTCGGCGATGGCGGACGCCCCTTGCTTCACCGTCTCGTAATAGCATCCGGTGATTTCGGCCCGCGACTGCGGCCCGAGCACCCGCAGCAGGTTCGCGTCTGTTATCGGCGTCAACGGATGATTGCGCATGCCGGACTCGTCCAGCGGCACGTCGCCGACGAACAGGTTGCCCTTGTAAACCGTCCGGCCGTTGGCAGGGAAGGCGGGGCAGGCGATCGTTATGGATTGGCCAAGCTCCGCAAGCATCGCGTCGGCGACCGGGCCGATGTTGCCCTTCGCCGTGGAATCGRACGTCGAGCAGTACTTGAAGTAGTACTTCTGCGCGCCACAGCCACGCAGCCATCGCAGCGCGGCCAAGGACTGCTCGACCGCCATTTGCGGAGGTGTCGTTCGAGTCTTGAGGGCGACAACGATTACGTCGGCGTCAATGTCCCTGTCGTCTTCAGGAACGCCGATCAGCACCGTCGTTTTGAGGCCGGCGCGCGCGAAGATGTTCGCGACGTCGGTCGCTCCCGTGAAATCGTCGGCGACGCAGCCGACCAGCAACTTTCCGGCGGCCACCATGAATCACCTCATGATGAAGGGGTTGGCGACGTCTTCAGCGGTCGAGATCATCACGCTCTTCGTCTGCATGTAGTTCTGGATCGAGGCGATGCCATTCTCGCGACCGATGCCGGAGTGCTTGTAGCCTCCCAGCGGCGACATATAGCTGATGACGCGGTAAGTGTTGACCCAGATGGTGCCAGCCTGGATAGCGGCCGAAACCTTCAGGATACGACGCATGTCCTGGGTCCAGAAGCCCGCGGCCAGCCCGTAATTGGTGTCATTGGCAATATGCACGGCTTCCTCATCGCTGTCGAAGGGGATGACCGCCAGAACCGGGCCGAAGACCTCCTCCTGCGCGATGCGCATGTCGTTTCGGACCCCGGAGAAAATCGTAGGTTCGACGAACCAGCCCCTGGAGAGCTCGGCATTGTCCGGCCGCCCCCCACCGAGAACGCATTCGGCGCCTTCGCCTTTTGCGATGTTGATATAGCCGAGGATCTTCTCGAGTTGCGGCGGCGTCGTCACGGGGCCAACCTGCGTCGACGTCAAGAGCGGATCGCCCATTCTCGCCGTTTTTGCGAGGTTGACGATCTTCTCGAGAAACTGGTCGTGGATCTTTCGCTGCACGAGCAATCGTGAGCCCGCAATACATGTCTGTCCGGTGGCAGCGAAGATGCCGGAGATCACCCCGTTGACGGCATTGTCGATCTCCGCATCGTCGAAGACGATGTGCGRGCTCTTGCCGCCGAGTTCAAGCGTAACCTTCTTGAAGTTGCGCGCTGCAAGCTCGCCGATCTTGCGCCCGGTGCCTTCACTTCCCGTGAAAGCGATCTTGGCGACGTACTTGTGGGTCGTCAGCGTCTCGCCGACATCTGCGCCGAACCCTGTGACGACGTTGAAGACGCCCGCGGGAAAGCCAGCCTGCTCGACGAGCTTTGCGAACTCAAGGGTCGAAGCAGACGTGAACTCCGAGGGCTTTGCCACGAATGTGTTCCCTGCGGCGAGTGCCGGTGCCAGCTTGTAGGCGAGCAGCAGGAGAGGGGAGTTCCACGGCGTAATCCCGACGCAGACGCCGAGCGGCTCATTACGAGTGAAGTTGAAGGTGTCCGCCTTATCGATCGGGATGACCGCTCCTTCGATCTTGTCCGCCAGCCCGCCGAAGTAGTAGTACCACTGCGGGATGTATTTGAGCTGAAACAGCATCTCGTTGATGAGCTTGCCGTTGTCCGTAACCTCGATCGTCGCGAGATGCTCCGCATTCTCGGCGATCAGGTCGCCAAGACGCCGAAGAAGGTGTCCGCGGGCGCTCGCGGTGAGCTTCGGCCACGGACCGCTCGTGAAGGCGCGGTGCGCAGCCTCGACTGCTCGTTCCGCATCTTCCCTGCCGCCCTTCGGAATAGCGGCCCAGGTCTGCCCGTTGAAAGGGTTCTTCGTCTCGAACGTATCTCCGTTGGCAGCGTCTTCCCACTTGCCGTCGATGAACATCTTGTATGTCTGCATTGTCTTTCTCTCTTCTAGCATCCGAGTTGTCGGGCGAGGTCTTCGAGATCGTCGGCGACGTAATCCCAGCGCTGCTCGGCTGTGAGGTCGGTCGTCTGGCCCTCGCCGTATTCGGTGGGTCGTGCGATGAATGCGGTTTTAAGGCCAAGKCTGCGCGCGGCGGCAAGATCGTAGTTGTGGGCAGCGCACATCATGACGGCCCCGGGCTCCAGATAAAGGAGTTTGCAGACCCCGAGGTAGGTCTCAGGATCGGGCTTGTAGTGCTGGAAAAGCTCGCAGGAGAACACGTTGTCCCACGGCAAGTCGGCATGCTTTGCCATATTGACGAGAATCGCGACATTGGCGTTGGACAGAGGGCCGATGATAAACTTCGACTTCAGCCGGTGTAGCCCGCGCGATGTGTCGGGCCAGCCGTCCAGGCGATGCCAGACCTTGTTGACGTGCATCATCCGGTCGTGGTCTAGTTCGGCCAGCCCCATCTCTGCGAACACTGCCTTCAAGGCATCGAAGTGAAGTTCGTCCAGGTTCGTCCACGGCAACTCGCCGCTGCGCACCCGCGCTTTCTGGGGATTGTAATGGTCTCGCCAGCGGTCGACGAGACCGGTCCAGTCGATCTGCAGGCCCTCCGCCGCGCCCCAGGCGGTGAGATCGCGGATGATCGAACCCCGCCAGTCGACGACAGTGCCGAACGTGTCGAAGACAATCGCCTTGACGCTGCTGGTCATCTCGCGCCCTCCTTCTTGTGGGACGAAATGCGCTCGAACGTTTCCACTCGCTTTTCGGCCACCCAATCTCGAACCATCGCATCAAAGCTCGTGAAGTGCGGCGTCTTCAGGTGGAAGTCGAAATCGGCTCTTGAGCCATAGACTTCATAGAGGTAGATTCGCTCGGGCCGCTCAGGATCGCGGCAGACATCGAACACTTCGCAGTTCGGTTCGTCGCGCAGCGACGTCGCCGCATTCTCGATTATCGCCGCATCGAAATTATCGGCGAACTGGTTTCGAACGACGAACTCTACGACCACGACAAAGCCTGTGGATGCCGAACTCATGCGACCTCCTTGCGGACGGCACCCAGAGCGCCGATCACGCTGCGCGTCATCTCCGCGCAATTGGCGCTTCCGCCATACTCCATTGGAACCGCGATCTTGGTCGACAAGGTGTGCTCGACCGCGGCCTCGATCAGCCCGGCGGCGTCAGCAAGCCGCTGATCCCCGTGCTTCACCGCCAGCCAGTCGAGCATCATCGCTCCCGACAGGAACATTGCGCCCGGATTGGCGACGCCCTTGCCCGCGATATCGGGAGCGGTCCCGTGTGCCGGCTGGAAGAGGCCGTGCGTATCGCCGATGTCCGCCGAAGGGGCCATACCCATGCCGCCGATCAGACCGGCCGCAAGGTCGGAAAGGATGTCGCCAAACATGTTCTCGGTCACCAGCACGTCAAGCGTCCAARGCTTCTTCACCATGTTGAGCGCCAGCGCGTCGACATAGGCATAGTCCTTCTGCAACTCGGGGTGCTTGGCGGCGATCTCATCGAAAACCTTCCGGAAGAAAGCCATCGAACTGAAGACATTCGCCTTGTCGACGCAGGTCACCGTGCCGGCCTTGCCGCGACGTTTGCGCTGGGCGGCCAGCTGGAAAGCGAATTCGGTAACGCGCTCGGTGCCGGCCCGCGTGATCTGCATCGTGTCGTAGGCCTCTTGGTCGTTTAGCACTTCGCCACGGCCACGCGCATAAAACAGTCCTTCTGTCTGCTCGCGGACCAACACGAAGTCGATTCCTTCGGCGCGAGGATCGGACAGCACTTTCGGAAGGCCGGGAAACCACCGGATCGGACGGACACCTGCAAACAGGCCGAACTCCATGCGCAGGTCGAGCTGCGGAATGATTTCCGTCCCGTCCGGGAAGCGGATGTCGGGCCAGCCCATCGCGCCGAAGAGGATTGCGTCGGATGTCCGGCAGGCCTCGAGCGCGGCGGCGGGCAGGGCCTCGCCGGTCTCCGCGTAGTGCTGGGCACCGGCCTGATGCGTCTCGAACACGAGCGGTGGCGCGCCCGCCTGGCTGACGGCGGCGTCGATCAATTCCAGGCAGGCAGGCATGACTTCCCTGCCGATCCCGTCGCCGGGAAGGACTGCGATCTTGAGAGTGTTGTACAACGATGACATTTGAAACCTGTCCTAGAGGTGGTTGAGGCCGAGGCGCTCGAGAAGGTCGAGCAGTTCCTTGCCTGCCCRCTCGCGGTGCGCCTTGTGAATGTTTCTTGCTTTTTCGCGGTCGCCTTCGCGGATTGCTTGCACGAGTTCTGCATGTTCGCGGGTTGAGTTAACCGGCTTGGGACGCATCTTCAGCGTCACCATCCTGACGCGATGTGCGCGGTCGATGAAATTGAGGACGACCGACTTGAGCATCTGGTTGCCGCCAAGGTCGAGCAGTTGCTCATGAAATCTTGCGTCCGCCTGCGCCCAGCGCTCCAAATTATCTTGTGAAAGCGCATGGTCCATGTCGGCCGTCGCCTTTTCGAGACCCCGGAGTTGATCCTCGGAAAGCTGGCGGCTGGCGGCAAGCTCTGCAGCCGTACTCTCGAGCGACGTCAGGATTTCGTAAATTTCCTTCATGTCAGAAATAGAAATCGGCAGAACCCGCATTCCGTGCCTCGGGATCACCGAGACAAGTCCGTCCTGCTGGAGGCGCATGAGCGCCTCCCTTACGGGCGTCCGGCTCATCCCCAACTGGGACGCGACTTCCTGTTCGGTCGCCTGGTAACCGGGCGCCCACTTGTTATCCAGGATGAGCTGGCGCAACCGAAGGTGCGCTGTCGCGGTCATTGTTTTCGCGAAGGCGTCCTCTTTGATCTCTGAGACCGGTGCTGTCTGTTTCCTGGTCGGCATTTTCTTTCCCTTCAAGCTGGCTGATTTCTCAGGAGCCTACATATTTTCGCCAGCTATGTTCAGGCTGGTATCCGAGAACGCTCTTTGCTTTGTCGATCGACAGCAAGGTTTCGTTGTTCCCGATCTGCTTCTTGAACGGGACCCCCGGATACCACCTCCTGACGAGTTCCTCGTTGGAGGTGGTCATGACCCCATCGTCGTTTGCGATGATGAACACCTCGGCACCTTTGCCGCTCCACTCGAGCGAGCGACGGATCGCCTGTGCCCCGTCGCGGGCGTCGATATAGGTCCAAAGGTTGAAGCGTCTGCTGCCCGGGTTCTGCTCGAAGGCCGGGAAGTCCGCATACTCGCTCTCGTCCATAACGTTGGAGAAGCGTAGGCAAACGATCTTGAGCTCGCTGTCCCAGCGGCAATACTGCTTTGCCATCTCCTCGCCGAGATGCTTCGAGAGGGAATAGGAGGTTTCCGGGCGCGACTGATAATTCTCGTCCGCCGGCAGATAGTCAGGCTTGATCTCGTAAGGAATGCCGAGCAGGGTCTCGCTCGACGCCCACACGATGTTCTTGATGCCGAGCAAGCGGCATGACTCGAAAACATTGAACGTCGAAATGGTGTTGACCCGGAAAACATCCGCAGGAGCAACGCGCCCCGGCATCGGCACAGCGGCCAGATGGACGACGGCTTCAGTGTTGCGATTGTGGTCCCAATCAAAGCCACTGATCGCCTCGATCGTGGCGCGCATATCCTCGAAATCGACCCTGACGAAGGGGCAGAGGTTTTCTGGCGGAGCGATCGTATCCGCGTTGATGACGTCGTGGCCGCTCTCAACCAGATGCTTGATCGTGGCTCTACCCAGTTTGCCGCTGCCGCCTGTGACTAAAACTCTCATATCGTAATACCTCCGTAGAACCTTCCAGGTTAGCGGCTTCGGCCGACCGCCACAGCCAGGATGATGAGCATTCCGCGCGCGATGAGCTGCTGGCTGTAGTCGAGGCCGCCAAGAATAAGACCGTTGTTGATGACACCGATGAGCAGGGCACCGACGATGGAACCGATCACGGTGCCGCGTCCGCCGAATAGGCTGGTACCGCCGAGAACCACGGCTGCAATGACAGACAGCTCATCGCCTTCGCCAAGCTGGAAGCGTCCAGACTGCAGGCGTCCAGCATAGAGCATGCCAGCGATCGCAGCGGCCATCCCCGTCAGTAGCAGCACCTGGAACTTGATTTTCCGGACATCGACGCCGCTGTAGCGAGCTGCGACCGAGTTTCCGCCTGCCGACATGACCTTGCGGCCGAACGGTGTCTTTCGGAGCGCGATATGGGCGATCGTGCCCAGAACGGCGACCCAGACAACGAGGACAGGAACAGGGCCGATGTTACCGGAACCAAAGACGAAAATGAACGTATCGTTGATAATTGGAACAGGCGAAGTGCCGCTTACCCACATTCCGACCCCTCGCGCGATCCCCATCATGCCGAGTGTCACCAAGAACGACGGGATGTTGAGATAGGCAGTCAGGCCGCCGTTTACGGCGCCTACCAGCAGCCCGAGGGTCAAGCCCGCGAGAATGCCGGGGAATAGACCGTACTTGCTCAGCACCAGGCCAGCGACCACCGACGACAGTCCGGCTATGGCTCCGACCGAGAGGTCGATCTCGCCCGCCGAGAGTACGAACGACATTGCCATGGAAACGATGGCGACGATCGCAGTCTGCCGCAGGATGTTGAGCAGGTTGTTTGAAGATAGGAATCCGCGATCCTGCAGCAGGATCGCGAAGACGATGAAGATGACGACGAAGCCGATGTAGACGACGTAGTCGCGCCAGTTGCTGTGCCACGGCCGCATGTGGGTTGCATCCGTCTCTGTGTTCAATGTCTTGGCTTCAGTGGACATTTTGGGTTGCCTTCTGAATCGCGACCTGCAGACCGAGTTCGGTGCGGATCAGCGGAGATTGAGTTTCGTCGCCGGCAATCGTGGCCCAGCTTTCGATTTCGTCGCGCTCGATTTCGCGCGCGAGACGTCCGTTGTTCATGACCAGGATGCGGTCGCTTGTTGCCAGAAGCTCGGCTGGTTCCGACGAGATGACGATGACGGACTTTCCGGAGGAGGCGACGCTCCGAATGAGTTCAACGATCTCGGCCTTTGAACCGATGTCTACGCCTGCTGTTGGTTCGTCGAGAATGACAACCGAAGGATCAATCGCTAGCCATTTGGCAATAACGATCTTCTGCTGGTTGCCGCCGGAAAGGTTCCTGACCTTGTTGTCAGCGGACGGCGTCTTGATCCTCAGTTGCTTGATGAGATCGGAGGTCAGTGTTCCCTCGCGTCGACGGTCGATGAAGGGACCGCGGACGAGCTGACCGATCTGCGGCAGTCCAAGATTGTCGCCGACGCTGTGCTCGACAACCAGACCTTCCTCGTGGCGGCTCTCCGGAACAAGCACAATGCCAGCCTTGATCGCATMCGAAGGTGACTTGAACTCAACGGCAGTGTCGCCGAGTTCTACGGTTCCCGCAGTTTTCTTATCGACGCCGAAAAGAAGGCGGGCAAGCTCGCTCCGGCCAGCGCCCATGAGGCCTGCTATTCCCACAATCTCGCCCCTGTGAACGTCGAAGCTGACATCGCTGGGTTTTCCCGAAGGGCCCGAAAGGCCACGTACGCTCAGCGCGGGTTTGCCGCTGCGATCAATGGCGCGCGCCTGGTATTGGAAACCGGTGACACGCTTGCCGACCATGTGCTGCACGATCGAGTCGAGCGTGAATTCGGATGTCTTCCCGGAGGTCACGTTCTGACCGTCACGCAGAATTGTAATCTCGTCGGCGATCGTCATGATCTCGGTCATGCGATGGGAAACGTAGATCACGGCTGTTCCCGCCGCAGTGAGCTTCTTCAACATGCCGAACAGAGTGTCGGCTTCCTGTGCGCTCAGCGACGAGGTTGGTTCGTCAAGGATAAGGATCCTGGCGTCCTGGTGGATGGCCTTGGCGATCTCGGTCAGCTGGGCCTGGCCGGGGCTGAGTTCAAAAACAGGCGTCCTCGGATCAACCCTGAGGTTGAGTTGGCCGATGATCTCGGCTGCCTGTGCGATTTCCCTGCGCTCGTCGACCAAGATCGACAGGCGGCGGGGCTCCCGGTTGAGGAAAATGTTCTGGGCGACCGTGAGGGTGGGGATCAGGCTGAGGTCCTGGAAGATCATCTCAATGCCGAGCCTGCGGGAATTCTCCGGAGAGCTTGACGACATGTGTTCGCCAAAAACCTCGATGGATCCCTCCGTGGGTGTGACCACGCCCTGCAGGATCTTCAACAGCGTAGACTTGCCGGCGCCATTTTCGCCGACCAGCGCATGGATTGTCCCGGGTTGGATCGTCAGGCTGACACCGCGCAATGCGTGCACGCCGCCAAACGATTTCCTCACGTCGCGCATCCTGACGGCGGCGAGGGTTTCGGTGACTGCTTGAGTGTTCATGGTCGTTGTCCGCCGCTGGGGACGGGGAGCGGCCGGAGCCGCTCCCGCGCACCGTTAGTTCATTGCGTCGGTGAGAATCTTCGGTGCCTGGTCGCCGTTCGACTGCGGCCACGCCTCGATCAGGTTATCGCGGGTCACCGCAAGGGCCGGGAGCACGACGTAGGGAGGTGCGTCCTTTCCGAGTAGGGCGTATCCGGCAAGGATGCCCTCGGCATAACCGGCGCCGTACGGACGCTGGGATCCGGTTGCCTTGACGTAACCCTTCTTAGCCATGTCGATCGAGATGTTGACGCCAAGGTCGCAAGTGGTGATGACGAGGCTCTTGGACGCGCCCGCTGCGCGCGCCGCTGACAGGACGCCTTCTGTTGGAACGTCCCACACGGCCCAGATGCCATTGAGGTTGGGGTGGGCC
>NZ_JARWLA010000068.1:0-16486 GCF_047445805.1 Rhizobium sp. BR 314 | reverse complement strand
TTGCGCCTCCTCGACGAGGGAGTCCCACAGCTCAGGCTGCCGCGCCAGCTCGATCACCATCCAGGCCATCGTTGAGGCGGTGGTCTCGTGACCGGCAAGCAGCAGCAAGCGAACGTTGGCGACCAGGACGTCATCGGAGAGCGCGCCTTCGCTGCGATCGAACGCGCTCACCATGTCGTTGATCAACCCGGTGCGCGCGGCATGCGCGCGCGCGCCGCGGATGAACTGGCGCGACTGCGCGTCGATCCAGTCGCGGGCGGCGCGGCCGCGCCGAAAGGGCGTTCCGGGCAGGTCGATCGGCGGCGCGAGCATCAACTGCAGCAGTTGCCGGTACTTGCGATGCCACTCCGGCAGGTCTTGGGCGGGGATGCCCATGAGATAAAAGGTGAGCTTCAGCATCAAGTCGCCGGTCTCGGGCAGGATAGTTACTTCACCGCGCTCGCGCCATGCCTGCACCCGGGCCCGGATGACGGGCTCGAATAGCTCGCCAATGCCGGCCTCGGTCAGGCCCCTCGGCAGGAATGCCGACTTGATCCCATCGCGCGCCTGCCGATGCGCGCTACCGTTCAGAGTGACCAACGTTCCGCCAAGGATTTCGGGTGCAATCTCTTCAATCAGTGCCGAGGACACGTCCTTGTGCCGGAGCAACGCAAACGCATCCGGATCCAGGCACGTCATCAGTTGTCCGGCAGGGCCAAAATCCAGCCAGAAATGGCTGCCCAGCGTCCGTTCCGCGCGCCGCAGCAGGCGCGGCAGGTCACAAACGATGGCGGGAAGATGCCCGACCAGGGGGAAAGCGCCGGGCATGACCGGGATGTCGTCCCGCAGCCGGTGCCGACGGTTCAGCGGGTTGAGCAGCATGTCTATTACCTCTCTGGCGCCGCGGCCGCTTCGGCGGTGTCACTGGTCGGCCGCGCGGCACGGCTGTTGCCACCATCGGCGTATGTCGGCACATGCGTCAGCATGCCGCCGTCGATGCACACGACTTGGCCGGTGATGAACGCAGCATCGTCGGAGAGCAGGAAAGCCACCAGCGCGGCCACGTCCTCGGGGCGGCCGACGTGCCGCAGGAGCTGGTGCCGGCGCAGATGCCGTTGCATGCACTCGTCCAACTTGTCGAGGAGACGTTCGGTCATGATAAGACCCGGCGCAACCGCGTTGCAGCGGATCTGCGCGTGACCATATTGGGTGGCGAGCGAGGCCGACAGCATATTCATCGCGGCCTTCGACGCGGCGTAGGAGGTCAGCGCGGTGTCACCGCTGAGCCCCTGGCACGAGGACATGTTGACGATCGCGCCACCGCCACGGGCGATCATGCGCGGAATGGCCTGGCGGCAGCAGAGCAGCGTGCCGCGCAGATTAGTCGCCATCGTTTCATCCCAAACCGCCAGGTCCAGATCGAGGATCGCGCGGTCGCATGGGGTCAGATGCATGGCGCTCGCGTTGTTCACCAGCAGATCGACCCCACCGAAGTGCCGCTCCGCCGCCTCAAATAGCGCGGCCACAGCCTGCGCATCGGCGATGTCCATGGCCAAGGCCAGCGCGTGGCCAGCTTCGGCCGCGATCTGCGCCGTGCACGCGGTGGCCGCTGAGCCGTCAATGTCGGCCACGACCACCCTGCCGCCCTCGCGCGCAATGGCGAGGGCGCATGACTTCCCGATGCCGGCGCCGGCGCCGGTCACCACGGCCACCTTGCCCTCAAACCGTCCCATCGTGTCCTCCTGGATTGCATTGGTCTTTCGTGGCATGTCGCTCGGCCTCTGCCAGAGAAGGCGTAGGGTCGGCCCGGGCTGGCTCGCCATCCCCAGCGGCGCTTTCGACGACCCAAATGGCGGCAACTGGGCACTGGCTGGCAGCGAGCCGCACGGCGGCGTGCAGCGCTTGGGGGACCGTCACCACGCACACTTCGGCCACGCCGTCCAGTTCGCGCTGGCGAAAGACGCCCGGCAGGGTTAGCACACACTGCCCAGTGGTTCCGCAAAGATCCTGGTCGACCACGACGCGCATCTCAGCGCCCCGCCTGCGCATGCAGCCGCACGGGCAGGGCGCGGAATGTCCTAAGGAACGCGGATGGCTCCAGGGTCGGCTGATCGGCGAGTACGAGCGTAGGGAAGCGCGCCTCGATCCGCGGCAGGCTCTCGGCTAATTGCACCCGGGCCAGTTGCGCCCCGAGGCAGAAGTGGATGCCGTGGCCGAAGCTCAGCATGATCTTCCCGTCAATCGACATGCCAGGACTGGTGCCGTAGAACCGTACGGGGTCGAAGCGGTCGGGATCGGCAAAGGCGTCCGGGTCACGATTGCCGGCGGCGATCAGCACGCGCACGTCCGCGTTCTTCGGGATTACCACGCCGCCCAGTTCGATGTCGCGCTGTGCGATTCGCGGAATGGAGCTGAACATGGCGGGTGCGTTGCAGCGCAAGACTTCTTCGACGAATGCCTCGACCCCCTTGGCATCTCCCTGCAGCCAGTGCCGCTGTTCGGGATGCGCCAGCATCGCCAGGACCGCATGGTCAATGGTCGCAGCAGTGGTGGCGAAGCCACCCAGCAGCATGCCCCATAGCATGCTGATCAACTCCACATCCGACAGCATATCGGCATCATCGCCGTGTGCGCCGACCAGCATCGACACGACGTCCTGGCGGGGATCGGTGCGCCTGCGCTGTATGAGGTCGCCGAAGTAGGCCTTAACTTTGGCGCTGGCTGCGTCCGCCTCGGCGAGCTGGGGATCGCTGGCGTGCGGGCTCAGGCCTTCCAGGATGGCGCCGATGTTGGCGGCGAGCCCGAACATGTCCTCCTGGGGTATGCCGAACAGTTCGGCAAAGACCAGCATTGGCAAGGCAAGCGCGAATTCGCGATGCAGGTCCACTGCCTCCCCGCGCTCAAGCGCGTGCGCCATGCCGTCCAGGCGCGCTGCGACGATGTGCACTATGCTCGGCCGCAGGTTGTCGATCTCGCGCATCGTGAAATCGCGGGAGATCAGCCGGCGCAGACGCGTATGCGTCGGTGGATCCTTCATCGCTAAAGTGGACGCCAGCAGATTGAGCGACAGGCTGGTTGCCGCACGCGGGAAATAGCGCGCCAGTTCGCCCGGCGCCGGTCCCCGAAACGCATCGCCCGTGGCCTTGAGTGCCCAGTAGATGTCGGCGTGGCGGCTCAACAGAAAGAGGCCTGACGCTGCCCGGTGCACCGGATCGTGCTCGCGCAACCACCGCATGAACGGATATGGGTCGTGGATGCACGCCGGCGACGCGAGTTCGGCGAAGGCGTCCCGGCATACCGCGGTTGTTTCTTTCACGTCCATCTTGGTTACCTGTTGGTTGCTGATCTGGCCGGCGCGCCAGGCGCGCCGGCCATGCGGAGAAGATCACGATCCCCAGCGGCTTCCACGCATCACCAGAACACCGGAAACTCCTCGAACCCGCCGGTGATGATCTCCTTGCGCAACTTCAGTTTTTCGGGCGCCACGGCGAGGCGCAGCGCGGGAAAGCGCTGAAAGATCGAACCGAACACCGCCTTGAGTTCCAGCCTGGCTAGCGCAACGCCGATGCAATAGTGCGGCCCGTAGGAGAACGCCAAGTGGGGCTTTCCTTCGCGTCCGATGTCGAAGATTTCCGGGTCCTCGAAATGGCGCGGATCGAACGCCGTCGCCGGCAGGCCGACCAGCACCTTGCTCTCCGCGGGAATACGCACGCCCGCTATGGTCACGTCGGTTCTCGGGTAGCGCATGACGCCGTCCCAGCCCGCGCCCGGGGGGTACATACGCAGGATTTCCTCCACTGTCTTGTCCACAAGGGATGGATCGCCGACCAGGCGTTCGCGCTGTTGCGGATGACGGAACATCGCCAGCAGGCCGAATTCGATCTGCGCGACGGTGCTCTCGTGCCCCGCCACCAGCATGCCCGCCGCCAGGCCGATCGCCTCTTCCTCGGTCGCTTTGCCCTGATCGACCGCCGCGAGCAGATCCGTCAGCAGGTTGTCGCCGGGGTCCTCGCGCTTGTCCCGCATCTTGCCGCGAATGTAGGCGCGCAGCTCTTCCCAGGCCAGGCGCGACGCGCTGCGCGGGCCGCTTTCATGCTGGTGCGTCATCACCTCGTCGGACAGCCCGGCGAAAAAGGCGTGATCCTCATAGAGCACGCCCATCAGCGCGCTAATGACAATGGCCGGAAGCGGAAAGGAGAGGTGGAGCCGCAGGTCGGCGGGCTGGGGCTGGGCCGCCAGCGTCTCAAACAACTGCGCGGCGATCGCCTCGACCTTCTGCGCGAGCAGCTCCATATTGCGGTCGCTGAAGGCCCGTCCCACGATCGTGCGTAACCGCGCATGCTCGTCCCCCTCGTGCGAGACCAGCCACCCCGGCGAACCGAGAATCACTGAATCCGGGGTAAATGCCGCCGGCGGCATCCCCGCGGGCCGGAATGCAGTGTCGGAGAGCACCGCCTTGGCCTCGTCGTAGCCTGTCACCCACCAGCCTTCGTGCCCGGACGGGAAGCGCACGCGATGGATCGGACCGTTGGCGCTTAGCGTTAGCATCTCGGGCGAGGGCTCGATGTGATTGAGGCGCCACATCGGCAGCGTCGGCAAGGGTTGTTCGGACATGGTGGCAGTTCACTCTCTAAGCGATGGAAAGGGCGGAAGGTGACTGGCAGGCGACGGGCAGCGAACGACGGAAGACGGCATGGAGGCGATGTCCTCCACCGCGATTGTCAGCGCCAGGTCCTCCAGCGGCACGAACGGCGCGGGGAAGGTGCATCATAATTCTAGGCGCGCCGGCGCAGCGCCCAGGCGGAATTCCGACGCTTCGCCGAGCGACAGGTGCGGGTCGTGCCAGATGACGTCGAGCCTGTCGGAGTCGGCATAGATTGCCTAGTCGTAGAGCTTGGTGAATGAGGTTCGACCCTACCCGCCAGCGACGTCTCCGCCAACACGACCTCCGGACCAGTCCCACACCGCCGGTGGCAGTTAAACTAGATCGCATCCAACACGTCCCTGCATTTTCTCGGGGTCCACAACCACGCGCCAAGTCATTCCCACAGCGAACCGTCGGATCAGACGCGAACAGCGACGCGGCGCCGTGTGCGTCCCAAAGACCATCGCACTGCGATTGGTGATGATGCCGCAAACAGAGCAAATCGCGTGCCGAAGTGAAATCGCAGGCTCAGCGGGCACTTCCTAGCGGCGCGTAGTGTCAGGTTACTGACATTGAGTCTCAATGCCGACAACCGGCGGAGCAAGTGCCCGACAAAGCCCTGTTCGTGCGCTGAATGTGAGGAGCTGTCCTTGCGCGATATTTCAAGCATCCGGATTGCCTGCAACAGGCGTGGTTTGCTGGAAACCACTCCGATGTCGGCGGCAACGATCAGGAAAATGAAACCCGCTCTCCGACATCTCGCCGGGTCGGATGGGCATGCGACGCGGAAGCCGCAGGGTCGGGTCGCCGAGCTTGGGAACCTACCTGCCTTGGTAGTTCGCGCACGCGAAATGCGACTGGTATATTCCATATCGTGCATACGCTCCAACTAGCGACATGCTACCCGACTTTGCCCTGTCGAAGTAGGTAGTCGCGGGAAAAGCCGGACGATCTGCAAGCGCGTTCGGTTTTTTCTTTGTTAGGTTCTTCCCTCAAATAATGCGGTGAATGGACTATCAGCGGGCGCGTTGCTATCTGCTACATGCGAACGAAATAGAAAGGGAGACCCGACACACGGGTCAGAGTTCCGGGTATCACCCTTCAAGTTGAAGGAAATTGGATTGTTTGCGCCGTCGCGGAAGGCGATGAATGGAACTCTTCTCGCTTTGCCATGAATCTTACATCCTCTCTAGTTGAGATATTTCTAAAGTATCATCCTTGCCGATTGTCGTTCGAGGCGTGACAGGAGAGAGCGAATCTGCTTCTTCCTAATCAAAGCATTTTGGAAGACGCCAATATGGATGAAGCAGAAAACGACCTGCGTTTGATCGCCGTTATGCGGCGCTACTTCGCTGTTAGGGACGAGCTGGCAGGTTTGAAGTCCGCGCTTGAGGACAAGCGAAAAGCGGCGGGAATCGCGGTCGGCGAATTTTATCACGTGCGCGCCGACAACCAGCATGCAAAGGATGTAAGTCGCACCGTCGCGCTGAGACGGGAGCTGGAGTTTCTGATGAGCCTTGCCGAAGGCTGGTCCCGGGGAGACATCATTCATCTCGCCCCATCAGCCGAATGATCTGGCAAGCGCCGATGCTGCGGCGTGTCCTGTCGGGTTAGGAACGACCCCTCGCCGGGTCGCTCCTCCCTAAGACCGTACGCGCAGTTTCCCCGCATACGGCTCAAGCCTCCACTAGGCCCTGTTTGACCAGAGCCGCCAGTTCCTGTTTATCGGCAGAGTGGGCGGTTCCATCAGGCCGATCCGTAGTTTCCGAGGGCAGACCACGCCTGCGGCGAAGTAGCGGTCCCACATCGGATCAAACGGATTCGCTTCGGCCCGGATTTTGCGGTGGCGACGAATAGGAACGTCGGGTGTATGGAGTAACCGCCGGAACGTGATATTTCCGGCAGTATCCTCGACTGCTGCGCGGAATACCCAGTCTCGCCCTCGCTATCGGCCCAGTGATCGGATGCGGCGCCATGTGAGGACTGCGTCTGGACCCGGAGGCGAGATTGATTGCTGGCGGGAAGCGTTAGCGGCTCAACCCGAAAAATAATGGCCATCCGAGTTCGCGAGCTTTCGGAAAGGCGAGTCAAGGAATCCGCCGGGATGGAAAATGGTCTCTGCGCTTGCTGCGGGAAACGCCATCGTCCTTGCACCTTCGGAACTGCGGCCGTTCTCCATACCTCTACATCCCGACATCGCCAAGTGAGATTTACGGAATCGACCGCCGCCGGCGGCGCGATCATGAAACGATCGCATCCACCCAAATCAAACTGATGACGCTCGAGCTCGGAGGCAAGAGTCTTCCGCGGACTTGAAGGTCGCGGCCCGCTTCGTCGCCCGCTTCGGCAGGCGTTGCGAGCGTCGCGGACGTTGCTCGTCGACATGACTTGGTGCCGCAGCGGATTTACACCTGGCGCCGGCAGTTTGCGAAGAGGGCAGAAGTGCCCGGTGACGATTGGGCCAAGCAGCGAGTTTGAGGAACGCCAGAGACATGCCGGCCGCGAATTGTATTCATTCAAACAATCAATTTTACGCAGCGCCCCGAACGCCTTAAAAATTGCAGGACAGATGGAGTCGAACGAAACCTGAGCGGGTAAGTCATTGAGTTCGCTGCCCGCGAGCTGAAGACGACCGGGGAGTCTTCAAGTCCATCCGCAGATGCGTGCGACGGACGTAAGTTCGCAAGACGATATCACCTTTGTCGAGGTCGGCTAAGCAGCTAGACCTTTCCGGCCGATTGTGCCAACTCCCGACCAGGTTGAGCTGTGTGCAATCGGGGAGTCCTTTCGGGTTTACGGCACCTGCTAGAACGTGTGTGACGGCCGCAAGGGAGCATCATCTTTCTAACCGGAAAGTTCCCGCTGAGGGAAGTTTCCGGGGAGTGTGTTGCATCGCCCCGCCTCCGATTGTGACAGCGGCAGAACTCGACACGACGCACCAATTATCGATCACCTATTGCAGCCTCCGATTACGACGAAATTTGGCTTCAAACACGATTGAGGTGAGGCATGTTGTATAACTTCCTGCTTGCGTCCTGGGGGACGTCGGGTAATCTGGGCCCGTTGCTGACTGCAGCTCGACAACTGCAACGGGTTGGCCATAGCGCCCGCATTATGGCTGATCCAGAGATGCGGCGTGAAGTGGCTGCGGCGGGTTTCGACTTCGTCTCCTGGCGGCGTGCCCCGATGGGGATCGACGCGGATCCTGCCTGCTTTTCAGACATGCAGGACTGGTTCCAAAAGGCGGTGTTCGGCCCGGCGCCAGCCTACGCAGCCGACGTCCAGGATGAGATCGGCCGCATACCGACGGATGCTGTCATTGCCATCGATATGTTGTTTGGTGCCGTGTTGGGCGCCGAAGCCGCTGGCGTGCCGATCGCAATGTTGTCACCCCATGTGAGCCTTCGCCCTTTGCCAGGAATTCCGCCGGCCGCCAGCGGATTGGCGCAGCCGCAGACGCCAGAAGAGCGGATCGCGATCGCGGCGGCGAACGAAAATTGGGCTTGCTTCCTGGACCAATTCCTTTCGCTTCTAAACGAGGCGCGTGCCGGCCTCGGCCTGTCCGGTTTGGCCAGGACGGTGGATTTATTTGAGTGTGCCGATCGGTACTTGCTGGCGATCAGCCGGACCTTCGATTTTGAGGCCGACCTTCTACCGGACAACGTTCGTTATGTTGGGCCACTGCTGGAGCAGCCAAATTGGTCAAGGAGCTGGAAGGCGCCTTGGCCTGTGGACGCCAATCGACCTCGTGTGCTCGTCGCCTGCAGCTCCGGCGCTCAGGGTCAAGACGACTTGGTTCAACGGATCATTTGCGCATTGGGTACGCTGGACGTGCACGCGGTGGCGACCATCGGACCTCATGTTGACGCGGGGAAGCTGGTCGCCCCCGCGAACGTGCATCTGTTGCACGGCGCTCCGCATGACACAGTGATGAAGGAAGTCTGCCTTTTGATAACGCAGGGCGGCCACGGCACCGTCAGCCGGGGGCTGATAAACGGTCTACCGCAACTGGTGCTCCCCAACGGGCGCGACCAGGGGGATAATGCTGCACGAGTTGTGTCGAAGGGAGCTGGTCTTCGACTACCCCCGAGTGCTAGCGAAGCCGAGATCGCCCATGCCGTCAGTGGCCTGTTACAGGAGCCGCGCTATCGCGATGCGGCGCGCCGCTTGGGCGATGGCATCAAAGCTGAAATCGCCGCCTCCGGTCTCATTGACGAATTGGAGGCTATGGTGGCAAATAAATCCATTGTTGGATCGGCGACCTGATGCGGGCGGCTTGATCGTGCATTCGGATTGTTCGATTTTATCGTCGGTGCGCTCAGGCATTTCCTCCATGGGTATTTAGGCACCGATATCTTTCCTTCGATGCTTGCCTACCGGGCAAGTCGATCTTCGTCTCCGGCTTGGTGCCGCTCACAGTTCATCATGTTCAAGTGCTGCCCCATTTGCCACGGGCATTCTCAACTGGATCAGTTTGCAATCGGCAAGCCATTGCTCTCGCGGTCTGAGTGCCGCGGGTCGTTCCCCTCTATGACACAAACACTCTACCCTTTGCTGGCGAGCCCAAAAAAGAGCCGAACCCCATGAATGTAGCCGAATCGAGCCCCGTCCTGATGAACCGCGCCGGGGTGTGCCTTGCGCACTTCGAAGCAATATCGGCTTCGCCCCTAAGTCCGCCGCTCGTCCTGATTCACGGCTGGACCGGCGATCACAGGATATTCACGCCGCAGATCGAATATTTTGCTAAAAGTCGGCACGTCATGGCGGTAAACCTCCGCGGTCACGGAGACAGCGACGCGCCGAAGCAGGAGTACACGATCGAGGATTTTGCTGACGACGTAGCGTGGCAATGCAGCGAGCGGAACCTGGTGAAACCGCTGATCATCGGCCACAGCATGGGTGGATCGGTCGCACTCGAGCTGTGCGGCCGCCATCCTGAGCTGGCCTCTGGTGTGGTGATGATCGATTCTATTGTCACGCCCCGGTGGGCGCTTCGCGACAGCCCCGAAATTGATCAGTTCCTGGATGCAATTTCGAGCTCAAACTATCGGGAGGTTTTGCGAAAAAACGCGTGGTCCATGGCCCTCGACTACGACGACCCTTCCAGGCGCGAGAGCATCCACAACACCTATATCCGCGCCTCGTGCGAGAAGACACCGCAGCATGTGGCGTATTCTGCAATGCGCAATTTCATCCTCAACTATGATGCGTCTCCTGCGGCAACGCGTTGCAAGGTCCCGATGGCCTACATCGCTGCCGATGTGCCGCTGGTGAGCGCTGCATGTGATCTCGACTGGCTAAAGGTTCGCTGCTCCCAACTCGTTTTGGCCAAGACGCTGTTGGCTGGCCATTTCAATACCATCGAGGTGGCTGACCAGGTAAATGCGATGCTCGACCGCTTCTTAGCAGTCGGCCTTAGGCCGCGCCCCACCACCCGGATGTAACGGATGTGCCTAATAGACTGGTTTGCGATGCTATGCCGACCGAGGCCAGCCGAATTCGTGTAGGGTCCGCTGTCGCGACCGACATGAAATCTGGCGGGGAGTGTAAAGGCGTTCTCAAGGCAAGCGGCGCTTGATCGTCGTTAATGTAACCGTGGTGCGGATTGCCCGGCACGACCTGTCATGCCATGAAAGTTTCGCCTCGTTGCTCGCCAAGCGGGCATTAGACCTGATCTGTGTTTCGATGACGCGCTCTATACCGCGGGTCGAACGGCCGGTTACAACAGCCGCACGCGCATCGCCCACAGCCGCACCATCTTCTTGTCATTTGACCGCTAACCATCGCCATCACGGCCGCATTTGCGTATTCGCCTGACCTTTGCGCCTCCTTGCAGGCGTGAATCGTACGCATGTTTCTTGGGAGGCTAGCGAGACGAAAATGGTCGCTCTCCGCTCCGTGACCAAATATGTGGTCGCTCGCCACCATCACCGGGCAGGGCAATCCATTCGTCACGTGATGGCCGACCAAGCACTCCTGAGAGCCTCGGCGAGGCGCACCTTCCCGCCCGTGCACTCAATACCAGGCCTGGTGACCTATGCGCGCCTTCGCCCTTGTGGGGAAATCAGTACGAGGATCGTCTCAGAGCCATATGGAAGTGACAAACCTGGAGCGGTTGCGACATTGCAGTGCGACTTATCCTACAAGGCCTTCATGCTCCCAAGCCTTTGATTCCAGAGGGTCAGTTCAGATGCGCTTGATTGGCACAGCTCTTGCCGAGACGAGAGGCGGAGCGGTTTGTTTCAACCGCTTGGACGTTGGATTTCGGCGAGGTAAATTATGCGCGGTACATTTCTGAATAGATTGGTGTTGGCTATGGTTTTGGCGATGGCATTCACCATGGCGGCTTCTGCCAAGGCGCCGATGACCACTGTTGCCAAGCCGATCGATTCCAACCCTAACAACGCTCCCAACGACGCCGCCGACCCTCGCGCCTATCTGAATGAGATTGACGGCGAAAAGGCGATGGTCTGGGTGAAGGCGCATAACCAATCAACCGTCAACAAACTGTCGAAAGATCCACGCTATGGCGAATATCAGGCTGACATTCTGAAGATCTTGCAAGCCACCGATCGCATTGTTCGGCCCGGCTTCGCGCATGGCAGCACGATCGACAACTTTTGGCAGGACGGCACGCACGTGCAGGGTCTGTGGCGGCGGACGAGCTGGGAAGCCTACAGGTCTGGAAGCCCTCAATGGCGCGTCATTCTCGATGTCGAGGCGCTGTCCAAACTCGAGGATAAGACCTGGGTGCTCAGAAGCGAGAACTGCCTGCCGCCCGTCGACAATCTCTGCCTGCTCAGCCTGTCTGATGGCGGCAAGGATGCAGATGTGGTGCGCGAATTCGACATCGCCAGGGGCCAGTTCGTTAAGGAAGGCTTCGTCCTGCCTGAGGGCAAGCAGTCGGCGACTTGGGTGGACGAGAACACCATCTACGTGACTCGGGAATGGACGCCGGGCGAAGTGACGGATTCCGGCTACGGCTACGTCACCAAGGTGCTGAAGCGGGGCCAGAGCCTCGATCAGGCGGTCGAGATTTTTCGCGGCGACAAGAAAGACGTCTCGTCTCGCCGCAGCGTGATGCGCGACATTGATGGCAAGTATGTGATGGACATCTCCTATCGCGACCTCGACTCGTTCAACACAGAACTAGCCTTCTACCCGAACGGTCACACCGATAACCGCAAGGTCGTTCTGCCATTCCCGACCACAGCTGCTTTAAGTGGCTACTACAAGGGCCAGGCAATCTACAATTTGAAGTCGGACTGGGCCTCGGCCAATGGCACCGTCTTCCACAATGGCGCGCTAATCGCTTTCGATCTCCGCGCGGCGCTCGCCGATCCGGCGCACGTTGAACCACTTGTGCTGTTCATGCCGAACGACCACCAGTCTGTCCAAGGGATTACCCAGACGAAAAATCATCTTGTGCTGTCGATCCAGTCGAATGTCAGCAGCGAGGTACGCAGCTTTGATTTCGGCAAGAATGGCTGGTCGTCCTTTAAATTGGCCCTGCCGGAAAATTCGACTTTGTCCGTGACGTCGAGCGACAATGAGAGCGATCACCTGTTCATCTTCTCGGAAGGTTTCCTCGAACCCTCCACCCTTTTTTACGCGGATGCTGCAAGCGGCAATGTCGAGAAGCTCAAGTCGAGCCCGGAACGCTTCGATGCTGAAGACCTGCAAGTACAGCAGTTCTGGGCGACCTCGGAGGATGGAACGAAAGTTCCCTACTTCCTCGTGGCGCGCAAAGATATTAAGCTCGACGGCACGAACCCCACCATCCTCTATGCTTATGGCGGTTTTGAAATTTCAATGCGTCCCACCTATTTGGCAACACTTGGCAAGTTGTGGTTGGAAAAGGGGGGTGCCTACGCGCTGGCCAATATACGAGGGGGTGGCGAATTCGGACCAAAATGGCACGAGGCCGGTTTGAAAACCCATCGTCAGCGTGTCTATGACGACTTCCAGGCCGTGGCGCAGGACCTGATCGCGAAGAAGGTTACCTCGGCACCGCATCTCGGGATCATGGGTGGTTCGAACGGCGGCCTGCTGATGGGCGTGCAACTGACCGAGCGCCCTGATCTATGGAACGCGGCCGTGATCCAGGTGCCGCTTCTCGACATGGTCAACTTCACCCACATGTCGGCAGGAGCCTCGTGGCAGGGCGAATATGGCAATCCGGACGATCCTGTCGAAGGCGCCTTTCTGCGCTCGATCTCGCCATATCATAACGTAAGGGCGGGTGTGGGTTATCCGGAGCCTTTCTTCGAAACCTCGACCAAAGATGACCGCGTCGGTCCGGCGCACGCGCGCAAAATGGCCGCCCTGTTCGAAGATATGAGTCTGCCCTTCTACTATTACGAAAACATCGAGGGCGGCCACGCCGCTGCCGCCAACCTGCAGGAACGCGCGCGCCTCTACGCGCTCGAATACACCTACATGTCTCAAAAACTCATGGACAATAAGTGAGCATGGATCCTCGCGATTGGAACGGATTTGCAATCCGGTTCGAGTAAAGGATCGGACCGTTGCCGCGTGCGTTTCTTTGGCGGCGGACACGCACGACAAAATCGGGTTGTATCAAGCCCCAATGCTTCTTCCGCGCTCAGAAGACCTATCTGGTCTTACGCAAGATCGCCTTACGTCCCTCGATAATTTCTTGGCACCGTATTTGCGCGAACTGATCAACCCAGGTTCGTTCCTATCGATCCGGCGTCCTGATCCGAATGCCGATCGACCGGAATTAGGACGAGACAACTGGAAAAACTGGAGACTGCTTTGGAGGATGCTTCAAAACACGCGCAGACGGCACTCGCCGTGCTCCGAATCGTTACCGCCCTGCTGCTCATTGAACATGGCGCCATGAAGCTAGCCGGATTCCCCGCGTTCGGCGTTGGCGGAGCAGGGGACGAAGCCAATTTATCCACTCTGATGCTGATTTTTAGCCTTCGGGAGGTGTTCGGCGGCCTGGCTGTGCTGACTGGCCTCCTGACCAGACCGGTTGCATTCCTTTTATCCGGGCAGATGGGCCTCGGCTATTGGACTACCAATTTCTCAGGCAAGAGCGCCTTTCCCGTGCCGAACGGCGGCGATGGTACGCTCCTGTTTTGCTTCATCTTTCTTTATCTGGCCTCTACAGGGCCCGGGGCTTGGAGCTTTGACGCAAAGATGAAGCGAATATGAGAGGGGCTTCGTGACTGCAGCGGGAAGAATCGTACGTCCGGAACCACCATCGTTGAATTCCCCGCTTTGGATCGTATCGGGAAGTCACCGTATGACATCTGGTCAGCAAACATGCTGAAGAGTAAGTGACGACTGACCTAGAGAAGCTCTCCTTCTTTATTCAGAATATACCACGAACTTATTGGGGATCGCGAGCGTCAACCTTTGCGGTTGACAATGCCGATTGCCTGTCGACATAGGTATACAACAACATTAGGTCGACAAGAAGCGGCGTCGAGGTGGAACCCGCCACGGGCGAATGCTAGTAGACGAAACCAAAAACAACCGCTCTCCGAGCGCCGTAATCGGCCAACCCTTCAGTCCACGCCTAAGAGGCGAAGGCGACTGAAGATCCTGAGGCAGATGTCATGCCTGCCAACACTCGGATAAGAGTGGAGAGGAAATAAACCGCCTCGTCACTGGAGGTTTCGGGCGCCGGGCAAGCTATGTTCAATTAAAAAATGGTTGTCGCAAGCTCTATGAAACTCGAGAGACGATCTTGTATGAACCGACAAGATCGATGTCGCTGGCACCTGGAGAACACATGATGGAAAATAGCGCCGATGATGCCGTTTTTCGATATTGCGGCTCAACGTTCGATAGCATGATCGAAACTCTCAGCGAGGTTTTCGGGACATTCGACGCTGAACTCGTAAGTCGCTCCCAAGAGTTCCATTGGGGGATCGATCTTTCGACTTGTGAAGGCGCCGTGTTGATTACCGGTTCCCATCAGGATGGGTTTCAGTTCCGCACGGAATGGTGCTCGGGTGCAACGGAGCATCTATCGATCGTGGTGCCGCGCAGCGGTGGCATGGGGGTTACGTACGGTCGGCGCACCGCCGAGGCAGCACAAGGGAAATTGCTGCTTTACCGGAATTTCGAGCCTGACGGCATCGTGATGCACGGGCAAGCCAATCTAATAGATGAGTTGGTGCTTGATTGGGCCTTATTCCAACGGACAATTTGCGAGACTTTTGACGTGCCTTTCAATGGCTCCCTTGACCTCCTGCCTGAGCTGGATCTGTCAACGCCAGTTGGCCGCACGATCGGCAATCTCGCCGAAACAATCATCGACGGAATGCGCGCTAATGGTCCGCTTTTGCAGTCTCCTATAGCCATGGCACATATTTCGCAGGCGCTCGCCGATGTGGTGATAAGGATGGTGCCTCATCGGCTATTGCATCTGCTGGATAAGAAACCCAGCATGATCGCTCCCAGACATGTTCGACGCGGGATCGAGTTCATGCGGGCCAATATCGACCAGCCGATTACAATGCCGATGGTGGCAGACGCAGCGGTGGTTTCCACCCGAGCGCTCGAAGCTGGTTTTCGTGCTTTTAAGGACATGACACCCGCAGCCTATCTACAAATGCTTCGGTTGCGGGCAGCACGGGAAGACCTGCTAGATCCAGAGAACCGCATGCTTTTGAAAGACATCTGCCTGAAATGGGGGTTCTTTCAGTTCGGGAGGTTTTCCGCAGTTTATAGGGCGCACTATGGAGAAAATCCGTCTGAAACAAGGAGAGGCGCTTGCGGGTTGCATTCTTTTAGCGCCCCGGGACGAAAAAAGATTGGCTGGAAATGACGGACCGATTGTTTTCAAGGCGAAACGATCATGTTGGATTTCAACCGCTACCTTGTCTTCGTCATTCTTGCCATCGGTTCCACAGCGTTGGAACTCCCGTCAGTACGCGATAAAAAAATTAAGCCGCAGACCCGCGAATTGCGGACACACTGTATCGGCACAAAACGAACGTCCGGTGTCCGAACGTTGTTTCGATAAACGCTCGGTTGGGTCTGCACCCAGCGGTCAAATAACCAGGCCGCCGACAGAAAGTGAGTGAGACCTGCCAGGTTGAAGAGCACCAGTGCCCTACGAGGACTGGAATACCGCCGCTTTCAAAAAGACGTGGTCTCCTGTGGCGCAGTTTCTGCCCGCCAACCGCTTGTGCCGGCCGATATCCCCTTACTGTAAGGCGACGGCCAGGGTGGCAGCAGTCAAGAAGCATGACTCCGGCGGCTTGCCGATTACTGCGGCGGCTCGTGGATTGGCGATAGCCATTTGCGAAACGAATTGGTCTTATCCAAACAATCGATTTTCAATCGCCGCCGACATCGCATACGGCAATTACGTCGTTCCAATTCGTCGGAGCAATTCTAATGTACGTTCTCGATTTAGAGGAGATGGCCCAGTTCTTCGTGAAATCGTTCACGCTGGTTGCGATATTTGCTACGACATGCGTCGTACTCGAGGTGATCTTTCCGGCTTATCGATATAGCTTTGCCTCGTACGTTCGCGGCGCGCGGAATTGGGTTATTCGCATTGGATGCGGTGCTGTAATCTGGCACTTGTATGCTCTGGGTTTGCAATTGTTAGGGATTAAACCGCTCCTTCTGTAACGGGCTGTCCCGAGTCAATCCCTTTTGAGCTTAATCCCTCGCCGAGTGCTTGCTTCTGTCCGCAGTCGACGCCGGGGTCGCTGCTTTATGGGGTCTGCTGAGGACCGGCTGGCCAATCTAAGGACGCGCAGTCACCTCAGTGCTGCTTGCGGTTCATCGGCCTATCCGCTCCATCGTCCCGGCGAAGGGACCTTGCTCCGGTGGGCTGATGGTGGTGCCCGCCCGAAACCTTGTCTTGTT